>JAVBUQ010000071.1:0-2915 GCA_031555185.1 Coriobacteriales bacterium
CGTTGAGCAGTTGGTTAATACCCTGATTATGGAAGACAGCACGGTGGACTCGTTTGAAACCTCTCTCGACGAGGCACGGGCCAGTGGCGTGACAGCGCTCTTTGGAGAGAAATATGGAGAGCGGGTACGCGTGCTTGAAGCAGGTCCTAACTCCCGTGAGTTATGCGGAGGCACGCATGTTTCTCATACAGCAAAAATCGGGCTACTCAAGATAGTGAGCGAGTCATCCATAGGTGCCAGCCTGCGACGGATAGAGGCCGTAACCTCTTTTGATGCTCTTGAACGGTATAAGCATGCAGAAACCGAACTACGTAAAGCGGCTTTGCTGCTCAAGACCACACCCCACGAAGTGTCCACAAAGATCGAGAATCAGCTCAAACATATAAGAGAGATAGAGGCTGAGCTTGTCCGTCTTAAGGCGGGCGCTGCCACCGACGAATTGTCGGGACATCTTGATAAGGTCGTTCAGATCGGTGGCGAGCAGGGATATCAGCTCCTTGTCGTTCGTTTGGACGGACTCGGTGGTGGACAGCTGCGAGAGACAGCAGATTTTCTACGTCAAAAGATCGGTGATAATTCTGCGGTTGTGGTTGGCAGCCTGGGAGAGAATGGCGCACCTTCTCTACTGGCAGCAGCCACAAACCAGGCGGTTGCGGCAGGTTTTGACGCGGGAGCGCTGATTCGCGAGCTCGCTCCGCTCATCGGCGGCAGGGGAGGCGGTAAACCCTCCATGGCTCAGGCAGGTGGAAAGGATCCCCAAGGCCTGGACACCGCTCTTGCAAAGGCACGCATGCTGCTGGAGCACTAATCAATGAGTGTCATGGCCCTCGATCTGGGTGAGAAGCGTACCGGGATTGCGGTGAGCGATCCAGAACTCAAGATCTCGCATCCTGTGAGTGTTCTGCCCACATGCGAAGTTCTGGAAAACGCACCCTCCTTTAAACGGATACTCGAGGATTATGCTGTTGATCGCCTTGTAATAGGCTTGCCTGTTTCGCTTGATGGTACTGAGCATGCGCAGGCTGCCCGAATCCGCACTCAGGCAAAACGCCTGGAAGACCTTTATAAAGTACCCATAGAGTTTGTAGATGAACGCCTCACGAGTGTCGAAGCAAAAAAAGTTCTGAGACAGATGGGTTACAACGAAAGAGAAATGCGCGGGAGAACTGATAAAATAGCTGCCGGCATACTATTGCAGACATGGCTTGACAGGAGGCCCTCTCTTCAGGAATAGACTCAGGGAGATGCAGTAGAGATCCACCTGCCTGCATCACCTCAGGTTTAAACAGATTTCTACTGAAGGTACTGCTCAAGTGCTTTTAGCCGCAGGTTTCCTGTGCGACGGATGAGGTAAGCAACTTCCACAGGCAGACATCAAGTCCTGTTGGTTCGAACCTTGTATGTATGTATGCGACGGATGAGGTAAGCAACTTCCACAGGTAGACAAGCTCTTTTAACTGTACTAGACAAGGATTATTGGTAATGACAGCATATCGCGGTAAGCATTCCCGCACCAAACCGGAAGTTTCTTCAACTGCCGAAAAACCCGCTACCAGTAGATTGCATATGAGTGAGAAGCCAACCGATGGGCAGCAACAGTCTGGTAGGTCGGACCGCTGGCACCGTAGCCACGGAACGAGCCGCAGTGCCGCGCGCTCTGCTTCTCCACATGCCTTTAAGCACCATGATGCCGTGCTTGAGACCGGCCGCGCCCGTCATTCAAAAAGAAAGACATTACTCATCATTATCCCTCTCATTATCGTGCTGGTTGCAGCGGCGATAGGCATAATATATGCGGTTACGCACCTTCCTGCACAGGAGGGTGGCGCCCAGCCGGGGATCGCCGTTACCGTGACCATTCCAGAGGGAGCATCCACCAACGAGATAGCAAACATACTCAAGAACGCTGATGTTATCAGCGACACGCAGGCTTTTATTAAAGATGTGCAGAATATGAGTGCCGAGCAGAGTCTAAAACCGGGTACGTATGAGCTTGAAACACTCATGGATACCAACACGCTGATCAATATGTTGGTTGCCGGACCGGTAGTAAATGGCAACGCCCTTACCGTCCCCGAAGGCCTTACGGTGGAGCAGACTGCTGAGGCAGTTGAAGCCGCATGTGGCATCCCAACCTCTGATTTTCTGGCTAAAGCGTATGCGGCATCTGAGTATGTAGCGGACTATCCCTTCCTGGAGGGGGTGTATAACAACTCTATGGAGGGTTTCTTATATCCCAAGACCTACAACATCCCCACAGGGTCAAGTGCAGACTATGTGATACGGGTATTACTGGATCAATTTGCTATTGAGACAAGCGATTTAGATCTTACCTATGCCGAGGAGCATGGAATGAATCTTTATGATATTGTCACGATGGCATCGCTCATCGAAAGAGAGACCGCCGTATCTGAGGAGCGGCCTCTGATAGCTTCAGTCATCTACAATCGACTTCGTGATGGCATGAGACTGCAGATCGATGCAACCGTCATCTATGCCCTCGGACCCGACTTTACGGGCACAGAGGTCAGTTACCAGGATCTTGAGGTGGACAGCCCTTACAACACCTACAAGGTTGACCAGTTGCCTGCCGGGCCTATCTGTTCGCCTAGTATTGAATCAATCGAGGCCGCTGCTCATCCAAGCGAGACCGACTATTACTATTATGTTCTTACTTCAAAAGAGGGCTACCATACCTTCTGTGTGACCAGCGAAGAATTTGAGGAAGCCAAGGCAGTATACAACAGCGTGTTTGGAATAGAGTAATTATGGAACTGTTGACCTACCATTGCGCGGATACTGAGGTCAGAACGAGTGTGTTGAGAATAGAGAAATCATGGAACTGTTGACGCCCGATCTACGACTGAAACGAGTAGAGGATATTACTCCGGAAATGCTCCGGAGCAAAGGTTTTT
>JAVBUQ010000088.1:0-8321 GCA_031555185.1 Coriobacteriales bacterium
CACTGGGCAGCCTGCGCTGCATTTGCCGCATTGGTAGCAGTCCTTTAAGTTGACTCCTGCCCTGGCGGCAACCTCTTCTGTCACCCCCTTGTTCTTAGCCTTACTTGCTGACAGATCCATCGTTTCCATGTCGTGCTCCTCTCTGCGGATGTCACGGAAGATGTGAGTATTTCTTCGGATGCGCCCCGAAGCGGCTGTGCCCCCAGCCGAGCTTAGCAAAAAGATCGGCTGCATTACGCTTCCTGCTATAGTGCGCATGATATTCCATAAAACCGAAAAGGCACACGAAACGCAAGCGAAATGACACAATTTTTGACAAATGGTATTGTACTAAAATCAAGCGGCAGCAAACGGCCCGATTGTACGGTCAAACGGTTGCTATCACACTCCCAAAGTGGCACTGCCAAAAACCTGAAAAAAAACTCTTGGTTACGTAAGGAGAACCATCCTGTCATAGAACATCCGCTGAGGATTGAGCCCCAGCGAGGTGGTGTGCTGTAACTTGATTTACAGGCGAGGTGCCGTTGTCTGGTACTATGTTTTTTCTGTGTCCCCTGCTCTTACTCCGAGAGGCATCACATGAGCATATCTGAACGCTTGGACCGTCTTCCGGCAACGCCTTTGCTGCGAAAAGTCATTTTTATTGCTGGACTGGGTCTTATGTTTGATGCAATGGACCAGGGAATGGTGAGTGGGGTTATCGCCTCCATTGGTCTGGACTGGCAACTCGACCCGATGCAACTCAGTCTCCTTGGCAGTTCCGGAGTGTTGGGTATGATGTTGGGTGCCCTTGTTTCCGGGTTTGCCGCGGACAAGTGGGGCAGACGAACCGTTGTGCTGGTGACCTTGCTAGTCTTCAGTCTCGGCAGTGCGCTCTGTGGTTTTGCTCCCAATTATGAGCTCCTGCTTTTTGCGCGTTTCCTTACCGGCATTGGCCTTGGAGGTGAGCTCCCGGTAGTAACAACGATGGCAAGCGAGTTCTCCTCGCTGAAGAACCGAGGAAGAAACGTCGTTATCGTTGAGAGTTTTTGGGCATGGGGATGGATCCTCGCCGCACTGGTGGCATATCTCGCCATTCCTTTGTATGGCTGGCGTGTAGCATTCTTTATCGGAGCTGTTCCTGCATTGTTTGCTGCCTTGCTGCGTTTTCTCATACCAGAGTCTCCTCGATACCTGGAACAAGCGGGAAGATCTGAGGAGGCAGACGCGATTGTACGTAAGATGGAAAGGGAGGCAGGCGCAAAAGCGGGTGCAGTAGCAGAGGCAAACACAGTAGCAGAGGCGAGCGCAGTAGCAGAAGCAGGCGCAAAAGCGGGAGCAGGTGCCGGTGCAGAGGAAAGCACCGGGGCAGGATCAGAAGCGGGTGCAGCAGCAGAGGCAGGCGCAGTAGCAGAAGCAGGCGCAGCCGCAGAGGCGAGCGCAGTAGCAGAGGTGAGTTTGAAGGCCGGGTTGGAGACAGGTGCGGGGCAATCTGTTGAGCAAACCCTCAAAACATCGAAAATGATAACGGAAGAAACAACAATAACACCCGTTAAGGAGCAGGTACAGCCCGCTCCTTCTCAGATATCTTCACACCACGCGTCCTCGCAACAGCCTCCTGCTAATGCATTCGCAAGGCTGTGGTCCAGAGAGTATCGACGTTCTACTGTGGTTTTGTGGGTGCTGTGGTTTGGCGTCAATCTGGGATACTACGGATTTGTGCTCTGGACACCGAGTTTTCTGGTAGCCCAGGGATATGAGCTGGTAAAGAGTTTTGAGTTCACCTTAATCATGTGTTTGGCGCAAGTGCCGGGTTATATCACAGCGGCTTTTCTGATTGAGAAGATTGGCAGAAAACCTGTGCTGACGATCTTCCTTTCAGGCACGGCTGCCTCTGCCTGGTTTTTTGGTAGTGCAGGAAGTTTGCCTTTTGTTCTTCTGTCCGGTTGTCTGCTGTACTTCTTTGCTCTCGGAACCTGGGGCTGTGTATATTCCTACACGCCTGAGCTGTATCCCACGGGGATCAGAGGTGCGGGTGCTGGTGCAGCCTCTGCCGTCGGAAGGATAGGAGCGTTTATTGCTCCCATGATAGTGCCTGTAGTATATGCCTTTTTTGGTCAGGAGAATGGATTTCAACTGGTTTTTGTTGTACTTACGGTCGTGTTCATTCTTGTAGCTATCATTGTGGGCGTTTTTGGCGTAGAAACCAAGGGCAGAGAACTTCCAGAAGAAAAGTCAGGCGGCAGTCGCCGGAACGGCGCATCCAATAAACACTCCTAGATACTGCGGCAGAGGGGCGTGGCCTGTAACGGCTCCTAAACGCTCGCAGGTGATTTTCTATTATGCTGCCTCAAGTGGGTATACTAACCGAGAGCTGTAAAGTCGGTGGTTTGGGAGTGTAAGGCATTTCGGTATATTGAATAACCGCGCTCACTTTATAAGGAGTTGGAAATGCAGAATTTTGCTAAGAACGTAGCTTCAAACATGATCGTTCAAGCCGTACTCTCTCTTCTTTTGGGGCTGTTGTTGATAATCTGGCCGGAGGTTACCGCTGTAATTGTGGTGTACATCCTTGCAGCCTGTATTGCTGTTTCGGGGATAGCGTCACTCGTTTCCTATTTTCGAGGAAGAAAAGACAAGACAAGGGGCCAGGGATCGCTCCTTGTTGGATTGTTCTTCTTGATCATAGCTATCGTCTTCTTTATCTTCCCCGATGCAGTTGCAGGTTTGTTTGCCATAATCTTTGGGGCGATCCTGGTTTTCAGTGGACTCGTCAACGCGTTTCGCTCGGTAGGGCTCAGAACCTTTGGAGGAAGCGCCTGGATTGTGATGGTAATCATCAGTGTGCTTCTTATTGTGGGCGGCATTGTCATTATCATAGATCCGTTTGGAGCTACTGCAACCTTTATGATCATTCTGGGAGTCCTGCTTATTGTAAAGGGTATTATCGACCTGATAATCTCCTACATAACCTCCAAAATCGCAAAGGCAGCCAGCCCAACGAGATAACAGGTTGTTCATATGCGCACCAGGCTCGCAAGTCAGGGCCAGGCGCGCAAGCCAAGGTAAGGCGTGCACGCTTGTTCATGGTGAGCAGCGTGCACCCAGTGCTCATGTCTGCGCCTGATGCGCAGGCCCGCGCCTTATGCGCAAGCTTGCACCTGGTGTTCATGATCGCGCTAAGTGCGCAAGCCCGCGCTAAGCGCTTGCGCGAACTGTTTGGGAGGAACGATGCGGCTTTCTGTTTGCCTGATTGCCGGGTTTACGGCTCTGGCCATGAGGCTTATTGCTCCGTCCGTGTCTGCCAGGTCTCACATCTCGCGAGAACGAGGCAACCGTACGCTTCTTTGAGTTTGAGGAACGCTGCCTGGCAAAGGCCTCTACCGCCTCAGAATTGTCATAACCTTCGATGGTGAGTGAGGGGATCTCCTCGCCAATAAGTTTTTCAATATCCTGTAAGTTGCCTTTGGTATCGGGGCTCACGAAAGAAATAGCATTACCCGTATGGCCAGCGCGACCGGTTCTTCCGATACGATGGACGTAGTCCTCGGGAGAATCGGGAAGATCATAATTGATGACATGTTCGACCTGTGAAACGTCAATACCACGCGCAAGCACATCGGTTGCAACGAGGATATTGATCTTACCTCTGCTGAAGTTATCGAGAGCACGCTTGCGCTGCGCCTGCGACTTATTGGAGTGAATAGACTCTGCTCTGAATCCTGCTTTACAGAGCTGTCGCGTACAAGCGTCGGAGCGGCTTTTGGTGCGCGTGAACACAATGATACGTTCGGCACCTTTGTCTTCAAGTACTGCACGAAGCAGACGGGGTTTCTCAATATGAGAGGTAGGCATAATGTACTGGTCAACAGCATCCGCTGTTTCTCCCCGATGGGCTATCTCGATAAACACGGGGTCGTTAAGGATCAAGTTGACATCCTGCATGATCTTCCTGTCGAGGGTCGCAGAAAAGAGCAAGGTCTGTCGTTTGTCTGGAGTTGCAGCCACGATCTTCTTTACCGTGGGCCAAAAGCCCATATCGAGCATGCGGTCTGCCTCGTCAAGAACGAGCACTTCAACATCACTCAAAACAACATCGTTGCGTCCCATCAAGTCAAACAGTCTTCCTGGTGTTGCAACGAGGATGTCTACACCACGTTTGAGTTTGCTGAGCTGATTTGCATATGAGGTTCCGCCAATAACGGAGAGAACACGATGCCGCGTGTTCTTCGAAAGAGCAAAGCAGGCACGTTCAATCTGTTGCGCAAGCTCTCGTGTAGGACTTACGATAAGCGCCTTTGGCCTGCAAGGCCGCTTGGAGCGACCAACTCTCTCAATAATAGGCAAAGCGAAGGCAGCGGTCTTGCCCGTACCCGTCTTGGCAGCCGCAACAATATCTCTGCCTGCAAGCGCAAAAGGAATTGCCTGTTCTTGTACGGGGGTAGGGGTCGTGAACCCTTGCTGCTTTACAGCAGAAAGGGTTGCCTCGGAAAGACCGAGGTCTCGAAATGATAAAGTCAAATTGTTCTCCAACATATTTTGGGGTCACGCGCCGCGGCGACGTGCTAGTAGCCTTACAAGAGCTACTTTTATCTGCATAATCATGAATGCGAGGAAGAAAGAATATCGAGTGAAGCTTTTCATAGTATAGATGTTTGTACGCAAAAGCGCAAAAGAACAAGCTTCTTTGCGATGACGTAATCAGTGCCAGGTGTGATAGTCTGCCTTTCCGGACTTCCTTTCTTCATCGTTTTCTTGGTCGATCACGATTGTAAGGAAGTCCGTTTCTTTGTTCTACTTATTCAGTTTTCTCAGTTGTCAAGAGAGAGTGCCCTAGTTCGCCTTACATGCACCTCTGAGGGACACGAGTGCACAGGTGAAACGCTACCGGTCACACGCCTCTGAGGCGGTCAGGGTGTTGAGAACCGATTTGGCGAGCAGCGAGGAGATCCGCTCGCTTTCTACAAGTTTTTGTGCTAGTGAAAGCTATTCGAGCCAGCTCCGAGCGATAGCGAGCTGTGAGGGTCGAAATGCCCTGATCGCCTCAGAGGGGTGTGACTAGTAACGGTGAAACAATGTTATCTGTAAGGAAACAACCTCTCCCTGCTCTATTGTTGAATCAAGGAGAGGTTGTGTGGCAGGTACTGAAACTACGTCAGTGGCCTATTGTCCATCATCGTCTATCGTGTACTCTAGCGCTCTAACCTTTTGGATCGTAGCGGGTAAAGAGTACACAGACCGTACCAATAAGACCGATGATCATGATAACGAGCCCGGTACTGAACCAGTTGGTTAACTCTGCGCCAAGGAGGAGCGGCGTTATCAGTGTGCCCAGGAACTGTCCAAGGCTTTGGACCAACATAATCAAACCCATGGCTATAGCCATCAGTTCCATTCTGCCTATTACCTTGACATACGCAGTGAGGAACATAACCGGCGCACCCAGGCCAATCATACCCATGATGATAGCCGCTACCCACATTAGCGGCCCTACATCGGTCAGCAACAAAAATGCACAGGGCCCCATAACAACCATTGTAATGGTCATAAGTAGTCTTGTTTTACCCGTCTTGTCATGCAGGTAGCCAAACAGAGGAGAGGAGATCACTGCCAGCAACATCGGTAACGTACTCACAAAGCCAGACAGCGTGGGATCAACACCGTTGATCTGCATGAAGGTCGGAGCAAAAGCGAGCATTGCCAGCAGCACGATATTGAACACCAGAAACCCCAGCAGGAACAACAGGGTGTTAGGCTTGACGAGCTGCGCATAGCTTACCTTCTCCACAGGAGCGGTTTGCTCCTGTGCCTGGGCAGATGCATCCTCAATGCCTTCCATCAGGGGAACGCCGGGGCTCTTAATGAACAGAGCCAGGATAATTGCCGCAACAACGGTGGCACCGGCATAGATAAGCCACACTCCCTGAAAGCCGGTGGCGGCATACAGCATAGGCGTAAACGTTCCGCCTACTACCGACCCTAAACAAACCCAGAGCGCCCAGATACCGGTGGCAGAACCGATCTTCTCTGGCGCAACATATTTCTGTACCGCCAAAGGCCCGCAGATAGTAACAAAGATCAGAGCCACACCCTCAATGCCCCTGGAGACTATCAGCATCTCTGCTCCTGTGGCAAACGCGCCTATTCCCGCGCCTATCACCATGATTCCGCCTGCTACAAGCATCATGTTCTTGGGGCCAAACTTCTTTGCCAGAACTCCGGTTGGGAGAGCCAAAATGATGCCAACAAAGGTAAAGATCGACATGGTCCATGACGCTGCGATAGCATCTATCCTCAGGTCTCCCATGATTCCCGTCATAATGGAGGGGATTTTGTATTGATTGGTTGCGATAGTTATTCCAAACAGGAGAAGCACCAGGGCAACCAAAATGTGATTCTGATACTTGACTAGTTTATTGTTCACACTAAAACACCTCCTTGTCATGTATTTACCCTACACCCAGTGCCCTGGGACTGGAAGGCACCAAGACCCAGGGCAACACTGAGTTGTTAACCCAAGTCGTTTCTTGTGGCCGCCATGACCTCAGCAGCTGTCGCGTTTTTCATTATGAGTTTATTACGACCAATAATGGCATCAACGGGAGTAGTGATATCGCTACTGTCCTCAAAGATCGTACCCAGATCACCACGTTGCTTTTGCAGTTCGACCATCTTTTCAGCATCGATGGGCACGAAGTGCTGACGTGGACGGTGAGGCTTCAGCACATAGTTGGGTTTGGTAAGAGAAGGATCTGGCATCTCAGATAACTGTGCGTTATCGCCATATTTTGCTCTGAGCTCGTCGATTGGCCCAAAGTCAAAAGCACGCATGGGGCAGGAAAGCACACAAACAGGCTTGTTGCCAGCAGCCAGACGATCAATGCATAGATTACACTTTGTCATCTTCGTGCCAGGCTCATCGTTTGCAAACTTAGGTGTCCCATAGGGGCAGGCAGCAAAACAGTTTCTGTCGCCCGTGCACTTCTCTGCATCCACCAGCACCGCGCCATATGTGTCCTCTTTAATGAGGGCATCCTGCTCACAGGCTTGTACGCATACCGGGTTTTCACAGTGTCCACATGCCCAGGCAAGGATGTTGATACGTGGAGCAGGGAATACACCTGTCTCCCACTCGTATATGCTCATCCATTTCTCCGGTCCTGGTTCTATGTTGTTCCAGTCTTTACAGGCTACTGAACAAGCCTGACAACCGTAGCAACGGCTCTGATCAAAAAAGAAACCGTACTGGGTCATGTCTACTCACCTCCGACTTTCTTGACTTCTACAAGGCCCGCTGTGAGCAAAGCACCAATGGCGTGTGGCAGATGTGTGTCACCGAGCAGCATGTTGCAGTTGCCATTGGTGTCAACGCCGTAAGGCATTAAGCCGTTACGCTCGGTGTTGGGCTTATACCAGGTTCCATGATGGATGGTTGCTGTTCCTGGAATGGTCTTGTTGGTTACGTAGGCAGGGATATACACCTCACCATACTGACTGTACACAAGGGTCATATCTCCGTCTTTGATGCCACGTGCCTTGGCATCAGCAGGGCTGATCCATACGGCATGTCGGTAGCAATCACCGCGCAGCCAGGGGTTCTGGTCGTTGCTTGAGTGTTGACGATAGACCGTCACCGGAGTAACCAGAGAAAGTGGATACTTCTCGGTGTCCTCGTGATAGTAACCGTCGTAAACCGGCGTACTGTCGTAGCTCGGCTCCCAACGAGGAATGGAGTCCATATGGCCACGCCAACGTGTGTTGGTCAGGTCAACGTTTTCAAGGAACGACGACGAGAATTCAACTTTGCCGCTGGGAGTGAGGAAGGGGCTGCCGCCGGCTTCCATGACATTTTTAAAGGGATAGAAAGGCTCATAGATGGGCACACGCACAACCGGCATCTTAAGGAACTCTTCCCACGGTTTTGGATAGATACCAATTGAGGCCAGGTAGCCGTCAGCATCTGCTGCCCAACGCTCATAGGCGGGCCTATAGATACGGTCACGAACAGCGTCATCCCAGTCTTCCCAGGAAACATCAATCAGATAGGGGTTGTACTTTTCTCCTATGCCGAGATTCTTTGCAATCTGTGTCCAGACCCATTCCTTTGGACGTACCTCGCCTGGAGGATCCACAGATTTATCACAATAGCAGAAGTAATTACGCATACCCGACGGCCCGAGGAAGAAACGCTCCTGGCCAAAGAAGTAGGTGTCCATCGTCTCAAATTGATGGATGGGGGCAGGCAGGACAATGTCCAGGAACTCACCACTCGGCTGTCCTTCATGCCACTGCCATCCCCAGTTAAACTCGCCTGTTGCAAAGCCCTGCATGCGCTTGTTAAC
>JAVBUQ010000080.1:0-4332 GCA_031555185.1 Coriobacteriales bacterium
AGAGCGATATGTTACTCTTCCGATGAACAGCCCCAGGAATTTTTGATTCCCGGAGTCTGATTGTACGGTAAAGGGAGAGCAGGCCAGCAAAAAGCAGGAACGATGACCCCAGCGTCCCGGCGTAACGTTCGGAGGTAGCAAAGACTGTGCTCCCAGGCAATGCTCGACTCCAGGACAGAGCAACTCAACAAACAAAAGATCCTGCTGGTTTTGGTTGGAAGGAGATCGTTATGGCTAACACTGAAGAAGCCTTATCCATCAGCGATTTTGCGACTCTTGCTAATATCAGCAGAAAGACGCTCATTTATTACGACAGCATCGGCCTTCTCTGCCCTGATCATATCGGGGACCATGGATACCGATACTACACAAGAAGACAAATCGACACGGCAATGGTCATTAACGTTCTGGCAGAAATGGGCATGAATCTGGACAGGATCAAGGAGTTTCTGAAGAATCGGAAAAGCTTGAATGAGCTGGACGCACTGCACGGTTTTGACGATGTAGGTCCTGCGAGTGTTCTGCCTGTTTTTGAAGACCTCGATGCTTTACTCAAGCAACAGATCAAGCACTATGATTCACTACGTGAAGCTGCCTTGCTCAGACTGTCTCTGTTCAGAGAAGGCACCAGAGTAATGTCGGAGATGAGGAATGGTGCACAGACCATATGCACACAGCCAAAAGTAGTCAAGAGGGAGATCGAAACCCCTCTCTTCCTCAGCAAGGAGGTTAATTGTTCAAGACAGGAAGCCTCTGATATCGTCATTGTGGAATACTATAATCGCAGACTGAAGAACTCCGTCCCGCTGGGATGTCCTGGTGGGTTCATTGTTTCTCAAGAGAGTCTGAAGAATCGCAACACGAGCCCTATTTCACATCTCTACTTTCTCATGCAGGGCAGAGGCCTTACCGGTGAGGTCATACCCGCGGGATACTCTGTTGTCTGCTATATAAAGGAGAGCTATTGCGAGCTTGATAAGGCATACACCGATCTTTTTGAATACCTGGAGGAGAATGAACTCGAGGTTTGTGGCAACGCTTATGAAGAATGCCTGCTGGATGGCCTGACCTCCATGGACGCAAAGAATTATCTTACACGGATCTCTCTTCAGGTTGACTTAAGCGATCGAATCAACAAAGACGATATACAGGCCTTCTGAAATTGAGTAAGTCTTGGATTATTCAAATACTCCTGCGGCGTGTTCTAGCTCATTACTGATAGCAATCTCCTGTGGACAGACCGCCTCACAGTTCCCACACGCGATGCAGTCTGAGGCCTTGCCCTTACCCTGCGTTTGAGTCTCCCAGAAATAGACGAATTGTGCGCTCCCCTTGTTTCCATAAAGGGTAAGATCATTCAGCGTCTCAAATATGCCAGGTATGGCGATATTCTCCGGGCATTCTCCCAGGCAGTAGCCACAGGAAGTGCAGGGAACGGTGGGTACCTTCTCTATCTCAACAACCGCTCTGGCTAGAGCGGCACGCTCTTCTGAGGTAAGCGGTATAAAATCTCTGAAGGTGGCGATATTGTCGCGCATCTGCTCAGTGTTGCTCATGCCCGAAAGCACCGTGATGATGCCATCAAGAGACCCGGCGAAGCGAAGAGCCCAAGAAGCACGCGAAGCCTCTGGATTGCAGGCAGAAAGTTCGGCAGCTGCCGTCTGAGGCAGGGTCACGAGGTTGCCTCCTTTAACCGGCTCCATAACAATGATGGGCTTGTTATGCCTGAGGGCGGTCTCGTAACAAAGTCGTGCTTGAACGGAAGGGCTTTCCCAGTCCGCATAATTGAGTTGCAGTTGAACAAACTCTGTCTCAGGGTGTTCGGTGAGTACCTCATCGAGAACCTCGGCGGAGTCATGCAAAGAGAAACCGAGGTGCCTGATGAGTCCTTCAGCCTTTCTCTCTGCCAGGAAGCTCCAGGTATCATACCGGTCAAAGACCGCACGACGCGCAGCGCCGATATTATGAAGCAGATAGAAGTCAAAGTATCCCGCCCCGGTGCGCTCAAGCGATTCATAGAACATCGCCTCGGCACCCTCGCGCGTATCAGAGGTCCAGGCCGGAAGTTTGGTAGCCAATTGAAAGCTCTCGCGTGGATATCTCTCAACTAGAGCCTCTCGGAGAGAGACTTCGGAGTCCTCATAGCCGTAGGCGGTGTCATAATAAGTAAACCCTGCTCCCATGAAAAGATCGACCATGTCCTTTAGCTGAGGCATATCAACCGGGCTGTTCATTCCATCAATGCGGGGTAGTCGCATGAGGCCAAATCCTAGTTTGGGAATGCCCTTGCCCAGATAATCATCAAAGTCCATAGATGCCTCACTCTCAGATAACAGATTATTACCATAAAAGTATAGCGTTCTGAAGAGCAACGCGTTTGTCGTGCTCTAAGGGATAGAACACTCTGGCTGAGAAAGGTTCCCACTTTTGAATAAAGCGATCATTTCGTGAGTGAGGCTTATTTTTGAATAGTCTTCTTCCAGGGGAATATCTTCTCTGTTAAACCAAACAGCGTCTGACAATTCCGTGGTATCGATGACCAATTCATCCGAACCATCTACCTCGCAGAAAAACCCCACCATGAGATTACCTGCAAGTGCCCAGGGCTGGCTTTTGTAATACCGGATATTCCTGACCTTGAGACCAACCTCCTCCATGACCTCCCGTTTTACGGTTTCTTCAAGTGTCTCGCCTATCTCGGTAAAACCTGCCACGATGGCATATCTGTCATAGCTGGGCTGTCTTACCAGGAGGAACTTGTTGCCGTTGATGACCCCAACAAGCACAGCAGGGGATATTCGCGGAAACTCCACCTGCTTGCAGTTGGGACAGGATAAAGAGCGCTCGTGCTTATCTTTGTTGAGTTCAGTGCCACACCAACCACAATACCTTCTGCTTCTGTACCATTCATACAGATGATAGCCAGTGAGGATCGCAAACATCAAATGTTGAGGCTGTGCACCCAGCAAAGCAGGGAGAGGCATCCACGTATAATCTTCCAGTGACTCGACCCCTTCGAGCAAGAAAAAGCCCTCTTCATCGATAGAGAACAAAAAGGTAAAGTTGTCACAGATGGCGGCGTACTCTGCTCTCAGCTCTTTAAAGGTAGGCAGGCTAAAAGATCCATCCTCATTTTTCTTTGTGAGCACTTTTCTTTCCTGATAACACAGGGCAGAGCTTGTGGCAGTGGGAGCCTGCGAGCGGTACTGGTTGTCAAAAACGTAGGGCTCAATCTCTTGTAACATTAGCGCTCCCTGGAACAGAAGGGCAGACCTTTGTGCCTCCCTTTCGTATATATTCACCAATTATAAAGGCAGGGCAGACCAGTGCGGGCATGGCATGAGCCAGTTGGTATAAGATAGTCACTGAGTTTTCCAAAAAAGAGGAAAGTGTCTGCGTGGACAACATAGCCCTTGCTTTCTTGCTTACACTCATTGCCGGTCTCTCAACAGGCATCGGTGGTCTCATAGCGCTCTTTTCCAAGACCACCAATAAGAAATTCCTGTCCGTAAGCCTTGGGTTTTCTGCGGGCGTGATGATCTATGTCTCTTTTGTCGAGATCTTCCCTCTTTCGGTGGCATCGCTTATAGCGCCCTATGGGGACAAGATGGGAACGCTTGTTACCATACTTGCCTTTTTTGGAGGCATGCTCTTTATCGCACTCATTGATAAGCTCATCCCCGGTGAGGCAAATCCTCATGAGGTCAAGGATATGGCGGAGTATGTGCCTGAAGAAAGTGGTGCTATCGAGATCCTGCCCTCTACCTGCCCTTTACCGGAAGAGACACCTGTTACGGCAGGCGCAGAGAAGCACACCGGCGCACATGGCCGTCAAGAACACTCCTCAAAAAAACTTATGAGAACAGGACTTGTTACTGCCCTGGCCATAGCCATACACAACTTTCCTGAGGGATTGGCGACCTTTGTCTCTGCCTTGCAGGAACCCTCTATTGCCATACCGATTGTAGTGGCGATTGCGATCCATAATATCCCCGAAGGCCTCTCCGTCTCTGTGCCTATTTACTATGCAACCGGCAGTAAAAAGAAAGCGGTACTCTACTCCTTTGCATCAGGACTTGCCGAACCTCTGGGAGCATTGGTTGGCTATGCTATTTTGCTGCCTTTTATGAACGAGGCGGTCTTTGGCATTGTGTTTGCCGCGGTAGCCGGGATCATGGTGTTTATCTCTCTGGACGAGTTGCTCCCCTCTGCCAGGGCATACGGAGAACACCATCTGTCTATTTACGGTCTGGTGGCAGGCATGGCGGTCATGGCCATAAGTCTGTGGTTGTTTATCTGATGAGCACCCTGTGAGGTTACGGGCCCTTTGCG
>JAVBUQ010000160.1:0-5201 GCA_031555185.1 Coriobacteriales bacterium
AGCAAAGAAGCGTTCCCCGGCCTCGCCAAAGCAAACGGCATATCTACAGGGTACTTCGCAGGCTGCTGCGAGTCCGGTAAGATCCGTGCCCTTATCCAGCCCGCCAAACATCGCTACGACCGTACCTGCCTGCCCATCTTCGTCAAAAGCTGAGAGAGCCTTGGAGGCAGCATCGATATTGGTTGCTTTGGAGTCGTTAATAAAGGAGACACCCGCAACCTCCCCGCAGGGCTCAAAACGATTGGGGAGGGGAACAAAACTTGCTAAACCAGCATTGATGTCTTCAACAGTGGCTCCGAGCACAGCGGCAGCAGAGGCAGCGGCAAGGGCATTGGAAAGATTGTGAGGCCCCTTAATGCCCAGTTGATTAGCCTTAAGCAGCTTGTAGGTGCCGTGTTTTAGCTCAAGATTGAGCGTATATGTGGTTTCATCGAGGTAGGCAACTTCCGGGCATCGTCCAGACGTGTCAGGCGTAAGCCCTTGTGCGCTTCCCACACAGATCACTCGTTGGCCTTCTTGTATCAACTGCTCGGCAATAGTCCGGGTCTCGGGAAGGTATATATCAAAGATAGCCGGTGCATCAGGAGCGAGGTGAGCCAGGATACGCTGCTTATCTGCACGGTATCCTTCATGGCTGCCGTGCCAACTCAGGTGATCGGGTGTGATATTCAAAAAAACAGCAACATCGGGGGCAAACTGATGCATGGAGTGAAGCTGATAGGAAGAGAGTTCGGCAACCAGCCAATCCTCCGGCTCGCGTGAGCCAACAATCTCAATACAGGGAGTACCGATATTTCCTGCCGCCCAGGCGGTTTTTCCGGCAGATTCCAGTAAGGCAGCAATGAGTTCGGTCACAGTTGTTTTTCCATTGGTACCGGTTACGGCTACCCAATTATCGGGCGCAATACGCCATGCCAGTTCAGGCTCGCTGATAACCTCTTTCGCAGCGCTCTGTGCGCTGAGATAAAAGGGGCTGTGAGGAGGAATGCCCGGGCTCACAACGGCTATATCAAAGGTGCCGGAGACACGGTCCCCACCCTCGTGAACAACGACGGATTCGGGCAACGACCGAAGGTAGATGTGATGATCCTGCTGTATCTCGCCCGTGTAGAGAGTGAGCGAATTGAGGCATGTGGGATTACTCAGAAAATAGTCAACTACTGCTCGGCCAGTAACCCCTAAGCCTAGCAGACAGACATCGCCAAAAAATGGAGTCTCCCTTATGGCGCGTGTTTTGTTTAAGTCATCGTGTGCGCGCATGTAGACAGTATACACGTAAAGTGCTCATCTTTCGCACAGATTTTGGGATAAACCCGATGTAGAACGCATGTTCTGGTCTTGAAAAGGGGGATGGCGGCGCTGTAACAGACCGACAGAAAAGCAGGCGAAAAGAGACTACTTGCTTGCTATCTGAAGCAAGGTAATTATACTGGGTTACAAGACGGTATCTCCCCAATGCTCAAGTGATTTCTTTGGGAGATTACCTGCACTCAGAACCAGCTGCACTATTTTTTAAGAGAGCGTTCAATGATAAGGAAAAAGGGCGCGTCGATGTTTCTAGAACGAGCTTATGACAATATGGGAATACCTGTGCATGTTACCGACCTTGACAGCTTTGAGGTCATCTACACCAATAAAAAAGGTAAAGAGTTTTTTGGTGATATCATCGGGCATAAGTGCCATGAAGTTCTCAACGGCACCGACACCATATGTGAAGGCTGTATTGCTCCTGAAGATCTCGAACAAAGCGATTCTTCGGCAAGAGCCCGGTATCTCAAGAAGATAGACAAATACATCGATACGCATGAAAGTATCGTGACCTTGCCCGATGACACTGCTGTGAGGCTCTGCCTTGTTAATGATGTCACCACTCGCGAGCTTATGCGTCAGGAGAACGAAAGAAAAGAAAAACTACGTCAGGAGATGCAGTATCTGATTGATATCCAAAGCAGCTTTATCAGCTCAGCCAAGAGTATGATGAGTGCCGCGAGCCTCGACGGAACGATTATCTTTGCCAACGATATCCTTTGTGAGACCCTTGGTTATTCACAGGAAGAAATCCTCAAGCTCAAAGCGCAGGACTTTCATGAGGCTCACCTTGGCAAAACTGTTGTAGGCGAGTACTTTGCCTGCGCCTGGACGGAAGGCTCCTGGAGAGGCGACAACACGTTGCTTCGCAAGGATAAAACGACCGTTCCGGTCCGGCAGATCATCTTCCCCATAAGAGATGCGTCAGGAGAGGCCATTGGGATTGCAACGATCATGGATGACATCACAGAGATTCAGCAGATGGAGCTCATGAATCGCTACCAGATCGCGATTATGGAGGGTTCGAGAAATTACATCAGCGTTGCCAACATGGAGGGAAAGGTCGTATACAACAGCCCTGGCGCCTATCGGATGATGGGTTATGATCCGCAGGAGGATGACAGCCTGCCCATAGAGAATGTGCACCCGACAGAATATAGTAATCGTGTGCTCGTAGAAGGTATCCCCACCGCCATGGAGGAGGGTGAATGGGTAGGTAGAGGTACCCTTGAAAACCGTTACGGAAAACAGATTCCCATTGAGCAGACTATCTTTCCTGTCTTTGATGATGCCAGCAATCTCATGGGAGTGGCCACCATTATCCAGGATCTCTCTGAGAAACTGGAGAAAGAAAAAGAGCTGGAAGAAGCCCTCATCCTCGCAGAAGAGGCAAGTCGTGCAAAAAGTGATTTTCTGTCTCGTATGAGTCATGAGATCAGGACGCCAATGAATGCCATCATCGGTATGACAAAGATAGGTGAAACTGCCACCGATGTAGATAAAATGCGGTACTGCCTTGAGAAGATCAAGGGCGCCTCGCAACAGCTCTTAGGCATTATCAACGATATACTCGATATGTCAAAGATTGAGGCCAATAAGCTTGAACTGGCCCCGAGCACCTTCAGCATCAAAAGGATGATAGAGAATGTCTGCAGTGTCATCAGTGTGAGGGCTGAAGAGAAGTCGCAGCATCTTCTGATTGATATCAGCAATAAGGTGCCCGGCGAAATTGTGGCTGATGAGATGCGCATCTCCCAGGTGGTTACCAATCTGCTTTCAAACGCGATCAAGTTCTCACCAGAAAAAGGAACCGTCAGTGTTGCGGTGGATACACAGGGCCAAACAGACGATGGTCGGTTTAAGCTCTCTGTCAGCGTTACCGATAACGGAATAGGCATGACAGACGAGCAGATGTCCAAACTCTTTGGACAATTTGAGCAGGCAGAAGCAGGTATCTCAAGAAAATATGGGGGCACCGGCCTGGGGCTCGCTATCAGCAAAAGCATCGTAGAGTTGATGGAGGGTAGCATTGGAGTCACCAGCACTCCCGGCAAAGGAAGCACCTTTTTCTTTACGATCCTGGTAGAAAAAAGCCAGGAAGCACCTGTAGAGCAGACCAAACTTCGCACCTCTCTTACAAAGGGAATGTTCAAGGACGTGCGTATGCTTCTTGCAGACGACATAGAGATCAATCGAGAGATCGTTATTTCACTTCTTGAGGATACCGGTGTGCAGATAGACTGTGCCGAAAACGGCGAGGAGACGGTGCGGATCTTTGAGGAACTGCAGGATACCTACGACATTATCGTCATGGATGTTCAAATGCCTGTCATGGATGGGCTGGAAGCCACACGGCGGATCAGGGCGCTTGGCACTGAGGCTGCAAAAAGTGTCCCCATCATCGCCATGACGGCAAATGCTTTTGCCGAAGATGTTGAGGCATGTAAGCAAGCAGGTATGGTGGATCATATTGGCAAGCCGGTAGATCTTGAGGTGCTGGTAGAAAAGATAGAGCTCTACCTGTCAAAGAGGTGACCTCAGGTAGAGCTAAAGAGAAGAAAAACGGGTATTTTTGCCTGTGTTACGTTTGCCTGGAAACAGTCCACGCACTGGATGAGGATTGTCCTGGGAAAACCCCGGGAGCAACAGGCAAAAAGAAAAAAAGTAAAGGGAGTATTGTGTGGGAATAGTCATTGACACCTTAAGGGGCGGTATAGAGCACAGCAAACATGCTCATTCAGCAGATAACTTTATTACTGATGCCGCAGGGCGTCTTATTCCGCACCAGGGGGAGACCTTTGAGGTCATGCCTTATGGCAGCCTTGCTGTGGTTGCCTACGTAAATGCAGGCAAGTCTTATCAGCAAAACCCCTACACGGTCAAAGGGATGCGCTGGGAGATAGGTTTCTCAAAGAGCCGTGTCTTTTTCTATTCGCCTGACACAAGCCTGCTCTTTGGCGGTATTGCTGAGCGACCCGGCCACGCAACGTTGGGTTTTTACTACTACAGCGACCTTCGCTCACTCTCTCTCGGTTCTGCCAGAGAACAGGGGGGACCGTATGTATCAATGGTCTTTGTTGTACAAGTCAACCCCTATGCACAGATACCTGTGGGGGTACGGGTGCATGGTACGCCACAGAACCTTCATGCTTTTGCCACCATGCTTGCGGCCCGCTTAGTGGAAAACTACGGACAGGTGGGTTCGATTCTTGATCTTGATATGAGCCAGCTGAGCAGCTTCTTTTGTGACGTCAACAGTTTTGATTATCACACAGGGGCGCAGACCGACCTCTTCATATCAGCCGCGTCCAATACGTTATGCGTCACACGAAGCAGGCCGCAGACGCAGGGGACGTAGCACTCTTTGTGTTTTGCCGCACCCCGCCGAGACTCGTAAAACCAAAAACACCTCAGAGGATGATCTGGGCGGAGACGAGAGGGACGAGAGGTTTGTCTGAGCAGGTAGTGTTTTGTTGCCGTAGGACAACACAAGGGTGTTTTGTGGTAGCATTCCATGCGGAAATCACCCACCATTACACCACCATATCTACTCATCGCTAGGAGTATGTTGAGTAAGGATCAACTGAGCAAAAACTATCACCGCGTCCACTTTGTAGGCGTGGCAGGCTCTGGCATGGCCGGCCTTGCCTATGTAGCCCATAAGAGTGGGCTTAAGGTGTCTGGCTCCGACCTCAAAGAAAGCAGTTATGTGCAGACTTTACTCAATGAAGGAGTGGAGTTGGTCTTTGAGCACAAGGCGGCAAATGTGGCTGACCCAACAATTGAGCTGGTTGTGGCATCTACTGCTATTCCCTCCACCAATCCAGAGATCATTGCTGCCCATGAGCGAGATATACCCGTGTGGCCTCGTGCCCGGATGCTTGCATGGCTCG
>JAVBUQ010000113.1:0-5225 GCA_031555185.1 Coriobacteriales bacterium
AATACTTTGACTATGAAGAAAAAACGAAAACATCGATTACCCATAAAGAGGAGACCCGCTTAAATGCCTATCGCACTGAGCCTGTTTCTAGTCCTTTTCTTCCTGCTCATGAACGCCTTTTTTGTGGCTGCCGAGTTCTCACTGGTGCGAATCAGAAAATCTCAAGTTGAGGTGCTGCAATCCTCCGGAAAACATGGTGCCAAATACACACTCCTGGTGGCCAACAATGTCAATGCCTATCTCTCTGCTTGTCAGCTGGGTATTACCCTGGCATCGCTGGCGCTCGGCTGGCTTGGCGAACCTGCGGTCTCTCATCTCATTCAACCGCTTTTAGCTGTGTTTGGGCTTCCTGATGCTGTCATCTCCGCAATTGCCGTAGCAATAGGCTTCATCATCATTACCGCCCTCCATATCGTAGTAGGCGAACTTATCCCCAAATCGTTAGCTATTTTCAGTACCGAAAAGTATGCTCTCTTTACCGCGGCTCCCCTGGTCTGGTTTTACCGCATAACCTATCCCATTATGTGGCTGTTTAACGCGATCACTAATGGTGTCATGAAAATACTTGGTCATGATGTCAATAGAGAACATGAGGCTTATAGCGGCGAGGAAATTCAATTGCTTATTGACGAGAGCACCCGAAGTGGTGAGCTTACTCCCGAGCAGGATATCTACCTCGACAATATCTTTGACCTGGGCGATAAAGACGCGGAAGCGATCATGACACCACGTACTGATCTTGTCTGCGTGGATATTGACGCGTCCTTTGAAGAGAATCTCAATATCATGCAGCAGTATAAGTTCACCCGGTATCCGGTCTTTCGGGACAACGCGGACAATATTCTGGGTTTTGTGCACATCAAGGACCTGTACAATGTGCCCGTTGACTGTCCTATGAAGGATCTACGGATACGCTCTATTCACGCGGTGCCGGAAAGTATGATGGTGGCGAGTGTGCTCAGGATGCTACAGGATCACAAGACAAAGATCGCCATAGTGGTAGATGAACACGGCGGCACAGCAGGCATTGTTACCATGAGCGACATCATGACTCAGATTATCGGCAGTGTTGAGGATGAGTATTATCACGACGACACCGACAAGGTCATACAGATTACCGATAATCACTATGTAATTGGCGGCTCACTTCCGCTTGATGACCTCGCCGAGATCATAGGATTCATGCCGGAGCAAACTGCCGATTCTGAAACAACTGCCGGTTTGATGTTCAGTCTCTTTGGTATGATCCCCGCTGCCGGTGATGAGGCTCTTATCGAACATGAAGGTACCACCGTGACCTTTATCATAGAGAACATGGATGCCCATAGGGTGGACACTATCGACATGACGATTACCATCGCTGAAAACGAAGAGGCTTGATATCGTTTATTCAACAAACTTAGGCTACTACTCACATAAACTAATTCCTGCTACACTCATGTGCTGCACATGAGCTGCACAGAACATACCCCTTAGGACTGTAACCACGTGGCATTATGAAGGCCGCATTGAGAACAAAGGAGAAAGACATCAACCTATGAATCCTATCAAGATCATCTGCGTTATATTAGGCTTCATATTCTTTGGACTGGGCGCCACTGGGGCGTTTCTTCCCGTTCTTCCTACGACACCCTTTTTATTACTGGCGGCATTTTTCTTTGCCAAAGGTTCTACTCGTTTCAATACCTGGTTTACCTCTACGAAACTCTATCAGAACTACGCGAGCAGCTTTCTTAAGCACCGCAGTATGACCCTTAAAGTCAAAATCGGCATCTGTGCGCTTGCGACGACCATGCTGCTGATCTCGTTTTTCCTTGTTGACGTAATTTTTGTGAGGGTCTTTATTCTTGGTCTTATCATCTTTATGTTCTACTACTTTATTTTTCGTATCAAAACCATTTCTCCCGAGGAGGATGCTGCCATTAAGGCTACCGACACAGCCGAGCGTGAAGCGCAAACAAAAGCGCCGGTCACCCTGAGAGAAACGCTCGAGGATGTGCGCAGTATGCATGAGGAGATGTACGAGGAAGGCCTTTCGAAAGATACTTCGCATAAGACCCAGGATGAGGAGTCGCTTTGAGGGTTATGATACCTGGTTCTTCTGGATCAGCAGGTGCGCTCGCCCATGCTGTTCAAAGACATGCTGTTCACAGGATCTGAGTATTTACCCACATCTTTCTACTCAATATGAACGAAGATTCATAGTAGTATGAAGCTTTACATTATGAAGACTTTTTGCCGTGACCATAAAACTGCCCGAAACTCACTCTTCCTTGCCTTTTGCATCATAACTATGGCTTGGTTCCTTTGTGCATGCGCCAGCCAGGAGCCTACCAAGGATCAGGCGCCACCCTATGAGAGCCCCTATTCCTGGGAGAATCTTATTCTAGAAAATGGTCGCCCTCAGTACTATGAGAATGGCGAACAGCAATCTCTTTTTGGTATCGATGTTTCTGAGCACCAAAAATACATTGAATGGCAGGCAGTGGCCGATGACGGTGTTATGTTTGCAATCATCCGAATAGGCAATCGCGGCGCAACAGAAGGTGCACTCTATCTGGACGAATACTATGAGACAAATATGACGGGAGCTCAGCAAGCGGGCATAGCCACCGGCGTCTATTTCTTCTCTCAGGCTCTAAACGAGGAAGAGGCGCTTGAGGAGGCACAGTTTGTCCTCGCCCACCTGGAGGGTTGGGATCTTGATTATCCGGTTGCTTTTGATCACGAACCCGTGTCTGGTCTGGAGGGAAGAGCCAATAACCTTACCGGAGAACAGGTCTCCCGTTGCGCCGAAGTCTTCTGCGAAACTATTGAAGAGGCAGGATACGAAACGATGATCTACGGTAATCGCGCCGACCTTTTGAAGCTTGATGCATGGATCCTTAACCGCTACCCCCTGTGGCTTGCTGAGTATGATGTCAGCCACCCCACGCTTGAGCATGACTTTGCTATCTGGCAATATACCAGCAGTGGCTCTGTTGCGGGCATAGACACCCAAACCGACCTGAATATCCATTTTCTAGCCTTAGATGAAAGCTGAGTGAGGCAACTGAGTGAGGCAACTGAGTGGGACAACTCCGGGATTGTGCGACGGCCAACAAAAAGCGGTGTTGCTTCGGGTAATCTGTTGTTTCGCCTGATATGAAGAAACCATTACCACAGAGATCAGGAATACAGCGATGAGAGAGAAATGTCTGAAACAATTACAAAAATGAATCCGCTTGGTACGGATAAGATCGGCACACTCATGGTACGTTTTGCCGTGCCAAGTATCGTCGCCATGGTGGTCAACTCTCTCTACAACATGGTTGACCAGGTGTTCATCGGTCAAGGTGTGGGTTATCTGGGTAATGCAGCCACCAATATCATCCTTCCCCTTTCAATTGCGCTTATGGCAGTAGGGCTCATGATTGGAGACGGGGCAGCCGCCTTTATGAGTTTGAGCCTTGGTAAGGGCGAGCGAGATACTGCCGCCCGTGGTGTGGGCAACGCCATCGTTATGATCCTCGTCTCAAGTGTTGCCTTATCCATCATCGGAGTGATCTTTCTTGAGCCACTCTGCATACTCTTTGGAGCTACCGATGCGGTCTTACCCTATGCGCTTGAGTTTGGGTTTGTCATTGTCCTTGGATTTCCTGTGGGTGCTATCTGCTGTGGATTTGCGGGGGTCATCAGGGCAGATGGCAGACCCAATATCACAATGGTCGGGCTCCTTATAGGTTTTGTAGTCAATATCGCTCTTAATCCTCTCTTTATTTTTGTCTGTGAGTGGGGTGTGATGGGCTCAGCACTGGCTACCACAATCGGCCAGGCGCTTAATGCCCTCTTCTTTGTTGCCTGTCTGTTCAGGTTCAAGACCATCAAACTTGACAAGAGCTGCTTTCTGCTTCGCCTTCGCACCTGTGGCCGGATTCTTGCGCTTGGCATTGCAAGCTTTGTGACACAGATTGTCACGGTGCTGGTGATCTACTTCCTCAACAACGCCATAGTGGAATATGGGGCTTCATCGAGGTTTGGCTCGGATATCCCTCTGGCCGCCTATGGTGTTGCCATGAAGGTCAGCAATCTGTTGCTGGGCATTGTGATGGGCCTCGCCATTGGCATACAGCCGATATTCGGTTACAACTATGGCAGCGGACAGTACAAACGTGTAAAGAAGACCTATAAGCTTGCCCTTGTATGGTCGATCATTATCCTTGTCCTTGCTTTTATCATTTTTCAGGTATGGCCCGAACAGATTGCCTATCTGTTTGACAGAGAATCAGAACTATACAGAGAGTTCTCTGTCCTGTGCTTCCGTATCTGCATGCTTGCCTGCGTCGCCATCGGCCCGGGTATGGTCACCGGTGTTTTTTTTCAGGCTATCGGAAAACCGGTACAAGCGGCGATCCTCTCTCTTTCCAGGCAGGCTGTTTTCCTGATACCTTCTGCCCTGATTCTCGGCTATTTCTTTGGTGTAGTAGGTGTTTTGTGGTCGAGCCCTCTCTCGGATGTCGCAGCATGCGCAATGTCGCTCATCATGGTGCGGGCCTATTGGAATAAGCTCTTTCAGGGAGGTAAAGATGAGCTTTAAACGTATCATTACCCTGGGACGTCAATGTGGCAGCGGAGGGCATTCTATCGGAATCCTGGTAGCAGAGCGCCTGGGTGTGCCGCTCTATGATAAAAAGCTCCTCAAGATTGTAGCTGAACGGAGCGGGATGACCGAGGAGACCGTGGTGGAGCGGGATCTTGAATCCAGTATCCCTCTCTCTATCCTCGCCAGCCTGTCAAGTGGCTATAATACCAACAGTAAGGTCGGCTTTTCCCTGCCAACGCTGAGCGTCTCTGATGAGATCTATGCCACTGAAGCTCAGCTTATCCACGAGCTGGCGGAACGGGATCCCTGCGTCATTGTAGGACGATGCTCGGATTATCTACTGCGAGACCGTGACGACTGTTTGCACGTATTTATCCATGCAAAACTCGAAGAGCGTATAAAGCGTGTCATCTCTGAGCATCGGGTGGCTCCCCAAGAAGCAGAAACGCACGTCAGATATCGTGATAAGAAACGTGGCAGGCACTACAGATACATCACTGATCGTACGTGGGGAGCAGTGGACAATTACCACCTCTGCCTTGACAGTGGCGAGTTTGGGATCGATCGGTGCGTAGAAATGATCGTACAAGCAGCTCAGATACCATGAGACTGCTCTGAAAGTATCACCTTAACGTCGTGCCTT
>JAVBUQ010000141.1:0-9258 GCA_031555185.1 Coriobacteriales bacterium
CAGGCCAGCAGTGCATCATCCAAATTGCCTATGGAAAGGACAATGCCAGTTACTATCCCTATGAAGTGGCAGGGTATAAAGCCTGGGCTACTACGCTACAAACTATTGGCACTACCAATCCAACTCCGGTCAATGGCCGCGAAGGTCTGTCGCGTCTTACCGAGATCGAGACTTATATCATGCTCGAAGCCCAAAAGCTCGGCGCAACCTGGTACTGGGAACACACTGCTGCCGGCCTTATCGTCGAGAACGATACAGTAACCGGAGCCTATGCACAAAACGCTGACGGCGGTTACATCCGACTCAATGCTTCAAAAGGCGTGCTGCTTGCCTGTGGGGACTTTGCCTCAAACCCCGACATGGTTTACAACCTGCTCGACGATGTTAATGAATGGAGTGTAAGGGTAGGCGCAGATCGCTCTGAGATGACCGGCGCCGGACGTGACGGCATGGGCCAAAGGCTTGGTTGCTGGGCCGGTGGCGCCATCGAACCGCATCCTCGTCCGTCCATGAATACCATGGGTGGCGCACCCGGACCATGGGGCACGACTGCCTTCCTGCTTTTGAATGCTAATGGAGACCGGTTTGTAAATGAAGCCATGGCTCAGGTCGCAGGCAATGCTGTCCTTCGCCAGCCACTCGGCCTCATCACTACTATTACCGATGCAAACTACATGGAGCAGGTCCAACGTGCCGGTCTTGATCATGGTGCGCCTAACTGGGGCTATCCTCCGGCAATGGAGGCGATGCAGGCCGCAATGGCAGAGTTGCAGCCCGGCCCTGACGGCGGTGAAGTACCACAGGTCGCTATCATCAACATCACTTTCTCTGGCGGCGGCCCCTTTTCTACTGGCCCCAACGTATGGTGTGCTGATACAATCGAAGAGCTCCTGGACTATCTGGGGTACGAGGGCGATGCTCTGCAGAATGCGCTTGCCTCTATTAAACGTTATAACGAGCTCTGCGCTGTAGCTAATGATACCGACTTTGGCAAGGATGCTAACCAGCTTTTGCCTATCAGCACTCCTCCGTTCTATGGTTCCTACTCAATGAACTCTGGTGCCGGAAATGCTGGGCTCGTTACCCTGGCCGGCATGCTTACCGATGAGAATCTCAATGTTATGAAGGCCGATCGTTCCGGCACGATCAAAGGCCTTTACGCGGCTGGCAACTGCCTCGGCCAGCGTTACGGCGTCGGATACTCTACACCGAGTGCCGGGAACTCCATGGGTATGGCCATGACCCATGGACGTATGGCAGGAAAGATTATCGCCTCTCTGTAAGATTTACCTAACCCGGTAAGAAGTCCTTTACTTCTCCTGGCTACTTACCCTTCTTCTCCCTTTTGAAGGCTGCTCTCCTTTGTGGAGGCAGCCTTCATGTCTGTGAGGATTTAATGCCGGATGGCTTGGATAGCGGTGCGACGGACACTCGGGCGCGGCAGAAGAACTGCAGCGTAATAAGTGAAGATAGTGCCGCAAAGGGGAGAGAAGCGAGCTATCATGCCATCAGACGAGCTGCTGCACTCCTTTACTACCAGAGCTTGCTGAGCACCTCACGTACTTCATCCTCGCTCCCCTGTCTGCTTACCACAATAAGCGAGTCGCCCGGATGTAAAACGGTACTGCCATTAACTATATGCTGATCGTTGCCATCGCCTACCGCCACCAGCAGGCTGTCGCTCGGCAGGAGCCCGGCTATGTCAGCCACACGTTTTCCTTCCAACGCCTTATTCGTGACCTTTGCCGCCAGTGATATCTCCATAATGATAAGATCGCCCTGTGTCATGGAAAGCAATGCGTGCACAGCGCCTTCGGTCACTTCCATTTCAATGAGACGGGAGATGATCGTAGTAGATGAGACTACTTCAACACCTATGGTCCTGAATATACGATTATTCTTTGGGTTAGACACACGAGCGATGGAGCGCGGTACATTAAAGACCAGTGCGGCAATCTCACAGGAAACCAGATTGACGTCATCAGCACCGGTGGTTGTTACAAAGATGTCCGCATTCTCAATACCGGCATCACGCTGAAAATCGGAGTCGCAGCCATCACCATGGATGAGCAGCACCTGTTGGGGAATATGCCTGCTCAATCGCTCAATCTTCTTTTTGTCTACTTCGATGACAGAAACCTGGTGGCCTTTTGCATGCATGGTATTAGCCAGCTCTTCGCCGATCTTTCCACCACCGTTAATTACTATTCGCATGACTTCTCCTGTAGCTGTTCACAGCATACTTCTACTTGCCTCACCACTGGGCATTTTGCTGCTATCACGTGTTTTCTGTTCATTACCAGATCATTCCTGTTCTCCAAAAACTATTCCCAGCTCACTTCCTGCCACTCTTTGCAGCATATACGTCCTGAGATCTTCCGGCAGGTCATCCCTCATCCTATGACATATACGTTGAGAACTCTTCAAGCAGGTCGTCACGCACACAAGCAATGATCGTATCACCTTCATAGAGGATACTCTCACGCGTAGGGATGGAGCTCAACGCGTCGGTCTTACGTTCAAATGCCACGATTCTGATCTCATGATCGCGCTCCAACTCACCTACACTGATGCTGTCTTCTTCCTGACAAGAGAGATCAAGGGCAAAACGCATGATGTTATATTCGCCAATTGCCTCAACAAATTTTCCGCGTGCCGCCATGACCTTACTGTATATCTCCTCGGCAACGAGAGTCGTACCACAGACAAAATCAAGTCCCAGTTGTAAATAGGCATTGGTTCTGTCGGGGTTATAAAGACGCGTGAGCACATAAGGGACTTCAAAAAGCTTGCGCCCTACCTCAGCAATCATCAGATTTGAGTTGTCCTTGTCAGTGACAGCACAAAGAACATCCGCATCCCCGACACCTGCCTCTATTAAAACGTCTTCGTCGTAACCAACGCCTACAAGGGTGCTTCCTTCAAAGCTCGGGTCGAGGTTATCAAACGTGGTGGCTTTCATGTCTACTACCACCACATTATTGTCTCCTTGGGAGAAGAGCATTGCCAGCTGAGAACCAACTCTGCCGCAGCCCACTACGATGATATTCAAGATAACCTTCCTTCAGCAATAAGGGAGACAGTACAGGGCCAGACGCCTTGTTCCTATTTTATAACACACAGCCCCATAGTTACGTCCCAGTGTTTCCCTCAGCGATGAAACAGCATGGCAGAAGGTGACAGCGCGTTTTGCCTCATCCGCTCATTCTTGGCGGCACCGACCCTCATCAGCCCTTAAAGACACAGCGCCACCCACATTCGGACGGCGCTGAAGTTGTTCTTTTTTGGAACGTTTTGTTTCTTTTATACTTCTCGTGCACTATGCTTTCTTGATAAAGAGGTTCAGTTTTCCCCCACAGGAAGGACAGGTTCCTTTGAGCATGGGGCGACCATTCTTTGAAGTCACCTCTGTAACGTCCTGCATCTCCTTCTTAGTCTTGCACTTTACACAATACGCCTCTGACATAAAAACCTCCACTTTGTTGTTACGCACTTATGTGCTTTATTTGGCTCGCTTAATAATACCACTACACAGGCTAAACAGATTTTATTACTTCAATGACCACGCCAGCGGTAGCCTCCAGGTTCTCCTCATCAAGGATATCCAAGCGGTCATCACTCCAACGCCATCCTGCTGGCAGCTTGCCATCAAGACCCACTATCGATATAGCGCGGGATCCCAGGGCCATCGCGGACGCTGCCTCGGTATTATAGGCGGTAAACCCGGTAGGCTCCATGTTAACACCCAGGGCATCAGCGGCGGCTCGGATGAGACCTTGTAACCGATGATCGGTCCCCCGCGGGCGAAAACTTCCTTCAGCCATCGTATAACAGAGATCTCCAGCGCCCACACCGTCCAGATTGATAATGAGAGCACTCTTAAGGTCACGTTCATACTCCGACAGCAGATTTTTGATGCCTGCGTTTTTGCTGTCATGCGCGCCAACTGCCACTATCCAGACTTCTTTATCTATCAGCAGAGAGCTGAAGTGAGTAAGTGCCTGCGCATCCTCTTCATAGGAATCGCCGCCGTAGGCACCACCCTTCCATTCGTCATCATCCTCTTCCGAGAAGTTTTCCCAGCCGCCGATTTGAGAGCCTTCGGTACGGGCATTGTAGTCTTCGTCCACACCAAGCCAGCTTGACGGAGAGGAGTCAAGGTTCTCGGTCTTGCGGCTGCCGGAAAGCCTATCGCCCAGGCCTCCAAAGAATGACTTCGTTCGACTCTTTGGTATCTCCATCATCTGAGGCGCGCTTTCGCCTCTTCCTGTGTTGCTTCGCCCTGTCCACGTTCCTGACTCATCGGCATCGTCAATATAGATGTCCTGATCGTCCTCGTGGTATTGCAGGAGCTCCTCGCCAACAGGCTTCATTATGCCGGTAGCTCCAAGAGGAGCAAAGGATCCCGTGTTGGAGACTTTCTTGGCACCTTGGGCCTGCTCATCCATCTCATTAAAAAGAGTCTGTTGATCAAAGGCAGCTTGCTGCGTGGGGATGGAGCCAGAATTGTCCAGTGACATCGTAGGAAGATTGCGCAGACGCTCATGAGAGGGAATGTCAGGAGTTGGCGCTGCAGCAGCACGCTCCAATGATGAGGCGCTTTTTGGCAGCCGAGAGCTCGGTAGTGGGGCAGGATCGGAGGTCAGACGGTCAATTCCCGAAAAGTCTGCATTCAGTGTTGTGGGAGGTTCGGTCATAGGTACCGACTTCTGCTCGCGTTCTGGTTCGATTGGCGCACTCTCTGATACAAATTCCCTCTCAGCATAGGGCGCGGTGGCATCTCTCGCAACCTCGCGTGAAGTAAGAGTGCCCGGAGTACCTGTCTTGTCGTCACGCTGGTTTCCTTCATAAACAGAAGAGATCGCCGTACCGGCAGCCACTCCAGCCGCAACACCAGCTGCCACTCCTGCCGCGACGCCCGCAGCTACTGCCGCCTCGCTTGTCGCTTTGGTAGTATCGGGAGCAGAGCTGAGTTTTGTTTCCCCGCTCTGAGACTGCATCGACTTCTGAACAGCAGCCTGCTCTGTTTTGGGTCTCATCGCCGCTCTTTGCTCAGACTCAGTCCCTGGTTTGTTCTCAGGAGGAGTATCCGCGTAGCGTGAGCGTGCTACTTTGGTGTCCACAGGAGCAGCCTTGGTTTTGCTTTCATCCTTATGTGCCGCCTTTTTTGCGTTGACGAACCATGCAGGCATACCGTCTGCCGTCCTGTCGCTAGCAGCGCGAGAGGCCGCTTCGGCTTCGGCTTGAAGAGCACGCTCCTGCTGTTCTGCAAGAGGTGCTCTCACGCGAATAGCAGGGTTTTCTGTGGCGCCTGTCTCCACCCTTGAGCGTGAGCTACCTGTTCTTGTGGGAGACATGCCAGCAGCATGCCTTTGGGCTCTTTCCTGGGGCAAAGAACTTCCTTCACCACCAAAACGCTCAGCAGCTGCCCTGGCTGCGGCTGCGCTCTCAGGTCCCAGATCGGCCGTATTTGCGTCAAAGACCGCCTCTTGCGATGATCGAAGTTCGCCGTATCCGTCTTCGCGCTCTGTGCTTGCTCTTTGCGCGCCCCCCCTGCTTACCGGAACACCGCTGCGGATCCTCGCAGCGGATGGTGTCTCGACCTGTCCATTGTAGTTATCTTCATAACCTTCATAACGGCTCTCCCGGCCATCGTCGTCAGATGCCTTTTTTCCAAACACACCTTTGGCTTTGGAGAATATCGAACCGGCAGCTCCACCAATACTGGCTAAAGCGCCACTTCGTGAAGGATGCTCACGCGTTGGACGGGCAGATCCTTGCACAGGATACTCATCCCGCTCATACCCGAGAGAGGCATCTCCACCACGCATCTGTGCGCCACCCCCCAGCCTGCCTCTGCCTGTGTCTACGCCGCCATCACCTCGTGCTCCCACAAGCGCCTCAGCAACACCCATCATTGCTGCAACGCCGGATGCATTGCAATTGGCGCCCTGGTTGTAGGGCATAAAGAGGTTAATGACTTCAATAAGCGCGGCAATAAGCAGAAGGATGCCCAGTATCAATCCAATGATCGACAGCGTCAACAGCACCAGGTCTGGGAAAGGGAACAATGAGAGCAGGGCAACAAGAACCAGAATACCAATGCATATGCGGATGCCTTTGCGAAGAATCGTGTAAAAAGACGCAACCGGCGGCGCGCACTGTAACATGGAACGGCCCGAGTCATAGTGAGCTACTACCACAACTTTACGGCGAGGATCTGCGCCTTCTGGTATATACCGAGCTACAACATTCTGGCTCAGTCCTCTGCTGAAGAGTTTTTGGATCGGATTCTTATCCAGGAGATCAAGAACCAGAAGGGCTCCAGCTATCACTGCGAGAATAAAGGCGAGGACTGTCATCTGAGGCATCACAAAGAGTAACTCAGCAGCTATCACACCAAGCAGATAATAGATTATCCGTATCCAACCCATGTTACGCGCAGTAGGAAACTCCTGGATCCACGTATCAAGTCCCAGGTTCTCAAGGTTTGTTGCTATGAGTTCCGCGGCCTCGTGTTCACCTTTGGATCCTCCTGGTCTTGGGCCAACACCGGTGACCAACTCGTCGGCATATTTGACCAATCTCTGCATTTTGTTCCTCCTTATCGGCCCCTCACTCAGGCCGTTTTGAGCAAAGTGCGAGCGGGATTACAGCCTCTATTGTACCCCTGTTTGCGTTTCCACGCCCACGTACTCACGAATATAGCTATCTGCCTCGGCAGCATTTGCGCGTGCGGAGTCATATAATGCATGGTCCTCAGCGGTAGCTGTTTCATAGGCGTTGGTAATCAGGGAAAGTGGTTCAGGGGGGATTTTACTGGCGGCATCTACTACTTCAGCGTCCTTCAGGTCAAACTCGGCATTTCTCGCGTTAACGGCATCGATATCCCCATCAAGAATAGCCTGGTCGGCCGCAATGGCCAATTGCACCGACTCCATCTTGCGTGCAACATAGTCAGTAACAGAACTGTAGTCTGCATCCGCAAAGGCTTCCTGTGCCTGATTCAACAGGTCGGAGGCCTGTTGGAGAGAGGTAAGGATAGCGTTATTTCTGTCGATAGCTTGACGGAGCCCACTGTAGCTACCGGTCTTTGAGAGCTCTGCGGTGGCCCTGAATTCCGTGTCGGCATTAACAATAAGCTCCCAGGCCTGTCCGAAGAGCAGTACAGAATTCATAGCTTCTATATCTTTTGAGATGATGTTCTCGCCGCTCGTAAGCATATCCTCACGATTAACCGAAGCATCAATGACATGTTGAGCAAATTCCTTGTCTTCTGAGGAGGTGAGCAGCTCTATTGCTTCTCGCGCCTTTTCCTCTGCTGTTGCCAGGGTCTCCCGTGTTGTCGGCACGCGCTCTAAGAGCACTTCTCTCTCTGAAAGATTCGCTCCGGTAACCTCGGTCGTGGTGGCACTGTCAAGAGAAACGACTACCTGGTCGCTCTCCTGTATGAGGGCAATAGCCTCATCCAGAAGTACATATGCCGCTGTGCGGTTTGTCTCGCGCTCTAAGGCTTGAGTGGATAAAACATAATAGGTCACTGCCCCGCCGATAAGAATAACAGCGAGTATTATGGCTATGGTGACAGGCCAGCGGCGTCTGCGGATCTTTGCAAGCGAAGGATCTGCTTCCGAATCGGGTGTTTCGCCTGTAATTATCAGAGGATTGGCAAGTTCAGGATGCTCGCGTACTGCCAGGTCCGCATCAAGGATGGCATCGAGCAAGAACTCGTCAGAAAGAGACTCGTTCGAAGAAGAGGCAGAAGCTGACTTGATCAGATCCGTCGGTGTTGATTGAGCGCCTTCGACCAAGGCGTCTGAGAGAGAAGCTTCTCCTTTTTTTTGCTTTTTTTTCTTTTTTGGTTTCTTGGATTTTTCCAGAACCTCTGTTGCCTCTGATTTGTCTAGAATGTCTGAAGGCTCAAGACTCTCAGGAGAATCCTTTTGCTGAGCTTGCTCAGGAATTATATTTGACAACAGTGTCTGAGGCAGGGAGGGCAAGGAGCTTTCTGAGAGTCCCCTCTCAGGTTGTACCTGCTCAGGTTGTACCTGCTCGGGTTGCTCGATTTTTGGCAGACTGCTCTCGGAAGGTTCCTCACCAGGGCGAGAATGCCGAGGTATATAACTCATGTCAGCTCGGCCTCAACTGTCTTTGCCAGGCTCCGGGCAAGGCGGTCTGCGGTGTCCTGACCTGAAGCCTCCACCATAACGCGCACCAGAGGCTCCGTGCCAGAGGCCCGTATCAACACACGCCCTCCGCCATTGCCTTGCAGCTCTGCCTCTTCTGTAGCTATCGCCGCGGCGATGACCGCATTAGTGTGTAGGTCGTGCTTGTTGCCAACAGGCACGTTGATAAGGGTCTGAGGATACTTCTTCATTGACTCAGCAGTCAGTGTGTCAAGGTCCTTGCCACTTCGTTGCATGGCCGCAAGAAGCATGAGCGCCGTTACCAGACCATCGCCTGTTGTATTGTGCTCGATGAAGATCATGTGGCCACTCTGCTCGCCACCGATAACATAACCACCCTCTCGCATAGCGCTCAATACATTGGTATCGCCTACTGGCGTCTGTATGACCTGTATGCCTGCTTCTTTCATACCCTGGATGAATCCGATGTTGCACATGACCGTACTTACTATGGTATTGCCCGGTATGCCGCGCGTAGCCTTACGGTCCAGCGCACAGATAGCCTCGATATAATCACCGTCGATCTCGACACCAGTAGCACTCACTGCTATAACGCGGTCGGCGTCGCCATCATGGGCAATGCCCACGTCAGCTCCGCTGCTCTCTACCAGCTTGATGAGCTGTCCCAGGTCGGTGGAACCGGAAGACACATTTATCAAGCCACCGTCTCCATCGTCGTTGATGACCACAACCTCAGCGCCCAGACGACGCAACGCTTCTGGTGTTGTGTAGTGTGCGGCGCCATTGCCGCAATCCACGGCTACGGTGTACCCCTTGAGGGAGAGTCTCTCTCTTTCCAAAATACCCACTGCATGACGAATATAACGCTCATGGGCAGCATCGATGGGCTCGGCGGTTCCTACGGCAGTACCTGTTGGCAAAGGAGGAGACTGGTCTTTCTCTCCCCTTTCTCCTATCCTGCGCAAACCGGCCTCAAGTTCATCTTCCACCTCTGAGGAGAGTTTGTATCCTTCTGCATCAAAGAACTTGATGCCGTTATACTCCGGTGGGTTGTGTGAGGCGGAGATGACAACCCCTCCGTCTGCGCCCAGTTGGCGGGTCAGGAGAGCCA
>JAVBUQ010000158.1:0-19164 GCA_031555185.1 Coriobacteriales bacterium
CATACTGATGGCTCCATCGGTATTCTTTTTAAAAACGGTTCTTTTATTTGCGGAGATACATTTATAAATATGGCGAAGCCAAGTATCGCTATCCAAGCAAATGATTTTAAAATGCTAGAAAAATCTATTGCTAATATAAAAAAATGTAGCATAACTACTATATTACCAGGACATGGTAAGCCCTTTGATTTTAAAACATGCAATTTATAATAAACTTTGATGATACAAGTCGGCTTGCTCAGAATATAAGCATACTGTGAAGTTTTGAATTATGATGTACCACTGGTAATGTGCCTGCCAAAGAGGTCGTCAGACAACCCGTGTAAGCCTCAAGAACAGAGTTGGATCAACGTGCCAGGTGTGCTGGCAGGTTTGACGTAATACAATTACCTGGAGAAGCCCACATGGCGCGCCAATTTACATAGTCCCAACGGTATGACGCGGTAGCACCATTACATTGGACAATGATCGTGGTACCGCAACGGCAAGCACAATGCCAACAGAACCCAAAGGGGTTTTTATGAGTAATCATCTCATAGCACAGACCAGCCCGTACCTTATACAACATGCGGACAATCCGGTTGACTGGTATCCCTGGAGCGACGAAGCCTTTGAAAAGGCCAGACGCGAGGACAAACCTGTCTTCCTGAGCATTGGCTACAGCACCTGTCATTGGTGTCACGTGATGGCTCATGAGAGTTTTGAGGATGAAGAAGTCGCTCGCATTTTGAATGAGCAGTTTGTGTCGATTAAAGTCGATCGTGAGGAGCGTCCTGATATCGACAGCGTCTACCAGGCAGCCTGCCAGGCATTTCGTGGAAGCGGCGGGTGGCCAGCCAGTATCTTCATGACTTCTGACCGACAGCCGTTTTTTGCGGGGAGCTATTTTCCCCGGACAGCACGCTATGGAATGGTTGGTTTTATTGAGCTCTTGACCCTTATCAGTGAAAAATGGAGAGAAGACAGAAAAGAGCTCCTGCATGTCTCTGAAGAAGTCGTTCAGCAATTACGCCGGGAACAGGCAACAAGTGCAGAGATCGATGAAGGACTTATTGACGTTGCGGTCTCCCTTTTCAAGCGTACTTTTGATGAGGCTTATGGTGGTTTTGGGCCTGCGCCCAAGTTCCCAGCGGCACATAACCTGCTTTTTCTGATGGACTACTTCGAAAACAGTGGAGATACCGAGGTCCTTGCGATGGTGGAGTCTACTCTGGAGGGTATGTATCGAGGGGGACTTTTTGATCATATCGGCTTTGGGTTCTCACGCTACTCGACTGATCGTTTCTACCTGGTGCCACATTTTGAGAAGATGCTCTACGACAATGCCTTATTGATCATGGCTTACACCCGTGCCTTTGCGATAACAGGTAACAGCTTGTACAGGGATATTGCTGAGAAGACTTCTGCCTATCTTACGCATGAGATGCTCAGTTCATCGGGTGCCTTCTTCTCCGCGCAGGATGCCGACAGTGAAGGAGTCGAAGGTAAATACTATGTCTTTGAGCCTTCTGAGATCATCAGTTTGCTCGGAGAAGAGGTTGGTTCTGGCTTTAACGCATATTACGGGATAAGCGAAACGGGAAATTTTGAAGGCAAGAGCATCCCCAATCTGCTGAACAATGACCATGCCGATGGGAGGTTTGAAGACAGTCTGCAGGCAGTGTATGAATATCGGAAGAATCGGCATACCCTCTCCCTCGATGATAAGATTCTCACTTCCTGGAACTCGCTGGTTATTACAGCATTCGTGCTACTGTACCGGGTAACGGACAAGCAAACGTATCTTGAGATTGCCCAAAAAGCACAGACTTTTATAGAAAGGGAGCTTTCGGAAGAGGATACGCTGTTTGTGAGTTATAGAGAGGGGAGAACCAGCGGAAAGGCCTTTCTTGATGACTATGCTTACTATTGTTTCGCGCTTCTTTCCCTCTATGAGGCAACACTGAAAAAGGAGTACCTGGTTCGGGCTTCGGTGTTTTGCAGAAAGGCAGTAGGGGATTTCCTTGATGAGGAGCGGGGAGGATTTTTCCTTTCAAACGTTGGAAACGAGCAACTTATCTTCAACCCCAAAGATAGTTATGACGGGGCGATGCCCAGTGGTAACTCGGTCATGGCCTCCTGTCTTCTCAGGCTCAGTTACCTTACGGGAGAAGAGTATTATAAAGCGCTGTCAGAAAAACAGCTGGCTTTTATGTCCGGACGCGCGGAGCAGTATCCTGCAGGCCTCAGCTTCTTTCTCCTTGCCTTATCATCATATATTCATCCACCAGATACCATTGTTATGATCCTTCCTGATGACCTGCCGTTTGTTCCTGATAGTATTTCTGAGATCGGTCTGGGGAAGATCCTGACCGTATATGAGGGGCCAACAGAGGAGTATGCACTTCTGAACGACAAAATTACCTACTATGTCTGCCAGGGTCGTCACTGCCTGCCACCAACGAACGACCTTTCGACAGTATATGCTACAGATGATCAGACAACCAGGAAAGAGTGGCATGAAAAAGCGTAAGAAAACGGGCGGCACTCGTACCTTTGTCAAACCGAGAATTCTGCCTGGCATAATGCCGATAACGCGTGGCACGGTATGGCGCAATGTCTTTGCGGGCATCACGCTTGCCGCGGCAGCCATACCCATTGACATGGGCTACACCAAGATTGCCGGTGTTCCCATTGTCTCAGGATTGTATATCCTGCTGATACCCACGATAGCTTTTGCTCTTTTTGGATTCTCAAGGCGCCTGGTGATAGGGGCAGATTCCGCCTCTGCCGCAATCCTTGCAGCTGGCATCTTGCCTTTAGCTGCGGTGGGCAGCACTGAATATGCTGGGTATGTGGCTCTGATTACCCTTATGGTTGGCATAATACTTCTCCTCTGTCGCTTCTTCAGACTGGGATTTATCTCAAATTTTCTCTCTCGCACCGTACTCAGCGGGTTTTTGGCAGGTATAGGCATACAGATCGCGATTTCGCAGTTGGACGACCTTACAGGCATTCAGGGTCTGAGCGGCAGCAGTCCACAGATATTGATAGGTTTTTTTGAAAGTCTCGGCAGTATCGACATGAGCGTCCTGACTATATCGGCGGTGATGTTTGCGTTGGTATTCGTCCCACGGCTTTTTTATAAGAAGGCACCCGTCCTTCGTCGTATTCCTTTCAGCCTGGTGGCCATTCTTGGTGGCATTGCGATTGGGTATTTTGCGTCTACTGGCACATTTGAGACCGTGGGAGCCGTCCAGGGAGGTCTGCCCGGTTTAACCTTACCCCTGTTCAGCCTGGAGGCAGTCAATACCCTGATTGGACCAAGCATTGCCATCGTGGTCGTCATCATCACGCAAAGCGCTGCCACTACCGAAGTCTATGCAAAGAAATATGGAGAACGGGTAGATACCAACCGGGATATCCTCGGCCTTTCTTTCGCAAATATCGCCGCGGCGTTTACCGGTGCGTTCGTAACAAACGGTAGTCCTACAAAAACAGAGTTGGCGGACGAGGCAGGTGCCTCAAGCCAGATAACCAACCTTACGCTTGCAGCAGTTGTATTGATAGTACTGCTTTTCTTTACGGCTCCGCTCCAGTTCATTCCTACGGCAGTTCTGGCAGCGATTGTTCTATCCGCTTCGTTAGGGCTTATAGACTTACGGGGGATGCGTGCGATCCTGGCATTCAGTCGCTCGGAGTTCATAGTGGCAGTCATCACCGCGTTGGTGGTGGTGTTGATTGGTGCGGCACAGGGTATCTTGTTCGCTATGGTGCTATCGCTCATTCAACACATACGTAAAGGTTATCGCCCTGACAACCGGGTACTGGTGCTGGGACAAAAGGGAGAAGAATGGCAAAGTGTCTCAGAGGGCGGCCAGGTAAGGCCGGGCATAGTGGTCTATCGCTTTGCGGCGTCGCTATATTATGCCAACGCGACTCAGCTTTCCGACGAGGTCCGCGCGGTTGTTGCCGATCCAGACATTCATGAGCTTGCGATGGACTTTTCCGCTGTTTCCAGCGTGGACTACAGTGGTTGTGAGACCTTGCTTGAAATCGCTCATATGTTAGAAGCGAGGGGTATTACATTTGTTCTGCTCTTTCCCTCCCAGAACATTCTTCCCGCGCTCACAAAGAGCGGTTTAGTAGATATGGTGGGACGAGATAATGTGTACCCCACCCTCAGGGATTACCTTAAGGCGCGTGGAAGCATCGACGGACTTCTGAAATAAACAGTGTTTTAGAAGACTTTGGTGAGAAGACTTCTTTGTTTCTCATCCCGCCATTTTCTAATGGCCAGGTGAAAGGTGAACTCCTCACGTGCTCCTGGGCGTCATGTAGTAAAATACTCTACCGGAAATCGATGGCATAGACATGTCATCACAGGTGTGCCGTATGTCTCCTGTTCAATACGGACAAAAAGGCCTGTATCCGCGCGCCTGTAGCTCAGGGGATAGAGTCGCAGACTTCTAATCTGTTGGTCGTAGGTTCGAATCCTACCAGGCGCGCCACGTCGCAATCCGCTCCGCTTAAGCTCCGTTTCTGCCAAAAGCGCAGAAACTACGCGTGCTCCGCGATTGCTCCTTATCCCCGCAAAGTCCTTCGCTTCGCTCAGTGTACTTTACGGGGTCCCCAGAAAATCCGCTCCGCTTAAGCTCCGTTTCTGCCAAAAGCGCAGAAACGACAGGTACTGCTATGCTCTGTAAATCGCTATAATGGCTAGCTACGTGTGCGGGCGTGGCGGAATTGGCAGACGCGCCAGGTTTAGGTCCTGGTGGGGGAGACCCTGTGAAGGTTCAAGTCCTTTCGCCCGCACCAAATGCGTTCCCGAGAGCCCCATGGCTCTCGGGAACGCATTGTTGTACAGGCCAAGGGACTGAACCGTAGGTTCGCCACGGTGCTACGCCGAAGGCGAGCGCCGAGCTACCGAGTGTCAAGGCCTTTAGAGCAAGGCGTGCCTTGACACGAGATGAAGTCCTTTCGCCCGCACCAAGATAGGTTGACAAGATTATTACCCCAGGTAAATAGGATAAATTTTCTTTCTAGAAGCGACGTGAACCCGTATATTTCTTATTACTTTTCACCAAGCTTATGCTCATATGCCGATACCTAGAATCTTTGGTGCACGGTTGTCCAAAAGGGGAGGTGTGAAAGAAGTCAGATCAAGGGTATGGTGGTTAACCACTCATAATTTAGGGATTCAGGCACCCTTCTATTTAATTGACAACAGTCACGTGACACGTTAAACTTTCCGCTATGATAAGTACCTTTGCTGAAAAAGAGACTGAAGCTCTCTACCTAACTGGTAAGTCTCATAGAGTGCCCCCTAATATCATAAAGCGTGCGATACGCAAATTGGATCGTTTGCATACGGTGGATGAAGTCAGCGATTTGAGAAATCCACCAGGAAACAGGCGTCATGAATTGTCTGGCGACAGGGAAGGACAGTATTCGATTTCGATAAATAACCAGTGGAGAATATGTTTCAGGTTCTCTGAGGGAAATGCATATGATGTGGAAATCTGTGACTATCACTGAGAGGTGAATATGATGAATATAGAGAATAACAAATCAAAAGAACGCAAGCCCACTCATCCCGGTGAGATGTTGCGCGAGGAATATATGCCTGACTATGATCTTTCGGTAAGTGAGCTTGCTCGTCATATTGGGGTGTCTCGTCAAAGCATCAACGAGCTTGTACACGAACGTCGCAGTTTAAGTACCGAGATGGCAGTTCGTCTTGCACGCCTGTTCAATGACTCAGCGGAATCCTGGCTCAACCTTCAACGCAATTACGATCTATGGGATGTCGAGAACAAACTTCATGATGATCTAGAAGGAATACAGAGCCTGGCCAGCTAGATACTATGTGGCCTCTGCAGAGAAGAATTTTGGGATAGATATTGCTTTTTAACTACTATATGTACTGGTAAATCCCCACACGGTATCGCCACCACTCAGACTTTTCTCACGATAATGTTTTACCAATAGAGTATGGGTCATCGCATCCAATGTGGTTTTTCTCTACCCATGCTAGAAGGAGTTTGCTTTGACGAGGGTCAAGTTTTTTGAGTTGTTTTCTTGCTCTATCTGAATACTCGATGCCCCAGGCCATCAGAGTCCGAGCTCAATTTTGATCTCATCATGGGTGTAAATCTTTGGGTTGGCCCTGTGATCACCTACCGCTTCTTCCATATCGTGAAGATCAATCTCGTCCTCAATCTTATCGAGAACAGTCCCGAGGATGAAGATGGACATGGATTCACCATGCATCTTTGCATACTCAGTAATAAGATTCTTTTGCTTCGCGTCTGCTCTCAAGGTAATTGTGGTATCCCTGTGGTCTTCTGTTATGAAAATGGTATGATATGCATTGCACGAAAAGAACGCAAGCATGTAGATTACCCATAAAATAGCCGGATTGCCCTTATAGTAACCTGGCCCATGGTTCTGGGTAGGAGGGCACTTATCCGCCGCTCACTTTGGGGGAGAAATTAAGAGAACAAGGGAGAATCATTGTGCTGACAATCGCTCATAACGATGAATTCAATGTATTCGATTTTGTCCTGGGGATTTCTGAATCTATTGATCTCATCTCACCGGAGGTAAGCAATCATCATAAAAAGGTCGCCTACATCGCATATAAGATAGCTGTTGAGATGGGGCTGGATTAGGACTGTATCTGTGATACTATTTTTGCAGCAGCGTTGCATGACATTGGCGCTTTTTCTCTGGATGAGCGTTTAGCCATACTCGATGACAGAAAATCCGATTCTTTTGATAAAAACAGACATGCATATATCGGCTATATGCTTTTAGATGATTTTGAGCCCTTGAAAAAGGCTGCGACTATCATCAGATATCATCACAATGAGGCGTTTGATTCAATCCCGTTTGAAAGCTGTATTATCAACCTTTCTGATGCGGTTGCTATTCTCATAGATGACAAAAGGGAAATACTCGAACAAACAGATACCATCGTTGAAACCATTAAATCCTTAGGCTTTCCGTCTGAGTTGCAAAACGCTTTCCTGGCCCTTGCAGAACGCGAATACTTCTGGGTCGAGATATGCTCTCTTTCATCAGGAGGCATACTCTCGTTGCGCTCACAAATGTCCAGAAACATAATCGGGTTTGAACTCTTGCTGGAATTTTCCAAGGCAATGGCGCAGATGATTGATTTCCGGAGCCGTTTTACTGCAACACATACAAGCGGTGTAGCCGCTGTTGCGCTTGCCTTATCTATACTGTTTGAGTTCTCGGAAAAGGAATGCGCTCTCATGGAAATCGCCGGATATCTTCACGACCTCGGAAAACTTGCGATACCAAATGAAATACTGGAAAAACCCGGGGCATTGGATACTGATGAGATACATGCAATGAGAAAGCATACCTATTTCACTTATCTGGTTTTGAGTCGAATAAAGGGAATTGAGGACGTGGCAATGTGGGCGGCTTATCATCACGAACGTCCATCAGGAAAGGGGTACCCGTTTCATGTAAAAGGAAGCGACTTTACAAAGCTTTCCAGAATCATGGCTGTGGCGGATATATTTACAGCTATCACAGAGGATAGACCGTACCGTAAGGGGATGAGCCCTGATGCTGCCAGAGAACTATTGCGCACTATGGCAGAAAATGACTCAGTAGATGCCGGAGTGGTGAGGGTTGTTGAGGACAATTTTGATGCCTTGAATGCAACAAGAGAGCGGGCACAGGATGAGGCCCGCAAACGGTACAGTGATTTTGTAATGCGGATAGAGTTTAATTGTACAAGCTGATCTGCCTATAAAAACAATACAGTCCCGCCCAGTGATGGTAGTCTACCGTCGCTGGGCGGGGCTGCTGTTAATGTGAGGAAGAGTTCCTGTGCACTCTACCCCGAAGCTGGTATCAATGAATAGTCAGGTCTCTGGCTCCTGAACAGTCTTCATCAGAGTCCTGTTCAGGAGCCTGTTCAGGGGCCTAGACCTCAGCAACTACGTTCTTGCCGGCAACATAGCCATAGTAGAGTGACAGCGAGTGGCTCACACCCTTGATGGCGATGGGATACTGAATTGCATACCTGCTGCCTTGCGCATTGCCGGCCGTATAGACTCCGGAGATAATCTCTCCATTATTGTCATATACATGCGCGTCCTCGTCACTTACGAGCCCACCACAGCACACCAGCATGGCAGACACGCCACTTGACGCTGCATAGAAGGGCGGGTTATTGAGCGGGAACATACGATGCGCTACCTTGCCAAAATCCTCGTCATTTCCAGCCAGGGCCAACTCGTTATAGCGTTCAATGGATTTAAGAGCTGTCTCCCTATCGATAGTATCGATCATGCCAAGGAGTTCTTCAATGGTATCTGCCTTGAGAATCTGTCCTTCTTCAACTCCTGCATCGATATTGGATTGGTCAACAAAACCTGTAGCGCCCATGATGGTGAGATTCTTGGGAGGCGCACCTACGTAGCAAGGAGTACCATGCTGAGCGGGGAATTGTGGCACCTGCTCAGGCCAACCGTTATCCCAGAATTGCCAGAGCATTTTTCCAGGCAGACCTTCTATCTGATTCTCTACCTGTTGACCTGGCATGTCTTCATTCATGAAGCGCTTGCCATGCAGATCCAAGCGCAGATACGGCGCGGCACCCATAGCAGTAACACCCATCCAGTGGATCATAGGCGCGTGGTGTTCCTGGATAGCCGCGTTGATATAGGCACCCATCTTGAGGCCATCACCGGTATTGGTGGGATTACCCTCCACGTCCATATTCATCCACATGATAGGCACTTCATTGAGACTGACCTCAGGCGCATAGTAATCAAGGATAGTTTGGTTACTGCCGTACTCGCCTGTTGCTATGACAACACCTTTGTTTGCGGTTGCCTTAACATAGGTGTTTGTTTCGGAATCGCGTACATAGCAGCCAACAACCCGGCCATTGTCCATGATGAGCTTTTCAGCAAAATGGCCCCAATAGGGAGTAACGTTTCCGGTATCCATAGCCATTTGGAAGTTGGCTTTGAGAACAGGACTCTGATCGGGGCTGAACCCGATGGAAGTGGGATAGGTAGGATGAGCTTCCTGGGTCCAGTCATAGGCCTCAGGCAGCGGATAATACCAGGGATACAAAGCACATTCAGCACTTTCATCGGGCACATCAGTAAAGAAGTCGGGGCAAATGTAGAGGTCTTCCTTGGCTCCGATATACCAATTAAAGACCTCTCCGATTCCCCGTGCCCATTTTATAAGGATGGATCTCTTGGGAAAGTATGACATCTCATCCATTTCGTGATCAACGAGCATATCCGGATCAAAATTATCTCTGCCCCAAGTGGCTTCAAGAGAACCATTGATAACCGCAAAATCGCCGCTGCGGCAGACCGGGCCATCCGATTTCTCAAAAACGACTACAGTCGCTCCTTCTTCAGCAGCTGCACGAACAGCAGAAGTTCCAGCCAGACCGCAACCGATAACGATTACATCTGCGGTAACTTCAGAGGACACATCTGAATCGGAGATTTCCGGCTCAGGGGGAAGCCAGGTTAGCTCGCCCGTAGCCTGAGGAGTAGTTTCTACCGCAGCACCTGCTTCGCCAGAGTTTGCAGTGCCACTGTCTGCAGTCCCTGTGCCTGTACTGCATCCTGCCAGTCCTGCCGCAGCTCCCACTACGCCAAGTCCAGCCGCACCCTTAATGAACGATCGTCTATCCAGTTCCATTTCGTTTTCCCTTCAATCCTTTTTACCTGTATAGGTATCTCCTCTGCACTAACAGGTATCAGACTAGGTATATGTTGCGCAGCAGTCACCATCCTGGGCGGTGATTTCTTGTATTTCGCGCGAAATTACTCACCGTTTTGAAGTATTTTTTGAAAAAGAAAGCATATATGCAGTTAAAACAGCCTGGTATGTTGGCACAGGTGGTTCTGAGTCTGAGATGCTACTCGGGGCAATGCTATACTTCTGTTCAAGTCGGAGAAGGACACAGAGATCGAGAGCTCATAATGCAAGAGCAACCAAAGCCGCAGATGAGGATCACTGCAGTTATCGGGCTTGGTCTATTGCTCAGCACACTCTTGATCCATTCTGTTCCTAATATGCCTTTTATCGGGTTGCCGGATCTCAGTTTCTTCCAGGTATTTGCGCCAAGTGAACTGATCTTTGCGGGGTTGGTTTCTCTGGTCTTTGTTATTCTTGCGGTCAGGGGCACTATACTTTCGCATATCACACTGCTCATAATTGGCATCACCTGCAGTATCCTGGGTGGAATTGCCTACCTTCTTCTCATGGATTATGGCAAACTCACCGGCTTTGTCATTCTTACAGCATGCGTGTCTTCGATAGGCAATGTTGCGATGTGCTTGGTGTGGGGGAGAATATCAGGGAGATACAGCTTGAAGAATGCGGTGATATTTGTCGCCTGCGGCGGCGCTGTCTCTGGGATCATCACGTGGATCATGATGATCTTGCCCTTCCCTGCCGCTTCACTCTTTTTCATTGGATGCATGCTGGGACTGGCTGTTTGTTCAATAATAGAGATCAGACAAATGCACGTTTCCTACGCAAACGAAGTCAGGGATTATGAGGAAAATGATGCTATTGAGCGTTCCTCCACGTTCTCTGATCTCATTCGCCTGGCCGGTATGTCTGTGATTGGATTAATGGTCTTTGCTTTTATTATGGCTGTCATGAAAGAACGGTTGCTGGAAACGTTTGATATCTACCTGCTGGCGGTCATTGCTATTTCTGTCATCTTGATCATGTACGCGATAACACAGTCGCGGCCACTTATTATGCGAAACCTGCAGCTGACCTTTATTCCGCTGTTTGCCATTTTGCTTCTGGCGGTAACAGGTCTCTCTGAAATGTTCGGGCTTGGTGGTACTGTTGTGATGTTGCTGGTATATCTTCTCTATATCTGTGCAGCGCTTCTCACGTTGGCTGAGCTGGCCGCGGTTGCTCACGCACAGGAATTCTCACCAGATATTGTCTTTGCCGGAGCAACCTTTCTCTTTGTGGTGGCATCGCTCAGTGGGCAGATTTTAGGCAATCTCATTGCCGAAGAGCTCATTGACAGCGCAGTAGTTATTGCCACCATGTTATACGCCTTCGCTGTTATGCTTTACTCCTATCTGAGCTGGAATAAGATGATGGATAACGACCTCAAAAGTACCTTGGACATTCCTGCTGCGATTACTCAGAATGAATCAGAGGGAGGACCTGAAAAGCGTTGCGCAGAGGTGGCTGTTTCTCATAAGCTCACGAGACGAGAGCTTGAGGTTTTAATAATCCTTGCTGAGGGGCATGGGGGATCGTATATCTCGGAAGTGCTCTTTATCTCACCCAATACCGCGCGTACACATATACGCAATATCTATCGCAAGCTGGGTGTAAGTACTCGCGAAGAAATACTTCGGATTACGCGAAAGCTGTGACAGAACAGACGAAGACTTTGACCTGGGCGTTAATGATAAAAAAGCTTCTACGGGCGCAAGACGTAGAAGTCTTCCGGCATGTTATTTCTATCGTACACGAAGTTATATTGCATGATCGCTTGTTTCCGATACATCTCTGTCTCTGCTGCCTCTTCAACCGAGATGAGGGCGCCATCATGACTCATATACCCGACGATGGAGGACACGGGATATGTTTCCGCACCTTCCACCAGGAACTTCTGGTAGCCGGTCAAGGGCAGTCCGGCATACTGCATAAGAGCGATATTGAGATAGCTGAGGCTTAAGGCGTCACTGTCGACCAATGTTGTTTCCGGCAGATCATAGTTTGCCCATGCGCCATAAATAGTCTTGTACTTCCAGAGCGGATCGCTCCCTTCTAGTACGTCTGCGTCATAGGAGTTGTCAAAGTTTGGGAGATGATCGCCAAAGAAAAGTACAAGAGTTGGATGCTCGCGTTGCTCAAGGGCTTCAACAAAAGCTTCAAAGTCTTCGTCGGCTTCATGCATCAGGCTCAGATATTGCTCAGTCTGAGCGTATGACCCCTCAGGTTCTTCAATGCTGATAGTGGTGTCGTAGTCCTCATGACCGTAGCCCCCATGTGTATCAATAGTGATGGCGTAAATAAAGGTCGGCTCGTCTGCCTCATCGAGAATCTCGAGCGCCTTATCATACATCACAGAATCTCGCAGATAGGTACGCACTGTGGGTGCGCCTTCATAATCAAGGTCATCTTCGGAGAGAAAGCTGTCAAAGCCCATTGCAGGAAGAGCCGTGTCTCTGTTCCATGCACTAGGAGTACCCGAGTGTAAGGCTACGGTCTGATAGTCCATTGCGTTAAAGGAAGTGACGATACTCGGGAGTTTATCGTCCACCAGGAAGAGAAAGGGCACCGTATGAAGGCCATACTCATCGTTAGCGCCGGTCAGAAGCTGAAACTCCTGTCTCGAGGTGCCGCCGCCTTTTGAAGAGACGATGAGATTTCCATATACCGCGTTTTCTCTTTCTTTAAAGCTGGAGATAAATGGGGTGACCGGCTCACTCGTCAGAGCGCCACCTTCGGGCACAATATCAGCCCAGCTTTCGCCTAACACTACGATCACATCCGGCCTTACCGTTGCATCACCTGCTGAGTCTGAGGGGCACTCCGCTGCTATGGCATTAACCGCCTCAAGAGAATAGCCCTCCGGTGCCTCAACCGTGGCATCAGCAATGTTGGCGACAAAGTTGACCAGGTTGCCATTCTGCACCTCGCTTTGATTCTGATCCCAGTAAAAAGGCTCATATTCGAGGGCGACAATGAAGGGTTTGGATACGGTTGCCATAATAAAGACCAGGGACACTATGAGCGCTCCTGCCCGAACGAGCCATTTTTTTAGTTTAGGCAGGGGAGCAAACTTCAAGCGCGGCGCTATAAGGAAGACTCCTGCAAAGGCCAAAAGCGATTCAGCGATCTCTCTGGTAAAAGAGAGTGAATAGGAAGACGCTACATCTGCGGCAGTGCCCAGGCCAAAAAGATCCTGGGGGACAAAAGGGGTCCCCCTGAACATGATGCAGAAGAAGTTGACATAACTATAGAGTGCCACCAGGATCGCAGTAGCTCTGAGTGCCCAGGGGACGCTGCCGATAAGCGCAAAGAAAAACGCCCAAAAGGCAATAATGATACAAAATCCATAGAAGAACGCACCAGGGTTGTCTACCAGAAGTCCCCAGAAGTGTCTGCTTATGAGCACCTCACTGGCGTAGAGGATAACAAGCAGGCATCCCAGCAGTGTGATTATCTTTACGACGATGCGTACCCACGTCTGCTTTGTGGAGAATTCAAAAAGCAGACTTACCAGGACAAAAAACATGAAAAAGGGAAAAAAGAGGGCTCCAAATACGGGCACACCCTTAGAGACTGTCCAGAAGGCATCTGGAAAAAAACAGTAAAGGGCTACGGTAAGCAGTGCCAATACCCCGGCAATGATCCATCTTGACCTGGTTTTTGTAAGCTGAATAGTCACTACAATGTACTTGCCTTATGCGCCACCGTCTCTGAGGGGGCAAACGAGGAACCTTTTCATTCATTACATTATAAGGTTATTTGTCAGTCTTCTTTCAAGCGTTGCGTCAGTATATTCTCATTTGATCCTTCTAACAAAAATAATACTGTGGCAGATGTAAGGTGATTCACTAAAAGGCAACCCTCAAGCAACTGGTTGGCTATAAAACAAAAAAGCGTTATTTCGTAACTGAAATGCATACCGACTACGTTTCGACCTGCTGGGACTACGAGGGAGGGGACAGGGCAGCGGCAAAACGAGGGGTGATCCCAGTGAAAATAAGATCCTTGGTTGTTCTCAGATGTATTCTCTCGATTGTATTAATCGGCAGCCTCCTGTCCGTTGGTCTCCAGCCAACTCTCTTCACAAACGAAGCAGTGGCGCAAGAACAGAGCCCAGATCCCTTGCCCGCAGATTCTCTTGCGCAGGGACGACTCACTGTTTATGTCAATGCCTTCGGCGCCCTCAGCTTGGAGGTCTCCCATCAACAAGTCCCAACCGATGCGCCCCTTGAGCATTATTCCTCTCTGAGAGGCAATGGTTGTTGAAGGTGGTAACGCGACGTTCTTATATGAGCCCGATTCAGGTTATATTGTGCAAAGAGTACTGGTAGACGGAATTGAGGTTCTAACGGGCGGGGATACCTATATCTTTGACGATGTGCAAGCCAATCATACTATCTATGTGGAGTTTGCCCAGCCACCCCCACCCGCACCTCCTGCTCCAACTCCGCCTTCTTCAACTGTTGGGGGCATGACGGGCACAGGTGATCCACTTCTCGCCTCAGGAACAGCAGTTGCTGCGGTACTATTGGTTGCAGGTATTTTGATGATCTTTATAACCAGGCGGTTTTTTGAAGCGGACAGATTGATATATGAATGAGGTATTTTGACAGTCGCGCTGGAAAAAGCAGGCGCGACTGTCCAACAGGAGTATTACGTGCGGTGCCCCTTTGGGCTTGAGAAGACAACCGCGAGCGAACTCTCAGGTATGGGAATAAAAAAATCGCGCCCACTTAAGGGAGGAGTGGCATTCTTTGGAACGCTGGAACAGGCTTACCGCGCCTGTCTCTGGCTGAGAAGTGCCTCGCGCGTCCTCCTGGTGTTGTCACGGTTTTCTGCTACGGATGCCAGCGCTCTCTATGAAGGCGCAAGGGCGTTTAACTGGTTGTTGCACATGACCCCCCATACGACCTTTGCCATTCATGCCCGGGGAGTCAATACTCAGCTTAAGAATACGCAATACATAGCCCAGAAGGTAAAGGATGCGTTGTGCGATAGCCTGGTGGAGCAGTGTGGCAAGAGGCCAGACGTTCAGCAAAAAAGACCTGATGTGCAGTTTGAGGTTGCGCTCCGTCAAGACAAGGCAACACTTTATATAGATCTGTCGGGTGAACCACTCCACAGGAGAGGCTACCGTACGCAGGGTGAACAGGGTAAAGCGCCCATCAAGGAAAACCTTGCGGCAGGGGTTTTGCTCAACAGTGGCTGGGGCTCAAGATCTACAATAAAGGAGAGCAGCTCCTCAAACGACTTGCTGTGTGATCCACTCTGCGGCAGCGGGACTTTTGTCATAGAAGGGGCAATGATCGCTGCTGACATGGCACCGGGTTTATTGAGAGACTACTGGGGTTTTCTTGGATGGAGAGGCCATCAGGAAGAAGCGTGGATTAAACTCCTTAACGAGGCCCAAAAACGCCTGGAAATCGGCAGAGTACGTATGCCCTATCTTATTGGATCCGATACTGACAAAGGGGTCATTGCACTTGCTTTGCAAAGTGCAAGACGAGCAGGTCTCAGTGACTGTATTTACTTCGGGGATGCTGGTGTAGCTGATGTTCAAGATACTGTGCAAACTGCTGTGGGTGTATTAGCAGATAGACAGGAGAGAAAAGCTGAACAAACGCAACGCCAGGGTAGAGAAGTTGAGCAAAAGCAACGCCAGGGTAGAGAAGTTGAATCCGTACAGCACCAGGCAAGAGGGGACGAAACAGTCAGGCAAGAGGGGAGCAGAAGCGAGACAATGGTGCTGCCCTCTCAGGGGATGGTGATCACTAATCCGCCCTACGCAGAGCGATTAATGAACGAAAGCGAGCTGCCTTTGCTTTATGAGCAGATCAGAAGGGGTCTTTCGGGTTTACCTTCAAGCTGGTCTGTTCACATCATTACCTCCGACCCTTCGATAGATATTCATCTGGGAATGACACCCTATGCTTCTGAGATACTCTACAACGGTAAGATCGAGACAGCACTTCGGCATTATCGGCCGGGGGATGCCAACGCGTATTCGGTAGAAGTTACCCGCTCTCAGGATGGAACCACTGTCACAATACCAACAGCGGAGAAAGGTTCCGAACAGTTTGCAGCACGCTTCAAGAAGGTAGCAAAAGAGCGAAAGAAATGGGCAAAACGTGAGGGCATAACGTGCTATAGAATCTACGATGCCGATTTGCCCGATTATGCCGTTGCCATTGACCGATACGAGGGAAAACCAGGAGACGAGAAAGAATCAGGAGCATCAGGCGAGGTGTATACCTGTATAACTGAGTACCGCGCTCCAAAGGAAATTGATCCACTCAAGGCGCAGCGACGACTCCAAGATGTGCTCGCTATCGCCCCCGCCGTGATGGGCATAGACAATAACAAGGTCATCGCAAAAGTACGAAAGCGTGCCAAAGGAGGTGGGCAGTATCAGGATAAGGGAGAGGCGGCTCACACAAAGATGATCGTGAAGGAAGGTGGTCATTCCCTTGAGGTCGATGTGAGTGGTTATCTGGATACCGGGTTATTTCTCGATCATCGTATAACGCGGGGTTTGGTGGAGGTAAAGGCTCAGGGCAAGGATTTTCTTAATCTTTTTGCTTACACCGGCACGGCAACCGTGTACGCGGCTGCTGGAGGGGCGAGGAGTACCACCTCGGTTGATCTATCCAATACGTATTGTTCGTGGGCAGAACGCAATATGAAGCTGAATGGCTTTACTGACAACAGGTATAAAACGGTGCGTGCCGATGTCCTGGACTGGCTCAAGCAGGCAAGGACGCAAGGTGACACCTATGATCTCATCTTTGTTGATCCGCCAACGTTTTCCAACTCCAAGATGATGGGCGAGGTCTCGTGGAGTGTGCAGAGGGATCATGTTGAGTTGCTCAAGGCTGTCACAGCACTCCTACGCCCCGGTGGTGAGATACTCTTTTCATGCAATCTTCGTACGTTCAAGCTCGATTACAGTCGTCTTTTAGCTGCAGGCATAGGCGCTGAAGACATAACCCAGGAGACAATCCCAGAGGATTTTGCGCGTAATAAGAAGATTCATGTCTGTTATGTGGTTACGAGCGTAGTGTAACAGCACCAATGTGCTGTTAGCCTCATATCCGCCCTGCTTTATTACGTGTCGCCGGTTGCTGAAAAGCAACATGTGGGTTCAGGAGAATGCGCCCAAGACGTGGCAACCGGAGCTACGTATCTGTTCATTCACCTTTCATACCTATGATATCCGTGTCTTTGCCATCCAGGATATCCAGGCAGAGCTTTATGGAGTCACCGATTGCCGCATCGATGTCGTCATCGGTAACGCCCAGCGGCACACAACCCAGGTCTTTGTCTATGAACTGATCAGAGCATTGCAGGCTGGCAAAGTGTGCCATGTTGAGGCCGCCCTCTAGCCCTTCCTGCTCCATTTTCTTTTTCATAGACCTGCCGTTCATCGCAAACATCCAGGTGGGGATGGTAAATATCTTGCGCTCCGGTATGCCCATGTACTTGTGTATGATAGCCAGGAATTCCTTCCAGGACTTGTTGTACCAGCCAATAGGCCAGCAGACCCCACCCTCTGTGCGCTCCAGAGCCCCGGCCATGGCCTGTGCGACCTGTCTGACCGTTACCATGGTGGTGCCGCCTTTGGGAAACAGGGTAGCTCCCTTCATGCCACGGATCATCTCCACCAGAAATACCCATACCGGTTTGCGGCCCGGTTGAGTTCCAAAGATGTAAGGCAACTCCAGTATGCCAACGCTGAAATTCTCATCAGCACATGCCATCGCCATGTTCTCCTGGTCAACGCGGCTACGGATGTAGGGATGCCACCTGGCGAGCTCGTCCTCCGGGCGTTCTTTGGCAAAATAAGAGAAGTAGGAGCCGCAGATAACGTTGTGTTTGACACCGCACTCCTTGGCAATGCGTAACATGCGCGCAAGTGGCGTTATATTGTATTTCTTGAACATGTCATACACGGGAGGCGGGCCTTCCACCCTTTCGTCTATCCCTGCGGCAAACACAAAACCTTCGCAGCCATCAAAATGCTGGCGGATCTCCCCATCAGTCAACTCCATGTAGTTGGCAAACTCAATCTGCATCTCAGGTGGCAACACTGCACCGGTAGGTAAGGGAGGCAAGGCGATAGTAGAAACCTCATGGCCACGACGTATCAATTCCCAAGCGCCTTCGCTTCCCAAAAGCCCCGTCCCGCCTATCATGAAGACTTTCATTTTGGCACCTACTTTCTGGTTGCTGAGCCGTTCATGCGAGTAAAACTCTCTCTGTACCTTGCTCTCAGGTTAGATAGAGCCAACACCAACAGCCATACTAACACCTTTTGTGTCTTACCTTCTTTCCATCGTTACAACGGCAACAGTTCTGAATATCCTCCAGAGAAGATCAGGCGTTTTCTGAGTAGTTCGTAAAGCGAAAAAGTGAGCTACAGCAAGTGATTCGTGTAAACTGATATCATTCATATGACTGCACCTGCAACATACTATACGCATGTGCACCAAAACGCTCACCAGCGAGGGAGGACAATCGTACATGACAGTGGAGCTGGTTTCACTCGCCTTTATCCTGCTTATTGCCTTTGTAGCCCCCATTATTGCGCAGGCGATTCCCGGCAAACCTATTCCAGAGACCGTTTTTCTCATTGTGGCTGGTGCACTCCTTGGCCCGCATATGGCAGGCGTCATAGAGGTGAGCGATTCTATATCATTGCTCTCAGATCTGGGCCTCGGATTTCTCTTTTTATTAGCAGGTTATGAGATCAATCCTAAAAGTCTGGTAGGCAGGCAGGGTGGTTTTGGTGCTGTCACGTGGCTTGTCACTCTGATACTTGCCTTTGTTGTGGTTATTTTGTTTGCGTCGGAGACGACTGCCGATCACTTTGGCGTCATTGCTGTTGCTATCGCGCTTTCAACTACTGCCCTGGGCACCTTGCTGCCCATCCTCAAAGAACGAGGCCTTACAGGTACACGTGTGGGTAACCTCGTGTTATCTTACGGCACCTTTGGTGAGATAGGGCCCATCATCGCCATGGCAATCCTTCTTTCCACACGAGCGCAGTGGCTCACGATTCTCATACTGGCGCTCTTTGCGGCCATTGCTGTGGTTCTTGCACTCATTCCCAAGCGTGCAAAGGCAGCTGGAAGCAAAATCCATACCTACCTTACCAAGGGAGAGAATTCAACGGCGCAAACCATCATGCGTGCTACGGTGCTTTTGCTCGTGGGCCTGCTTGCGCTTTCAGCGGTGTTTGACCTGGACATTGTACTGGGCGCCTTTGCTGCGGGATTTGTCCTGCGTTACATTATGCCCGAGGGGAGCAGCAACCATGAATCAAAACTCGAAGGGATTGCCTTCGGGTTTTTGATACCGGTGTTCTTTGTAGTTTCAGGCGCCAAGATCGAACTTGCTGCGGTGTTTGAGAAA
>JAVBUQ010000077.1:0-5913 GCA_031555185.1 Coriobacteriales bacterium
CCTGCCCTGTGGAGTCCGGACTTTCCTCACCTTCTGCCTTGCCAGGTGACAATGAGAAAGCGCGGCCACATGGCCCACTCACGGCAATTCTATCACAGTAACCTGCTAGAATTGGTTCAGCACATTGAAGGGAGACCCACACTATGAATAAAACACTGAGGGTTACGGTAACCCGTGTCTTGGCCATGCTCTTATCGGTTCTGCTGATCCTCTCAACGAGTGGTTGTCTCTCGTTTGTTCTCTTTAATGCGTTAGAGGGGCAGCAAGGCAGTCCCACCGAACAACAGACCACGGTGATTGAGGCACGCGGCGACTATAATGATCTGGATTTTGAGGAGTTGTGCGATGTGCTCTTTGAATACGAGGTCTCTGGCGACAGCCTTTTACTCAATCAGATCGTCTCCGATCCCAAAGCACTCGGCATAGAAGTGCCTCGTCCCGCGACACTCGGGGAATACTCGTATGAGGCTACTGAAGGGGCGAACCAGTTTTACAGTGAGATTCTGGAAGCACTTACCGGTGGCCATACTATCGATACGAGCGAGCTTAGCGAGCAGCAGCGGCTTGAGGCTGAATACATTGAGAAGGTACTGAGACAAGAGCTCCGATACGTGGATTTTTATTACTATGCTGAGCCGCTGAGCCCTTCGACCGGCGCACAGGCCATGCTTCCTCTGAATCTTATGGATTACAGCTTCAGAACTGTTGACGATATTGACATCTACCTGGAGATCCTTGAAGATACGCCCCGCTATTTTGAGCAACTGCTCGCCCACGAACAAAAGAAGAAGGAATTAGACATCCTTATGCCTCGTGAGGCCATCGAAGATACTATTGAAGAGGCCTATGCCTATACCGGCGGCGTGGACACGCATATCCTGGTAACGACCTTTAATGAGATGCTGACTGCGGCTCTAGCCGTACCAGTAGAAGACGAAAGCTCCGGCCAGAGCATTTCCACACTTACCGAAGAAGAGATACAGGCCTATCAGCAACAGAACCTGGAGCATATACAGAACTATGTTATTCCTGCCTACGAGCAGCTTATTGCCGGTCTCGAGCCACTTGTGGAAAGCTGCAAGGAAGGCACACGCCTGTGTGACTACGCGCGTGGTACGGAGTACTATGAGCTTGAAATGGAGTCGATGGGTTTTAGTGAAGGTGCGGCAAGTGCTGCGAGCACACTGGAAGCGGCGCTTGAGAATTACTGGCAGATCATCTCTGACAATTCCACCGACCTTAATTGGGACGCTATGATTCCAGAGTCTGTCGTGCAGGCAATTGGAGACGATCCTGCAGACTACATTGCCTATGTACAGGCGCATTCTACAGCTGAGTTTGCCAGCGCAGGTGATTTGCAGTATCAGATCAAGGTAGCACCGGAGGCATCACCAAATGACTATGCTATGGCATATTTCATGGTGCCCCCTGTTGATGATCCACAGCACAACGTGATCACCTTCTTCCCACGTAACATCGCTGATGATGTGGAGCTGTATGACACCATGGCTCATGAGGGATACCCGGGACATATGTATCAATTCTATGCCTATAGTTTGGAAGACCCAGATAACATCAGCAAACTCCTCGGAAGCCTTGCGTATACCGAGGGATGGGCGATGTATGTCCAGGCACGGGCAATGACATATCTGGATACCGATGCCAGTTCGATAGCGGCTTACAATGCCTATGAGAAGTTTACCTACGGTTTGCAGGCACGGGTGGACATTGGTATCAATTTTGAGGGCTGGAGTTTGAGCGACACCGAACGGTATCTTGACGACTGGGGTTTTGGTAGCGCCGCCGAGAGTCTGTATGAAGTGTCCATACAGCAGCCGGTTGCCTATCTGCCTTATGGACTGGGTGTGATCGAATTTGACGACCTGCGGCAGCGTGCTGAGGCTCAGCTTGGCGAGAACTTCGATGCACTTGCTTTTCACCAGGAGCTCACCAGTTTGGGGCCGCTCCCCTTTGACATGCTTGAGCGAGAGTATGAAGTATGGCTCAGAGCAGCTCAATCGCAAGATGTCTGATGTTCCTCAGGCAGGGTAGATAACCCTGCACAGTCAGTGGCTGAAATGATCCGCCAGTGGCTGCTCTGGTCCGCCAAAGGCTGTAACATGCAGCCAACTCTTAACAAATCGCGCAGTTCGTATCAACCTTGACGTTTTGAGGTTGTTCTCAAGCACGCCGATATAGAATCATCTTTCAAGAGATTTCGAGCCCACTGCCCAACGCTACCCAGACAGCGCACCTGTGCTTTGAGCGCAGCTTGCTGTGTGGCATTGGCATAGAAACATTTCTCAAGTAAACCCTTTGACTTGGAAGGATCTGATATACAGGTGCAGAAGAATAGAGCCAATCGGTTGAAGGATGCGTTAACGAGTGGAGAATTCGTCATAACGTTTGAGGTTATTCCGGGCAGAGGAGCCAAAGAGCCCCACCAGGAAAAAGAATTTGACGAAGCACTCAAAACATGGGATACCGGTCTCATCCATGCTATCTCCATAACCGATAACCCTGGCGGCCGCCCAGCTCTGCTCGCAGATGCGGTAGGCGAGGAGTTTTCCACCAAGGACATGACCGTTCTTGTTCACTTTACCATCAAAGATCGTAACCGCAATCAATTGCAGTCACAGCTGTACGCACTCGCACGTGACGGTGTAAGCAACGTTCTTGTCATGAGTGGAGATTATCCCGCGGAAGGCTGGAGCGGGGGCTCGCGGCCAGTCTTTGACCTTGATCCCGTGCAAGCTCTTATGATGATAACCGACATGAATAATGGTCTGGTGCACTATACACCCAGTGGAGAACATCTTGAACAGCCAACACACTTCTTTTCAGGAGCTGTCGTAAATCCATTCAAATATACCGAGGGCGAAGTAATGACCCAGTATGCCAAGTTCGATAGAAAGGTCTTTGCCGGTGCCGACTATGTCATCACGCAGCTCGGCTACGACTTTCGCAAGATGGATGAGCTGCAACGGTATTGTAGGGACAAAGGCTTTACCGTGCCTCTTATCGCCAATGTCTTTGTGCTCACTCTTGGTGCTGCTCGCCTTATGCGCCGTGGCTCCATAGCAGGTTGTACAATCAGCGATGAGCTTTTTGCTGTGCTTGAAGAGGAAGCAAAGGCAGAAGACAAGGGCAAGGCTGCCCGTCTCGAACGAGCCGCTCAGATGGTAGCTGTCTCAAAGGGTATGGGTTTTGCCGGCGTGCATATTGGAGGAATGGGGCTTACCGCTGAAGCAGTTGCCAATATCTTGAAGCGCGCTGATGAGCTGCAGCCTCAGTGGCGGGAGCTGGCCAAACTGCTTTGTTACGGCGAGCCGGGCGGATTCTATCTCTACGAGAAGGCAACTGATGCCTCTCCTTTGTCTGGATCTGAGGACTTTAACCTCAATAGCGATGTGCTTGCGCCAAAGACCGAGAAGGCCGGCGGCAGTATGATCATGCGAGGCTACGGACTCTCCCGCTTCTTCCATCATATGGTCCTGACAAAAGACAAAGGCTTCTATGGTGTGCTCAAAAGCATTATGGACCGCAAGGAGCGGAAGAAAGGCATACACAGAAACCACGGTATTGAACACCTTGGTAAAACGATGCTCTATGGCTGCCTCGATTGTGGTGACTGTGGCCTTGAGACCTGTATTTACAGCTGTCCAATGTCATATTGTCCTAAAAGCCAACGCAATGGGCCTTGTGGTGGCAGCATGAACGGATGGTGTGAGGTCTATCCGGACCAGCGTTACTGCATCTGGTATCGGGCCTACCATCGCCTCAAGAAATATGGTGAGACCGACAAGCTTAATCTCTATATAACCCCTCCCAATGACTGGGATCTGTACGAAACCTCTGGGTGGAGTAACTATACGCATGAGCGCGACAATGCAGCGCACAGGATAATGATGGATGATGAGAATCGAAAGGGAGAGTAATGCAAACCGATATTGAGATCGCACAATCAGTAACACCTGCTCATATCAAGACCATTGCCGATAAGGTAGGGGTTGACGAGCAATACCTCGAGTACTATGGAAACTATAAGGCAAAGGTGGATTACAATCTCCTGCGCGAGAAGTCAGACGAAAGCGGCAAGCTGATCCTCGTCACGGCCATCAATCCGACTCCGGCAGGGGAGGGCAAGACAACCACAACCGTAGGGTTGGCAGACGGCCTTACCGCACTCGGCAAGAAGGCTGTTGTGGCGCTTCGTGAGCCGAGCCTGGGACCGGTTTTTGGTGTAAAGGGCGGAGCCGCCGGAGGCGGTTATGCCCAGGTCATTCCCATGGAGGACATCAATCTTCACTTTACCGGTGACTTTCATGCCATCGGCGCAGCCAACAACTTGCTGGCCGCACTGCTTGATAACCATATCCAACAAGGTAATGCCCTGGATATAGACACCAAGAATATTCCCTGGAAACGCGTAGTGGACATGAATGATCGTCAGCTGCGCAATGTCATAGATGGTCTGGGTGGCAAGATGCAGGGCGTACCAAGGGAGGACGGTTTCGATATTACCGTGGCATCCGAGGTCATGGCCATTCTCTGTCTTGCTACCTCCATCACCGACCTCAAAGCACGCCTGGGCAGAATCGTTGCCTCGTACAACCGCTCCGGGGAGCCCGTCACCGCTGCAGACCTCAAGGCCGAGGGCGCCATGGCAGCGCTTTTGAAGGATGCCCTTAAGCCAAACCTGGTGCAGACCCTGGAAGGCACCCCTGCCTTTATCCATGGTGGCCCTTTTGCCAATATCGCCCACGGCTGCAATTCTGTGATGGCCACGACCATGGCCTTGACTCTGGGCGACTATGCCGTTACGGAGGCTGGTTTTGGTGCCGATCTTGGAGCCGAGAAGTTCCTCGATATAAAATGCCGCCTTGCCGCTCTCTCTCCTGATGCGGTTGTTATTGTGGCTACCGTACGCGCTCTCAAACATCACGGTGGTGTTGCAAAGGACGACCTTAACAACGAGAATCTCGATGCTCTTGAGAAGGGTCTTCCTAATCTTCTTCAGCATGTTGAGAATGTGACCAAGGTCTTTGGCTTGCCTGCGGTAGTGGCGATTAATGCCTTTCCCACAGACACCAAGGCTGAGCTTGATCTTGTTGAGCAGAAGTGTCGGGATCTTGGCGTTAACGTTGCGCTTTCCGAGGTCTGGGCAAAAGGTGGCAAGGGTGGCGAAGCTCTGGCTACTGAGGTTTTGCGTCTTGTTGAGGAGCCTCATGACTTTGCCTTCAGCTATAGCCTTGACCTGCCTATTGATCAGAAGATCGAGGCTATTGCCAAACGTATCTATCACGCGGATGGCGTGGATATTACCCCACAGGCAAGGCAGCAGATTGCGACACTCACAGAGCTGGGATATGGTTCAATGCCTATCTGCATGGCAAAGACGCAGTATTCTTTCTCGGATAACCCGGCATTGTTAGGAGCTCCTACCAATTTTGTTATTACGGTACGAAACGTCAAAGTATCTGCTGGTGCGGGCTTTATTGTGGCGCTTACCGGTGATGTCATGACCATGCCGGGGCTCCCCAAAGTTCCTGCTGCAGAGCGTATCGACGTGGACGAGAGCGGTACGATCAGCGGTCTGTTCTAGTAACGATCCGCGGCACAGAGGGAGGAAACAATGAAAAGTACAGATCTACGTTGTGATGAGTTCATAACCCTGCTTGCATCTGAAGCGCCGGCACCTGGTGGCGGTGGGGCTGCCGCCCTTGTGGGAGCCATAGGCACGGCCCTTGGCAATATGGTAGGCTCCCTTACGGTTGGTAAGCCTCAGTATGCCAATGTTGAGGAAGAGGTCATCGAGCTTAAAACCCAGGCTGATGAACTCCAGAACCGCTTTATTGCGCTGGTGGCAAAAGATGCCGAAGTATTTATACCGCTTTCGAAGGCCTATGGCCT
>JAVBUQ010000010.1:0-8789 GCA_031555185.1 Coriobacteriales bacterium
AGAGCATGGTGCGCTCATGGAGCGTATGAGTCGAGAGTAATACTGCCCACATCGACTCTTTGATGATCAGGCACAGTAGTTTGCACACAGACCATGCTTACCCTGGCTTGCCCAATAGCAAAACGACGGAGACGTTTCTGCTTTTGGAGTGATTAGCTCACAGCTGTACGGATCGCCTGCAAGGCCGCTACAGGATCGGCTTGTCCATAGATAGCGTTACCGGCTACCAACATGTTGGCACCGGCCTCAACCACCACACGCGCGATATCGGCATCAATGCCGCCATCAACTTCTATAAGCAGGTCTGCGTTTAACTCGTGTGCAGTAGTGCGTATCTCCTCCAGGCGCAGCACTGATTGCGGGATGAATGACTGGCCACCAAAACCCGGATGTACACTCATCAAGAGCACGAGCTCAATATTGCCATAGAAGGGTAATAGTAAACCCACCGGCGTCTCGGGATTTATCGAGAGCCCTGCTCGGGCTCCAGCCGTGTGAATGCACGCGAGCAGCGTTTGTATCTTCTCTACTTCTTCCTGGCTGAGATCCTTGACGGTCGCGGAACTCCCTCTTTGAGCGCCTCTTGCTCCCGGTCGCGCCGCCTCCAGGTGAAGAGTGATGAGATCGGCTCCCGCGTTTACATACCAGTCGAGCTGCTCCTCCGGATTGTCGATCATAAGATGCACGTCCAATGGTACGTTCGTAATGCGTTTAAGGGCCTTTACGAAGGGAGGGCCAATGGTCAGATTGGGTACAAAATGTCCGTCCATGACATCAATATGCAGCCACTCCGGTGGCTCGCTGCTTTCTGTGAGCAACCGCACATCACGCTCCAGATTGAGGAAATCCGCACTGAGGATCGAAGGGGCTATCTGTATTTTCCTGGACATAACTACTCCATTCCCCAGTCTTGTACGTCAGAACTTAATAGAACTCCGGTTTTGCCGGGCGCATCATCAGGAGAGGTATTATCTCATCGAGCCCAAGCCCTTCCCACACACCCCGCCGGATCATCTCGCAAATGGGCAGTTCTACCCCGAAGCGGGCGGCAAGGAGCGTCACACTCTTGCACGCGAGGGCACCCTCTACCACCATATGCGTCATTTTCTCATAACTGTCCAGTGTCTCCCCTGCAGCCAGTGCCTCACCAAAACGGCGATTACGTGAATGCTGCGAAGTACAGGTAACGATAAGGTCTCCCATGCCCGCCAGGCCCATACACGTCTGGCTCTCGCCTCCCACCGCCTCTGCTAACCTGCTTATCTCCGCAAGACCACGCGTCATAAGCATAGCAGCCGTGTTGTCGCCATAACCTCGTCCTACCGCTACCCCGGTTGCGATAGCGATAACGTTCTTAGCTGCGCCACATATCTGTACCCCTTTTACATCACCAGAGGTATAGACCCTGAAACTGTCCGAAGCAAAAAGATCCTGGAAGCGTAAAACGATCTCGCTATCCTCGGCAGCTATCACGGTTGCAGAAAGCATGCCCCGCGCTATTTCTTCCGCATGATTGGGGCCACTGAGCACGGCTTGGCTCTGTCTGCTTCCCAGCACTTCGTCCATGACATCGAGAAGGAACATACCACTGTCGTTTTCTATACCTTTTGAAAGCAGGAGCAGCGGGGTGTGCTCCCGGTAATATGGCCTCAACAGCTCGCAGGTAGAACGAACAGCCTTTGAAGGCGTTGCCATGATAAGAGCTTCAGCATACTCCATTGCGGACTCTATACTGCTTGTTGTTTTAACATTTTTAGGCAGGGGAACTCCCGGTAGATAGTCTTCATTGGTGCCTGAGTCCTCAATGCGCTCCGCCAATTCAGGCCTTCGCGCCCACAAGAGCACCTCATGGCCATTGTGTGCCACCTGTATCGCTGCTGCGGTTCCCCAGCTCCCCGCACCTATAACTGCGACATTCATCGTGCGTTCCAATCGATATCGTCATCGATGCCCTTTTCAATAATCTTATCCGTTGCTTTGTCTGCGACTTTATCGCTCTCCTTACCAACGACTTTATCCACTGTTTTATCAGAGCCTGTATCCGAGTTAACTGCGGTTCTCTCCGTGCCTGTATCGGTAACCTTCTCTGTATCTTTCGCTGTGCCTTCCTTTACACCTTCCCTGGCATCCTTATCACCGCTCTTGTCTTTTTTGGAGAAACTGAATCTTGGCTCTTCTCCCTTGACGAGCCGCTTGATATTCTTTCGGTGCGCCCACACCACCACTAAGGCGAGCAGAATAGTGAAAACGAGGTAAGTAAGCGAAGGATAGAAGATGGCAGTAAAAATCGGCACGGTGATAACCGCGACGATAGACCCGAGGCTGACGTAGCGAAATATCAGCAATACGAGGATAAAGACTGCAAAGGAACAGAGGGCGGTGAGAGGTAAGACCACGGCAACAGACCCCAGAGCCGTAGCGACACCTTTGCCCCCTTTAAAGCCCATAAAGGGTGAGAACACATGACCCAGGACCGTGGCAATAATGGCCAAAGCCATGGGAACATCATAGAGGTAACTCGCCTGGGCACTTGCCAGGATGTTGATGATGGGGTCAATGTCGTAAGCGTCTGCCCCGTTGCTGCCCATCGCAAGGATCGCCTGCTGAGTTGCCTCTGTTGAAGCCCACGTTACCGAGATACCTACAGCCAGCGCTACGATCACGCAGCCAAGGGCTCCCTTAAGGACGTCGCCTGCAAAGACCAGGAGACCGGGTCCCACGCCAAGCACACGAATAGCGTTAGCGCTACCGGCATTGCCACTGCCGTGCTCACGAACATCAAGTCCCCGCATCGACTTACCAATAATCAACGCAACCGGAATCGACCCACAGAGAAAAGCCAGTAGTAACGCAACAACTACACAAATAATATAAATAAGCATGATGTCTAGTCCTTCTTTTTAAAGTGAAGGAATACAGGCGTCCCCTCCAGATCAAAACTCTCGCGCAGGCGGTTCTCCAGATATCGCCGATAGTTCTCGTCTACAAGCTGAGGATGGTTAGCAAAGAACGTAAAATGTGGCGGCGCAACGCCTGTCTGCGTAACGTAGTTCATACGGAGTTGCATCTTTCCTTTGGAAACAGTGTGCCCAAAATCTCGGATCTGAGTAAGGAACGCGTTGAGTTTTGAGGTGGAAATCTGCTTGATAAAACTGCTGTACACCTTGTCAATGGCTGTCCATATACGATAGACAGAACGTCCGGTAAGAGCAGAGATAGCTATAACAGGCGCGTAATCCACAAAGACCAGGCGATCGGCAACATGTTCTCGGATAAGGTCACGCTCGTCAGGATCATCCACAGAATCCCATTTATTGAGGAGTATGATCAGAGCGCAGCCTCGCTCGGCTGCGATGCCTGCCACGCGCTGATCCTGATCGGTAAGCCCCAGCGAAGCATCCACCAGCATCAGAGCTACGTCGGCGCGATCGATTGCCCTCAGCGTACGCACGAACCCGTAGTACTCCACGCTCTCGTCTATTTTTGCCGTGCGGCGCATACCGGCTGTATCAACCAGACGGTATATCTTTCCCTCATGTTCCACGAGTGTGTCCACGGCATCTCTGGTTGTACCGGCTACATCCGAGACAATAGAACGCTCAAAACCGGCCAAGCGATTGGTAAGAGTAGATTTTCCGGCATTGGGACGGCCAATAATAGCAACGCTGATTGCATCGATTTCTTCATCTTCGCCGTCATCCGGATCCGGCAGCAGAGACACCAGTTCGTCCAGAACGTCGCCAGTACCATGGCCATGTACGCTGGAAACAGGCCACGGCGTGCCCAAGCCGAGAGAGTAGTAATCCCAAATGGCCTCTTCGTGCCCGGGATTGTCCATCTTGTTGACCACAAGAAGCACAGGCCGTTCACTTTTTTTGAGCATACGCGCCACGGCAAGGTCATCAGCAGTACTCTCAACCGTGCCTTCTACGAGAAAGACCACCACATCAGCTTCGTCCATAGCCATCTGTGCCTGAGCGCGGATGGGAGCGATAAAACTGTCTGAATTCTCCATCTCTATTCCGCCGGTGTCGACCAACGTAAAGTCGCGGCCGTTCCAATTGGCCTGATGATAGGAGCGGTCGCGTGTTACACCACGCTGGGCGTGCACAATAGCATCTCGGCCACCCGCAATACGGTTAACAAAAGTAGATTTGCCCACATTGGGCCGACCAACAACTGCGACGATCGGTAAAGCCATGCATACCTCTCTCGTAAGGATAGATCATGTAAAGTCTATCATTTTAACAGTGATCTTGAGCATGTCTTCGATATCGGTAATGGTTTTATCATCTAACGTGAGACCATCATCGTTGAACATTACAGAGGGCACAATGAGTTGCTGCGCCTTTATATGAGAGCACTGCCTGATAATATCCTCTGCTGTCAGCAGGCCGGCAACGTCAACATTTCCTCCGAAAAAGTCATTTTTAATAGCGATGATTTGCCGTGCTCCTTCCGGCCAAAGTTCCTGAATCACTGCCGCAAAAGATTCGCCGGTGGCTATGACGTTTTCTCCCTCAAGCACCACAGCCGCAAATCTGAAGTCTCTCTCCTGTTTATCAACAAACTGCCGCAGCATCCCAATCCCATCCTCCAACAGGGGATATTCACCATAATAGCTATTCAACGGCAGATGCTCGAGCACCTCACCAGGCCAGGCCTTCAGGTAGAACTCGTCAGCCAGCTGCACCTTTGAATCTCTGGAATCTCTACGATGTAGTTGCCTGATAACCGCCTTGGCGCTTTCCGGCGTGTCAAATCCTTGTTGTATCCCGGCATAACGTGTGTAACCATAGGGGACGATACCGGTTGCTACGATACCAGGGAGTTTTTGGATCCAATCCAGGGTGTCTTCCAGAACAACACCGTCGTTAATACCGGGCATGAGTACAATCTGCGCCTTGCACTCCATGCCTGCGTCAAGCAGCAGCTCAAGCGCCTCAATACCTCGCGCTTCGTTCTTGCCCATCATCTGCCTGCGAACTTCAGGGTCTCTGGCATGGAGCGAGACGTTTAATGGCGAGAGCTGCATCTCAATGATACGCTCAACATCCTCATCGGTGAGGTTGGTAAGCGTAACGAAGTTTCCCTGAAGAAAAGAAAGGCGGTAGTCGTCATCTCGTACAGAGAGTGAAGGCCGCATATTCTCCGGCAGCATTTTCATGAAACAGAAGCTACAGTCGTTTGCGCAACGTCGTAACCCGTCAAAGAGAACCTCTGAGAACTCCAGACCCCATGCTTCCCCCGGATCTCTGTTGACCACAACGTATTCGCTACGCAAGCGTTCTCTGCTTCTGTCATCTGCGTATGAGCATTCTGTGTTTAGGCCTTCTGCATCCTCGCCCTCGCTCGGCACAGGCAAAACCTCCAACTCCACCTCGTCCTCGTCGGCAAACCAGTGCCAGTCAAGAATATCGTGAAGGGGTTTGCCTCCGACAGAAAGCACTCGCATACCTTTCTTCAAGCCGGCAAGCTCAGCAGGCGAGTCGGCAACAACCGACGTAATGCAGGCATAATCAGTATCCGAGAAGGATTGAGGGTATGTCATAGGTATATATCTTTCATCGTGCCCATCATGGCACTGGCTCATGTAGCAGCTCAATCAGGGTGCCTTTGGGATCTCTGTCATACACAAAGGTCCCCGCCCCGGCTGCGCCAATCGTTTGCTCTCAGGTTTGAATACGCATACCGCATAGCTACACATTCTCGTTTTGTCTGGGACCTTTGAGAAAGTGTAGCGCAGAATATGGATAGGTAACAGGTCTTCGGTCAGTTAAAGATCAAGTCGTCAACACAGGCATCTTCGCCCTGTGTTCCGCCGGTCGATCCGGTACCGGTATCGTATGAGTACCCACTGTTGTTGTTCTGCGCGGCTGCAGCTGCGGCTGCCGCGTCGGCTTCAGCTTGAGCTGCGGCGGCGGCTTCTGCCTCCGCTTGCGCCTGAGCTTGAGCAGCAGCCTCTTCTTCAGCAAGCTTCAGGGCTTTTTCTGTTTCGAGGGTACTTTCTGTCTTGCCGTCATCATTGGTATACTCGATATAAGCAATACCGTCGTCTGTAAGGCAGATGGCAAAGGCAACAAATCCTTCAAGGTTAAGGTCATGCAGCTCAGCCTTGGTCTCGTCGTCAAACGTCAGTGCAATATCATAAAGGTCGCGCAGCACCACATCGTTTGCAGCCTCGTCAACTGATCCGGCTGTTGCGGCAGATTCGTTATCGGATTCGCCCGCTGTTGCTGTCTCGCCTTCCGGGACGGCAGCATTCAAAGGCTCAATATACATGAGAACCGTCTCGCCGGCGGCGATCTGGGTAGACGTGGTTACGAGAGACTTTTGATATTCAGCATCAGAAGCAAGTTTGACCGCAAAGGAAATAATACTCTTGCCGCTGTCGTTAGTGACCTCAATAGCATAGGCCGTGTCGGTCTCTTTGCCGATGACTCTCATTTCATCTGCAACAGGCTCTGGCTCAGGCTCAGGTTCCGGTGCAGAACATGCTCCCAGTCCGATCAGGGAAAGACTGAGCATCCCCACGAGCAGTGCCGAAATGAGCTTTTTGATTGTATTCCCCATGATGGATAACCTCTTCTATTTCTTAGAATCTATTTCTTAAGTGACGCTGTTCTCACTACATATGCCTCATCTTCATGCGGCTTTAAGACCATTACACTAATGGTATAGTCACCCTCTGTCAACGAAGATTCGTTGAGATACAGTCTAAAGCCATATTCTGAGACCGAGAGGCTTTCGTTGCTGTCCTGTACGTCGCCAGAGGCACTTTCAATGCTTATGTGAAAGGGAACGTAGGTCTTTGCCTCCCCTTTGGGCCCTTCAACTCTGATGTAGATATCGTCATCAACACCAATGAATGCTTCATCAACAGCACCTTCGATAACCCTGAACCCTCCGTCAGCGTACCACGATGCCCAGCTCTCCGTCTCAAGATCATCGCCAGTTTTGAGATCAGAAGTGGGAGCATACATAAAAGGCGCTTCTTCACTGAAGAGATTTACATGGCGCTGTGCTCGCTCAACGATTACCACAGTGGGTTTGAGCTCAGCGATCTCGGTAAGATTGTAGGGCACCAGCTTTGAGAACAAGGCATCAGAAAACTCGGGGGCCAGATGTGGGATAAGTGTGTTGGCAAAAGAATCACGATACATAAGCAGTGAGCCTTCTTCAGCATCCGAGACGGTGTCTATGAGTGTATCCTCAACACTTTCTGCCTCTCCTGCATATTCCCATTCTCCCGTCTGGATTAAAAGCGACGCTTCTGGTTGGGCGGTCACGGGATACAACATCTTTTCGATATCGCCCATTACCTCACTGTCTTCAGAGGAGATAACACCGGCAGCATCGTTGCCGGAAGATTCAAGCAAGAGGTTGGCAGCCTGGAGGGCACCTTCGGTTGTCCAGTGACTATCGGTTTTACAGTACAGCTCGCCCTCAGTTGTCTTGGCTGACTCAAAGAGCTCGAACAGGTCGGTGTAATTGATGTTCTTCTCTTCAAGGGCAACGCGGAGACGATCCATGCTCTCGTTAGTGCCGTCAAGATAGTAATAGGGCATGTGTTCTGGATAAAGGCTGTTTTTGTTTGGGGCAATCGTAAAGAGGAATTCTGCTCCCATCGCCTCGGCATACCCCTGCATGAGAGAGAGGTTATGGGCGATGTTCCGCACTTCTCGCTCGCTCAATGGATCAGTTGCAAGGTAGTCGCTCAAGGTGCCCCCGTAGAAGAGCCACCCGTTTTCTCCCACTATGACCTGGTCGGTAGGTGAGGTCTTGAACAGGTCTGCACGGATATGAGCGTTGATATCAATAGCGTTGTTGCGGTAGGCGTAATGGTCTTCAAAATAGTCCCCAAGACCCTGGAAGTAATACAGATTGATGGATCCATCGGCATTCCTCAACTCGGGAAGTGTGCTGAGCGTACCACCGTCTTGCGCCTGCCCGTCATTTGTCCAGAGCATGCCTGCAAAAGGAAGCAGGCACAGCACCATGAAAGCAGCGACAAATGCCAGGAGTCCCTTACTTGATCTTTTGCGTGTGTCTGCTATCTGCTTCTGGTGGCTGTTCATGCTGTCATCCTGTTTTTGAGGCTGCTCGGTACTGCTGGCATCTTGCTCGTTGCCCCTATACTCCTTCTGCTCATCGGCCCTATCCGCCTTCTGCTTTTCGCTCATATTCACCTCCTAGAACCTGAAGTAGATAAACGGGTTGTACCCGCCACCTGATAAGCTGACCAGAGCCAGAAAAAGCAGCACAAACGCAAGCACATACGTACACACAATGACTATCCTGACCGTTTTTGCTTTTGAAGCTTTGATGGTAACTTCTGCCTCTGTTTCGGAGATAATGCTACCGGTGGTCTGTGAGGTCAGACCCTCAAGCTCAACTCTTGGCACGGCTGTTGCTTTGTTTGCGGCAACAGTATACGTTCCTTCAAAGCCAGCGTCGTGCCAACTGTTACTACCTGCTTTTGTTCTCTGGGTATCGTCACTCTGCCTGGCAGCAGCCCATGACTCTACCTTCTTGCTTATCACTCGCTTGATAGGGGTGCAGGCGATAATCGCCACAAGGAAGGTCGCGATAAAAAGCGGCGTGAGCTGCTGCATCGCTAGTTGAATGCAGACAAACTCAAAATGGAACCCCGTGAACATCTGCGAGATGAAGAACACACCCTGCTCAAAGCTCTCTGCCCTGAAGAGCACAAATCCCACCGTCACCACGAGCAGGGAGTAGATGATACCCACCGGCTTGGGGAAGCGCTTGATGGGCAGATACTCCTC
>JAVBUQ010000130.1:0-10454 GCA_031555185.1 Coriobacteriales bacterium
CGTTATCAGGGCTACCAATGACTACGAACACTTTGAGACCGACAACCCTGAGGACAAGGTCACATTCAGGCAGCTCCTCACTGTTGAAGAAAGCCCCAATCTTGCCTTTGGCTTTTTAGACATAGAGGAATCCTCTTTTGACTGGTACCTGGGATATGACGAGGTAGACTATATCCTTCGCGGCACCTGGGAAATAACCATCAACGGCACAAAATACGTAGGCAATGCAGGCGACACGATGTTCATCCCCAAAAACACCGCGGTCACCTTCAGCTCGCCCGACCACGCAACCGTATTCTACACAGCATTTCCCTCAAATTGGGAGGAGCTGTGTGAAGAACAGCCATAAGGCTGGAATAGATGGTACGTAGTATAAGCAGTTCGTATAAGAAGTAAGTCATCATGAAAGGATTGAAAATGGACAACCAGATTGCACTCGGAATGATCGAGACCAGGGGACTAGTAGGTTCCATCGAAGCCGCTGATGCCATGGTCAAGGCAGCAAACGTTACCCTCGTAGGCAAGGAATTTGTAGGCGGTGGGCTTGTGACCGTAATGGTCAGGGGAGACGTGGGAGCAGTAAAGGCAGCTACCGACGCCGGAGCCGCGGCGGCAGACCGTGTAGGCGAACTTGTCTCAGTACACGTCATTCCACGTCCCCACAACGATGTTGAGCAAATCCTTCCCAAGCTGGGTAAGTAGCACGTGCGCGTGTAAGCTTGAACAAAGAAGGTGTTTGCATGAGCGAAGACATCAGGCCTCAGCGTGTTATCCAGGAGTATGTTCCTGGCAAACAAGTGACCTTGGCGCATATTATCGTCAATCCGGATCAGAGCATCTATCGTAAATTGGGTTTGGATGAGGGAGCTGAGTCTATCGGTATCCTTACCATCACACCCAGTGAGGGCGCCATCATCGCTGCGGATGTGGCGATGAAGGCTGGGGATGTGTCCATTGGCTACATCGACCGCTTCAACGGTTCGCTGGTTATCGTAGGCAACGTTGCCTCGGTAGAATCCTCGATCCTTGAAGTCCTGGTGCAGTTGCAGAAACTGCAGGGGATGGACATTCCCGAGGTGACACGCACATGAGCACGCAGCAGGCAACCAAGGTGATGTTTATTGGCGCGTCGGGAAGCGGCAAGACCACGCTTTACCAGCGTATTTTTGACTTACCGCTCACCTATAGCAAAACACAATCACTTGAATTCTACGGGCAAATCGTCGATACACCGGGAGAGTATCTTGAAAACCGCAATTATTATTCGGCTTTGCTCGTGACATCGATGGATGCTGACTATGTTGCCCTCGTCATGGATTGCACCGACACGCAAACGGTCTTTTCTCCGGGTTTTACGCGTATGTTCACACGCCCCACTTTTGGTATCGTCTCCAAAGTCGACCTTCTGGAGACACCGGAAGGCAGCACCTATGCCGAGAACTCGCTGCGTCAGGCGGGAGTAGGGCATCTGATAAAGACAAGTGCTGTTGATGCCACCGGTATTAACGAACTCAAGTCCCTTTTGGAATTGTGAAGGAAGCTTATGAGAGTCGTACTGGTCGAAGACGAACAGATCATCCTTCTGGATTTACGGCAGATGCTGGAACTCGCGGGCTTTGATGTTGTGGGAGAAGGCGCAGACGGTCTGGACGCGGTCAATCTCTGCAGAGAGCTCAAGCCTGATGTTGCCCTGCTTGATATCAAGATGCCTAACCTTGATGGAATCAGCGCAGCCAAACAGATTGCCCAGGACGGCAGCTGCGGAGCCATCGTCTTCCTCACCGCATATTGCGAGGAAGCGCTTGTGAAAGAGGCAATAGATATCGGTGTCTTTGGTTATCTGGTCAAACCTATTGACGAAAAGACGCTCATCTCTACCATACAGGTTGCCTACGCCAAGTCACTTGAAAGAAGCGGCCTTGAGGCTAAATTGAGCGAGATAGAGCAAAAACTCGAAGACCGCAAGGTCATCGAGAAGGCAAAAGGCCTCCTGATGAGGCGAGACGGCATCAACGAGGAAGAGGCGTATGCAAAACTGCGGATGTTGAGCATGGAAAAACACAGCTCTGTACGCCTTATTGCCGACCTGCTTCTGACAGGCGCGGACGAGAGCAGGCATATCAAATAATGATGACTGAGCATCGCCAACAGGAGTTTATCCGGCAGAGTTGCCAGGAATATGGTCGCTTGGATGATGCATCCATCGAGACTATCACTGACGTGGCAAAGATGCTCAAGCTCTTCAGCGATATCAGCACCTATGAGGTATTCATCGATATCAAGGTGGCAAACGAGGACCAGATGTTTGTGGTGGCAGAGCACCTCTCTGCACATTCCTATTATGAGAACTCCTATCTGGGCGACTTCATTTGCAGAGAAAACGAGCCTGCAGTCTTCACGGCTTTTGAGACGGGGCTTGTGCACGAATTTGTTGGTATCAGCATCAACAAAAAGACCGGCGGTAAGATCATCACCAATCAGCGGGCAATCCCTATCCTCCAAAACAATCAGGTGATCGGCATTCTCATCTTGGAAAAAGCCATAAACATTCATGGAGAGCTACCCACGCCCTCGCTTATGCGTACGAGTCAGATATCGGATATCATGCTTACGCTCATGGGCGCCAAGTCAACAGATTACGACCTACAGGTGCACGAAGGTGTCATGTTCTTTGACCATGAGGGCAAACTGCTGTATGCCAACAAGTACAGCGAAGATCTCTATCGCAGTTTTGGTTATGCCTCTATCCTGGGTCGTCATTTTGATATGCTCAATCTGTCTCCACAGCATTTTTCTGATTTGCTCGAAACCCTGGCGCGTGGACATTCTCGGATTCAGAAGGCAAAAGAAGACGAACACAGCAACAAAACCGACAAAGCAGACGAGGTCAGTTTTTTCCAGGAAGAAATCGCCATTGTCAGCCCTCGTTATTTTCGTATCCGTACCGCGGTGTTGGCGGAGTTGGACTCCTACGTGATCATGTTCATCGATGATGTGACGCAGGTCAAACGATTTGAGAATGGCAGCGGCGGATATCTGGTTACCAACAGGGAGATGCAGCATCGAATCAAGAACAATCTCATGACGGTAGCCTCACTCTTACGTCTGCAGGCGCGGCAATGCGAAAACGATCAGGCACGGGAGATCATCAACATCGGTGTCAATCGCATTCTCGCCATCTCAGCCACTTTTGATCAGATCACACGCAGCAACAGTGCGGCTGTTTCGGTCCTTGACGTTATTCGTAGCATACGCGACAACCATCTGGCGTTGGTTACCAGTTCAGGACTTGATCTTGAAATAGATATTTCTGGTGAGGATTTCTTACTGGACAGTGATCGATTGACCGTGTTAGGCCTGGTGGTCAATGAACTGATCCAAAATGCCATCAAACATGCTTTTGTGGAGAGCAAAAGCGGGCACATCGAGGTGTCGAGCGCAAGTGAAGGTGATATCAAGATGGTTCAGGTGCGCGATAACGGCGTGGGTTTTGACCCAGAGAATATCAAGGACGGCGCCTTTGGTCTCACCATCATCAAAGGACTTGTGCTGGAGAGCCTGAGTGGCAGGATCACTATCGACTCAGACGAGTGCGGCACTACGGTATCCCTGGCATTCAAGCAACATGGTGAGTACCAGGGCCACGGGAACGGTTAGTGGTAAGGGCACGCAGTGATGGACAACTTCACCAAACAGGAAATCCTCAGTGTAGGTATCGACATCGGTACGTCTACCACTCAGTTGGTGTTCTCGCAGATACTTCTGAAGAACCTGGCATCTGCCTTTAATATTGCTCGTATCGCCATCGTTGGCAAGACTATCATCTATCGTAGTGAGATCTACTTTACACCTCTCACGCCCGATGATCGTATCGACCTCGACGCAGTGATCCATATCATCGACACCGAGTACCGGCGTGCCGGGATAGACAAGACCGACATTGATATTGGAGCAGTCATCATTACCGGCGAGACCGTGCGCAGGGCTAATGCTCAGGAGGCGGCTGCAAAGCTCAGTGGTTATGCCGGAGACTTTGTCGTTGCCACCGCAGGACCCGAACTCGAGAGCATCATCGCCGGAAAAGGTGCCGGCGCGGACAAGTACTCAAAAGACCATAAGACTTCCGTGGCAAATATCGATATTGGTGGAGGTACTTCAAACATCGCTGTCTTTGACAGAGGCGATGCCGTTGCCGCAGGTTGTTTGGACATTGGCGGACGCCAGGTCAAACTCGACCATGAGAACACCATTACCTATATCAATGAGAAGATCGCCCACATCATCGCGGAAGAACATCTGCACATCGCCGTGGGCTGTAAGGCGGATGCCACAGAATTGCGTAAACTCGCTCGTATCATGATCCGACAGTTGGAGGCTGCCGTAGGTTATGCCGATCGTGATAGATACTTTGACCAACTGGTGACCCTCAAAGACATGTCCCTTTCCAAACCTCCTGCCCATATCATGTTCTCGGGCGGCGTGGCGGAGATCCTCTATCGCGAGCACCTGAGCGATGAAGAGGTATTCAGGTATCAGGATATGGGAATTCTGCTGGCCGAGGAGCTACGCCGCTCCTCCTTTGTCCAGCACGCTGATGTACTTGAGCCTGAGGAGACTATTCGCGCTACCGTGGTAGGTGCCGGTTCGCATACTGCTAACATCAGTGGCACCACCGTTACCTACGACCGCAGCGCGCTTCCACTTAAGAATATTCCCATCATCCGTATCCCCGATGAGATTCCACCAGACGATCCAGGTTTTGCCGCCGAGCTTGCCAAACGCGTGGACTGGTTTGAACTTGAAGACCAGGAGCAGCAACTGGCCGTAGCTTTTGCGGGTATCAATGCTCCCAGTTTTGCAACACTTGAGCTTATCGCCCGACAAATACTCAAGGGAACCCATCGCATTATCCATTCAGGCAGGCATCTTATCGTCATCGTGGAGCAGGATACGGCAAAGGCCCTGGGGCATACCCTCAAACGGCTGATGCCTTCGGATAACTGTGTTGTCTGTATCGACAGTATAGAGGTGGGAGAAGGTGATTACATAGATATTGGCAACCCCATCGCTGGTGGAGCGGTGTTGCCAGTGATACTCAAGACGCTGATCTTCAAATAGTTTTTTCGTGGCGGTTTTACCGCCTGCATTGTAGGCACCGGAAGCAGTTTACGATCATATATGTGAGGAGATGACTATGAAACTTAAGACGGTAATGTTTGGAAAAACATACCAATTCAAGGATCTCAATGAGATTCAGGCCAAAGCCAGCGAGCAAAAGTCCGGTGACGAGTTTGCCGGCTTGGCAGCGCAGTCACGCGAGGAGCGTGCTGCAGCCAAGATCATTTTGTCGGAGACACCGCTTTCTGACATCCGCAACCATCCTGCGGTTCCCTATGAAGATGACGATGTCACCCGTATTATCCAGGACATGGTCAATGAGACAGTCTATCGAGAGATCCAGAACTGGACCGTAGGAGAGCTTCGCGACTTTCTCATGCAGTACAGCTCAACGGGCCCGGTTATCAAGCGTGTGTGCACTGGTCTCACCAGCGAGATGATCGCCGCGGTCACCAAGATCATGTCCAATATGGATCTGGTATATGCGGCCAATAAGCTGGACTATGTCACCCGCTGTGTGACGGAGCTGGGACATCGGGGCATAGCCATGTGTCGGGCCCTGCCCAATCATTCCACCGACGATATTGACGGCATCTTTGCTGAGACCTACGAGGCACTCGCTTATGGTATCGGGGATGCGATGATAGGACTTAATCCGGTGCAGGATACTGTGGAATCCACCATGTATCTGCAGGAGAAACTCTATGAGCTTCGTATGAAGTGGGAGATCCCCACACAGAACTGTGTCCTCTCCCACATTACAACGCAGGTCGCTGCAATGAAGAAGGGCGCGCCCACCGACATGCTCTTCCAGTCCATCGCCGGCACTCAGAAGGCAAATGAGTCCTTTGGTATCTCTACCGAGATGCTTGATGAGGCCTACGAGCTCGGCAAGCACATGTGTATCTCCGGTGCTCCCAACCCCATGTATTTTGAGACGGGCGAAGGCTCCGAACTCTCTGCCGATGCACACCTGGGTGTGGATGAACTTACACTGGAGGCGCGTACCTACGGTTATGCTCGTCGTTACGATCCCTTTACCATGATGTCTGTTGTAGGTTTCATTGGCCCTGAGTATATCTACGACACGGTGCAACAGCAGCGCGGCGGACTTGAGGAGCTTTTCATGGGCAAGATGCACCTCATCCCCATGGGCGTTGACGTCTGCAACACCAACCATATGCCTGCCAGCCAAAATGACGCTGAAGTCTTGTCTCTGTTGTGTGGACTAGCTGGCATGCCCTATTTTGTAACCGCTCCTATGGGTGACGATATCATGCTTAATTATCAGCTTCTGGGCAACCACGACTATCAAACGATGTTGGAGCTCACCGGGCTCCGTCGCCATCCCGCCTTTGAGAAATGGCTGCAAAAGATGGAAATACTGGACGAGAACTGCATGCCTACTGAGCATTTTGGTGATGCATCGATTTTCTTGAGATAAGGTAAAGGAGGTTAAAGACCATGCTAAATGAAGAAGCTTTAAAAGATTCCATACGTCAGTTGGTCGCCGATGTCATCAAAGAGGAGATGGCAGGAGGTGGTAGTGCGGGAGCAGCATTATCCGGCGCAACAAATGCAGTGGATAAAGGTGCAGAAGGTGCCGCGGCAAACCCCGGCATGATATCTGCTGCAGTGAGCACAGAAGTGGTCGAAGAGGTGCCGGATGTCACCGCTATTTCTATGGAAGACACCTTTTGGGTTCCCAATGCCTATGACGAAGAGGGCTATAAACGCATGAAGCAATTTACCTCAGGTCGACTGGGTATCTGGCGTGCTGGGCCTCGTCCGCTCTCAAAAGCGTATGTACGTGTCAAGGCAGATCATGCTGCCGCGCAAAATACCGTCTGGTCGGATGTTGGCGAGGACGTTATCAATGAGCTTGGGTTCATCCCCCTGGAGAGCCGCTCAGCAGACAAGGCCGAGTACCTCAAGATCCCAACGACCGGCAAACGTCTTTCGGCTGAATCTGTTGAGATGGTAAAAAAGAATGCTGAGAGCGGCAAGCAGGTACAGATCATGTTCTCTGACGGTCTTTCTTCTGGTGCTATAGAACGCAACGCCAAGAACTTCCTGGAAGCACTCAAGCAAGGTTTGCAAGCTCTGGGCATCAGTTATTCCAGCAAGGTCTTCTTTGTAAAGAATGGACGAGTGGCAGTGAGTGAGGAGATAGGCGAGCTCACGGGAGCCGAGGTTGTTATCCTGCTCACCGGCGAACGCCCTGGGCTTAACTCGCAGTCATCTATGGGTGCCTACCTTGCCTACAAACCTACCATCGGTATGGAGGAGTCTCGTCGTACGGTGATCTCAAATATCCATGCCAAGGGAACGCCGCCGGTTGAGGCTGGTGCCCAGATAGCCGAATTAGCCCAGTCGATGCTCAAGCACAAGATGTCCGGCGTCGACTTGAAGCTCGTTTAGAGAGGGTGAACCGATCATGCAAGGTGATATTCTCCGCGCAGAACTGGTATGCCAGAAAATAGTGCCCAATGTGGATGCGGGGCTGGCTCAACAGCTTGGTCTGGATAAGCGCCATCATAGCCTGGCATTATTCACCGCCTCGGTGGACGACATTGTCTTTATCGCCGTTGATGAGGCTACGAAAAAGGCAGACATAGAAGTAGTCTATTGCGAGAGCACCTTCTCTGCGCTTGACGATCCTTATGCCAAGCTCTCTGGTGAAGCCATAGCCGTTCTTGCAAGCCCAGATCCTGCAGAGGCAAAAGCCGGATTAGAGGCTGCTATCGATCATGTATACAATGGCGCTTACTACGTAAACGCCAACCCGGCCGGCGAGTCTATCTATATGGCGCATACCATATCCGCTTGTGGCTCCTACTTTGCGGATATGTGCAGTGTGCCTGCGGGAACTCCGATGGCCTATTGTATGGCGCCTCCGGTTGAGATGTTCTATGCGGTTGATGCGGCACTTAAAGCCGCCGAGGTGCGCATTGCCTGCTTCTTTAACCCGCCGCTCAATACCACAAATATCTCCGGTGCCATCATGGTAGGCACACAGTCTGCTTGTAAGGCTGCCTGTGATGCCTTTGCGGATGCCTGCATCTATGTGGCCAATAACCCTAAGGAGTTGTGATCATGATTGCCATCGGTGTCATCGATACAATGGGCTATCCAAGTATGGTCGAGGCACTCGATACGTGTTTAAAATCTGCCGAAGTGCACTTGATCAGCTGTAAAAAGGTCACAGGTGGCATTGTCTCGCTCACTGTTTCCGGTGAGGTGGGCGCGGTTTCAGCAGCTGTTGATGCGGGCGTCTCTGCGGCGCAGAGCCTGGGTGGGTACCTGCGTCACACGGTTATAGCCCGTATTGATGAGCAAACCGAACTTCTCTTAAAAAAGGATAGGGACACATCGGGACCAGAAGGGCCTGCGCATGTGCCTGATCCTTCGGATGAACCCGGTCCTGCGCCTGATGATTCTCCCTCCGAGGCTCCTGCGGCTGTGGCTCCTGCGTCTGAAGTTCAATCGCAGCTTGGGGCAAGTACTGCACTCTCATCTGTGGTCGCTGAGACTGCATTGCGTGCGACCGTTGATGAACCCAGGGAACTAAGAGCTAAGGTAGCTCAACCAGAAGAAACGGCAGCAAAGGCTGCGGCCGAGCCAGACAAATCACCGGAAGTACCTGAAGCAGCAAACGCACCCGCAGCTCAGGCAAAGCCCAAAGCAGAGACAAAGCCTAAGGCGGAGGTAAAACCTAAGAGAGCAGCAAAGACCAAAGCAACAGCAAATACTAAAGCAACAGCTAAGAAGACCACAAAAAGGCCCAACAAGAAGGCCTGAACGGCCACCTCTTAGTAAGAGTAAAAGCTCGTTAAAAGAAAGGAGGGATGCATATGACACAGACGGTTGACAAGGATCTGCTCTCAGTACAAGAAGCCCGTAATCTGTTACGTAAAGCAACAGAAGCGCAGGCACTGCTTGCCAAAATGAGTCAGGAACAGATCGACACTATCTGCTCAGCAATCAAAGATGCCGCACTTGCTCATGCAGAGCGACTCAGCGTACTTGCCAATGAAGAGACGGGTTACGGTAAGGCAGCAGACAAACTGCTCAAGAATTACTTTGCTGCCCAATCTGTTTATGATTACATCAAAGACATGAAAACCGTTGGCATCGTAAACAGAGACGAGGAGCACCAGCTTTTTGAGGTTGCGGTGCCGGTTGGCGTGATCGTAGCGCTGATTCCCTCAACAAACCCTACTTCCACTGCAATCTACAAAGCGCTCATAAGCATTAAAGCAGGCAACGCCGTTGTCTTCTCGCCGCATCCGGGTGCTCAGAACTGCATTATCGAGACCGTGGAGGTTGTACGACGTGCGGCGGAAGCCGCAGGTATGCCTTCGGGTTGTATCGGCGTGCTCAAGACACTCACCAAGGAAGGTACCTCTGAACTATTGGGCTGCAGTATGACCAAGCTCATCCTGGCCACCGGAGGCGAGGCAATGGTCAGGGCTGCATACTCATCCGGCAACCCTGCAATTGGGGTAGGCCCGGGCAATGGTCCGGCGTACATTGAGAAAAGCGCAGACATCCCTCTTGCGGTAAAGCGCATCATAGACTCAAAGACCTTTGATAACGGTGTCATCTGCGCATCGGAGCAGTCAATCATCGTGGAACGCGAGATCGAAGACACGGTATTACAGGAGCTTGGCAAACAGGGGTGCTATCTGCTCACCGAAGAAGAGAAAGAGAAGATCGATGCGATCCTGCTCACTCCCAACCTCACGGCTAATCCTGCGGTAGTAGGCAAGCCAGCGAAACTCGTTGCCGAAATGGCGGGAGTGATAGTGCCTAAAGACACCAAGATCCTTATTGGGAGAGAAACTCAGATCGGTAAGAAGATCCCGTTTTCGCGCGAGAAACTCTGTCCGGTCCTGGCTTTTTATGTGGTCAACGACTGGCGCGAGGCTTGTGCGCTTGCCATCCGTATTCTCAGTAATGAAGGAGCGGGCCATACCATGATCATGCACTCCAAGGACGAATCGCTCATACGAGAATTTGCCCTGGAGAAGCCGGTGAGTCGTCTTTTGATCAATACCGGCGGAGCACTTGGTGGCATTGGAGCAACAACTATGCTACCACCGGCATTAACACTCGGCTGTGGTGCAGTGGGAGGCAGTTCTACTTCGGATAATATCACACCGCTGAACCTGATTAACTATCGCCGAATTGCATATGGCACCCAGGAACTGGCAGAGCTTCGCGGCACCGTCGCGCAAAAAATGGCGCTTCACGGCGCTGGACAAACATTTTCCAGCTCAGGTCAGGTGCAGGTAGGACAGGCACAGGCATGGCAGGTACAACAAGCACAGGGT
>JAVBUQ010000151.1:0-9510 GCA_031555185.1 Coriobacteriales bacterium
CACTGACAATACAAAAAGGCATATGAGAAAAACGCTGCTTGGATGGTGCACTGCTTCTAAAACGCTAAAATGATACCTTTATCATCAGCATAAAGAGAGCTTAAACCGCCTGTAGGTACGATATAAATGCTCTTAAAGCCAAAACGCTCCCTGATCCTTGAAGAGATTCGCTCTGCAAGTCCGAGGTTGTTAGAATGGGCAAGAACAAGGCTCTCGTTTTCTGTGCGCTTGTTACTTTTCTCAATAAACCCCATAAGATGCTCTATCATACGATTCTCGCCGCGTGCTTTGCCATGGAGAGCGATATTGCCGTTTCTGTCGTCGCCCATGATGAGTTTAATATTCAAGACTCTGATAAGGCTCCCTGCCACCTTGCCAAGACGCCCATTTTTTTGCAGATTGTCATAATTCTCCAGAACAAAAAAGGTTCTCATGGTGTCTATGAAAGAGTGGATTTTATTAATGATCTGTTCTCTGGGCAAACCGTCTGTGAGCAGTTCATGTAATTTGATTGCTATGAGTGTCTCCCCTGCCGAAGCACTCTTTGAGTCAAACACATAAGCCCCATGTCCAAAGTCTTCGAGAGCCTGTTGGCTACCTAACTGCGCGTTAGTATAGGAGGCAGACAGTTTACTGGAAAGCGTGACAATGTAATCACTCTCAGTTCTCTGAATTGCCTCTTGATATGAGAAAGGCGACGGCGCAGCCGAACCGACCTTTCCATTGTAAGCCTTCATCTCCTGCAGGAAGGCAGGCACATCCATAGTGCCGTCGTCCACATATTCATTTTGACCTAAAGTCATTGTCAGAGGAACTGAAGTAATGCCTAGTTCCTCTTTGAGCGGTTCGGAAGTATCGCAGCAACTGTCTGCAATAATAGTAGTACTCATAATTAACTAGACCTTGAGATAACGCCGCATGGCCCAGGCAGAGCCAAAGAGACCAATGACCAGGCCTACTCCCACAAGAAGCAGGTAAACCTGCCACAGTTGCATACTGGTATAGTCAATGGGCAGCCACGAGAGCAGAGAACTTAACTGCGGTAGGAACTGCGAGGCCAACACATGAATGCTCAAGACCGCCAACCCAGCACCAACAAGCGCCTGCAGTGCACCCTCCATAAGGAAGGGACCGCGGATAAAACCATTTGAAGCGCCAACGAGCCGCATGATGGCAATCTCTTTGCGACGAGCAAGGATCGCCAGACGGATCGTGTTGTTAATGAACACCAGGGCTACAAAGATCAGCATAACCACCAATACGATACAGACAATGCGGATGATATCCGTAACGGCAAAGAGCTGTTTAACGATCTGTTGGCCGTATCGAATAGAGTCGGAAGGATCTTCTGGGTTGTCAATGACCTTGCTGTACACAGGTTCTGCCATTATTGCGTCTACCACGGCCTGTACCTGTTCAGGATCGCTCAATTCAATCTCCAGTGAAGCAGGTAAGGGGTTGCCGTCAAGCTGGTCAGCAATTCCTGAACTGGACATCTCCTTGAACTTCTCAAGTGCCTGGTCCTTGTTGATATACGTAACGGCAGCGACCTCCGGCAAAGACTCGATAGAGCTGATGAGCGCATTTACATCGTTCTCGCTAGCCTCATCACCTAAGAAAATAGTAATCGAAACCTGGCTTTCGATGCTTTGCACGACCTTCTCAATAACCAGGCTCGTGACCATGAACACACCGATGACCAAAAGGGACAGGAAAATAGTGACGATTGCGCCAAAGGTCGTACCAAAATTCTTTTTTGAGTTAGACAGCGCTTCCTTGATAAAGTAGAAGAAACTACGCATCGAGACCGTACACCCCCTTATCCTCATCGCGCACTAAGAAGCCGTTTTCAAGAGCAACGACCCTTTTGCGCATGGAATCGACCATCTCACGGTCGTGCGTAGCCACAAGAATGGTTGTGCCGGTACGGTTAATACGATCGAGCAAGCGCATGATACCAAGCGAGGTCTGCGGATCAAGATTACCTGTTGGTTCGTCGCAGATCAACATGGGCGGCCTGTTGACAATGGCACGCGCAATGGAAACACGCTGCTGTTCACCACCCGATAGTTGATCAGGCAGTTTATCAGTCTTATCCTCGAGGCCAACGAGGCGTAGCACCTCAGGTACCTGTGTGCGGATGATATGCTTGGACTTACCAATGACCTCAAGAGCAAAAGCCACATTCTGAAATGCGGTCTTGTTGGGCAGGAGCTTGAAGTCCTGGAACACGCAGCCGATATTACGGCGTAAGTAGGGTATTCGCCAGCGTTTGATAGTGGAAAGATCTTCGCCGGCAACAACCAGGCGGCCCGACGAGACCGTAAACTCGTGGTTGATCAGACGAATAAAGGTTGACTTACCCGAGCCCGAATGACCCACCAAAAAGACAAATTCTCCTGATGATATGGTCATGGAGATATTATTAAGAGCAGGTTTATTGGGCTGCGCGGCATATACCTTGCTTACACGGTCAAACAATATGATCGGTCTGGCATTATTGATGGGCGTGCCGGATTTATTCGCTTTACCCAGAGGAGCGCCCTTTTCAGAGAGCCGCGGAATGGCTCCTGTATTTGATTGAGCGACACGACTGAAACTTCCCGAGCTGCCGGGCTGGATAGGGCTGAACCCACCGGTTTGATTCGTGCCAACTTTTGGCAAGGAGCCCGAACCAGGCAGCGGGATAGCTCCTGTCTGAGTAGGAACAGTAGAGACCTGTGGGATACCTGTAGTACCCGTATCGGTGCCTTCGGCACCTGCAACAGGCATTGAGCCAAATTGAACGCCATTGTTCTGTTTATTGAATATGCTGTCGAGCGCAGCTTGCTGCTCGTTACGTGCTACTTCACTTGGATCTGAGGGGTAGGAAGAGTTTTCGACGGGCTGCGCCGGTGTTGCTTGCTCGGACGCAGACCCGTCCGGCATGGGTTGATCAGTCACTTCATCTCCGTTCATTTATATCGTGTTTACAGCTGGAGTCGCGAAATCACGATAATGATTCTAACACAACATCATGAATGTATCTGGTATTGAGTTTGTATTTTGCAAACAGTTCGTCAATTTGGCCGGAGGTGCCAAAGTGATCTTTTACGCCCACTTTACAGAGAGGTTTCTTAAGGATTCCGGGGTTGCGTGCAATAAGATCCGCAAGGGCAGAGCCAAGGCCTCCGATTACGGAGTGTTCTTCACAACTGACAACTCTTCCTGTTCTTGAAATACTTGCGAGGAGTGTCTCTTCGTCAAGAGGTTTAAGCGAGAAGGCATCAATAACCTCTGCAGAAACGCCAACCAGAGCAAGCGTATCCGCAGCAGCCAGGGCCTGTTCAACCTCTGCGCCGCAGGCGATGATGCTCACATCACTGCCGTTGCGTAAGATGTGAGCCTTTCCAACGCCAAGTTCTTCAGTGCTCTCATAGATCTGCGCTACCGGTGCCCTTCCCAAACGTACATAAAAGGGGCCTCCCTCATTCGCAGCAATTCGCAGGGCTGCTTTTGCAGAAGCATAGTCTGCTGGCACCAGTACCCTCATACGGGGTAATACACGCATAAGCGCTATATCCTCTATCATCTGGTGCGAGCCGCCGTCTGGGCCAACACTGATGCCGGCATGCGAGGGTGCAATGATAACATTAAGGTCTGAGTAACATACGGTATTCCGTATCTGGTCGTACGCCCTGCCCGTGCCGAATATCGCAAAGGAGCCGGTAAACGCTATCTTCCCTGTCAAAGATAACCCGCTGGCTATGCCCACCATATTCTGCTCAGCAATGCCCACATTAAAGAGGCGATCGGGATAAACCTCGCCAAGTTTTGCTGTCGTGGTGGAACCTGAAAGATCGGCATCTACCGCAACTACGTCGTAGCCTTCCTGCACCAACTCAACGAGTGTCTCTCCATATGCCGCACGGGTGGCCTTTTTTGACCCACTCATTGCTGAACTCCCAACTCTCCGAGGGCAACTTTACATTGTTCCGCATCCGCCGCCTTTCCATGCCAGCCACAGGAATTCTCCATAAAACTGACCCCTTTGCCCTTAACCGTCTGAGCAATGATGGCGCGAGGACCAGCAAAGGATACAGATGAAGCTTCCCGATATGCCTGTATGAGAGCAGCAATGTCATGCCCATCTACAGCAATCGTCCACCAGCCAAACTGCCCAAACTTACCGGAAAGGTCGCCCACATCGCAAATCTCAGACACGGTGCCGTCGATCTGCAAGCCGTTGTTATCGATTATCGCGATGAGGTTTTGGGCTTTACGCTGGGCGGCGTACATGGCAGCCTCCCACACCTGTCCCTCCTGGCATTCTCCGTCGCCCATGAGACAGAAGACCTTTTGAGCACCGCCATTCATCGTAAGCCCTAACGACATGCCGGTGGCTATCGAAAGTCCTTGACCGAGTGATCCGGTGGAGACTTCGACACCTGGTAATTTGAGTCTGTCTGGATGTCCTTGAAGGCGGCTGCCTAATTGACGCAAGGTGAGTAGCTCTGATTGGTCAAAGTAGCCTGCTTCAGCCATCGTAGCATAAAGAATGGGAGCGGCATGGCCTTTTGAGAGTATAAAACGATCACGATCCTCCCACAACGGATCATCCACCCGGTACTTCATAACACCGCCAAACCACAACGCCGTCATGATCTCAGCAGAGGAAAGAGATCCACCTGGATGTCCACTGCCGGCTGCGGTCGTCATACGGAGAACGCTGCAGCGTAACCGATTAGCTCTTTCTTCCCAGTTCTCAGTACTCTTTGTCACCTGCTTTGTCACGTCGTACTCCCCTGTTCCAATCGCCACTTATGATATGCCATGATAAAGGGATCCAGATCGCCCTCTTCAAGCACCGACACTACGTTTCCGGTCTCGTGTCCGGTACGTACGTCTTTAATGAGTTGATAGGGGTACAGCACATAGTTTCTGATCTGATTACCCCAGGAGGCTTCTGTTTTGTCGCCGCGCAAAGCAGCGATCTCGGCCTCGCGCTTTGCTCTTTCAAGTTCATAGAGTCGTGAGCGCAATATCTTCATCGCGGTTTCTTTGTTTTGAAGCTGAGACTTCTCATTCTGACAGCTTACCACGGTACCCGTGGGCAAGTGTGTGATACGGACTGCCGAATCGGTAGTGTTGACACTCTGTCCACCTGGCCCGCTTGAGCGGAAGACATCGATACGCAAATCGGTGTCGTTGATAGTGACTTCAAGGTCATCCGGCAAAACCGGCAAGACCTCCACCCCTGCAAATGTTGTGTGGCGACGCTGTTTCTCGTCCATTGGAGAAATTCGGACCAGTCGATGAGTACCGCTTTCTGCGCGGAGCAGTCCGTAGGCATCAGGTCCGGAGACAATGAATGTAGCGTTGTCTATGCCCACGACCTCACCGGCAGGAGCGTCAAGTACCTCGACTTTAAAACCTTTACGCTGCGCATAACGCAGGTACATCTTGAAGAGCATGTCTGCCCAGTCCTGTGCTTCAAGTCCGCCTTGACCAGGATTAACCGCGACGATGGCGTCGCCATGGTCATACTCTCCGTCAAACCAGGAAGAGAGCTCAATCTCGCTCAGAAGGGTGTCAAGTTCATCTGCCATTTCTGCGGCATCCTCGTCCATCTCAAGCTCAAGAGCGGCCTCGGCATCTGCCAGGAGTCCTTCTGCCTTCTCATAATGAGCAAGGGTGTTGCGCAGGGCAGATGCCTGACGGCTTAATGCCTGCGCCTTATGGGAATCATCCCAGAAACCTGGCTGGTTCGTAGCCTCATCAAGTTGTGCAAGCTCCTCGCTTTTTGCGTCAAGTTGGAGATAGGATCGGGCCTGCTCAAGACGCTCAGCGAGGCCTCTCAGTTGTTCTTTGCTATCTTCCGCCATTGCTAAGCAGCTCCGTGACACTTCTTGAATTTTTTGCCGCTGCCACACGGACAGGGATCGTTACGCCCAACATTGGCATAGGGGTCGTCCTTATCTTTGACTACCGTCTGTGCCTTACGCGGTGTTTCCTTGGCGGCTGCACCAGGTGCCGCACCTCCTGCGGCCTGAGCCTGTTGCGCGCGCATCCGCGCACGTGCCTCTGCGCTGATAGAAGGTACTTCGCCGGAAGGCCCTGAATAACTCGCGCCTCTCAGTGTGCCTGATTCCGGTTGTTCCTGCTCTTCTACCGATGCCAGCTGGATACGCAGGAGCGTACGGAGATAGTCCTCATACATTACATCTCTGAGCTCGGCAAAAGCCGCATAGGCCTCATTCTTATACTCGGTGAGAGGGTCGCGCTGGCCAAAAGCACGAAGGCCAATGCCAGCCCTCAGATAATCCATCTCCTGCATATGGGTCATCCAGCGTGTGTCCATGATGCGCAGCATGACCTGGGATTCCAATCGACGCATCTGTTCAACGCCTATTGCTTCTTCCTTTGCCTTAAAGGTTGCCTCCAGAAATTCAAAGACATTCTCAGCAAAGGCCTCATCGTCATCGTAGTCGATAGCAAAACGAGCCTTGGCATCCATATCGGTAACGCCAGTAAGTTCCTCAAGCCATTTATTGAGACCGTCCCAGTCCCAGTCGTCCATGACACCTTCACAATAGAGTGTAAGGTTCTTATCCACCGTATCGTTCATGATGGTGAGGACCCGGTCATGGATATCCTTACCGTCCAGAATAGCGTTACGTTCCTGGTAGATGGCCTGACGTTGCAGATTCAGGACATCGTCGTATTCCAACACATGTTTACGGGAATCAAAGTGCATGGATTCTACCTGACGTTGGGCACTTTCAATACCTTTTGAGACCGCACCACTTTCAAGCGGCATGTCCTCTTCAAAACCAGTGCGCTCCATGACACTGGCAATACGATCCATACGATCACCGCCAAAAAGCCTGAGCAGATCGTCTTCCAGAGAAAGATAGAACACGGAGACACCCGGGTCGCCCTGTCGTCCGGCACGTCCACGGAGCTGGTTATCAATACGCCTCGACTCATGACGCTCGGTACCGATAACAGCCAGACCACCTGCCTCTACCACCTGGTCGTGTTCCTCTTTGGTGATAGTCAGAGCCCTTTCATAGACACTTTCACGATCTTGTTCAGTGACTTCTTCAAGGTCGATACCCTCGTTCAACAGTATCTCCTCAGCCAGGAAGTCTGGGTTTCCTCCGAGCAGGATGTCTGTACCACGTCCTGCCATGTTGGTGGCAATAGTCACCGCACCAACACGACCGGCCTGTGCCACGATATGCGCCTCACGCTCATGATGTTTGGCGTTGAGTACTTCATGAGGGATCCCTCGCCTGTTGAGCATGCCGGAAAGCAGCTCTGAGTTCTCGATAGAGACCGTACCCACCAAAGAGGGTTGTCCGTTATGATGACGCTCAATAATGTCTTCTGCCACAGCGTTGAATTTTGCCTTGAGGTTGCGGTAGACCAGATCCACACGGTCGTCTCGAACGACCTCTCTGTTGGGTGGGATAGCCAATACGGCAAGTTTATATATCTGCCTGAACTCGGAGTCTTCTGTCATGGCCGTACCGGTCATGCCTGAGAGTTTCTCATACAGACGGAAGTAATTCTGCAAAGTGATAGTGGCCAGCGTTTGATTTTCTTCTTTTACGAGCACCCGCTCTTTTGCCTCAAGCGCCTGATGAAGGCCTTCGCTGTAACGGCGTCCTTCCATAATGCGTCCGGTAAACTCATCAACGATCTTGACCTCACCGTCGATAACCACATAGTCAACATCTTTTTTAAAGAGGAACTGCGCCTTGAGAGCCTGCTGAAGGTGGTTAACCAGCTGCCCGCTCGGATCGCCATAGAGATCAGGAATAGAGAGCAGTGTCTCCATCTTGTGCAAGCCAGCCTCAGTGGCAAAGATCGTCTTTTTTGCCTCGTCCATCTCAAAGTCTGTGCCAGGACGCATGTTTCCCACCGCGCGCGCAAACTGGTTGTAGGTGTCGGCAGCCCTGGTGCCCATGCCACTGATGATAAGAGGAGTACGAGCTTCATCAATAAGGATAGAGTCTACTTCGTCTACTATGGCAAAGGCATGACCACGCTGCACACGATCCTCTGCCTTAAGTACCATGTTATCGCGCAGATAATCAAAACCAAACTCGGAATTGGTTCCATAGGTTACATCGGCAAGGTAGGCAGGTTTTTTTGCCCCGGCCTTCATGCCGTTTTGCAAAAGACCTACCTCCATACCAAGAAAGGTGTAGATCTGCCCCATCCATTCGCTGTCGCGTTTTGCCAGATAATCGTTAACGGTAACGATGTGGACCCCTCTGTCGGCCAGAGCGTTGAGATATCCTGCGAGCGTTGAAACCAGCGTCTTTCCTTCACCGGTCTTCATCTCGGCGATCTGTCCGCCGTTAAGAGCCATACCGCCTATAAGCTGCACATCAAAATGACGCATACCCAAAGCACGCATTGATGCTTCTCTGACGGTAGCAAAGGCCTCAGGAAGCAAAGAATCGAGTCCTTCGCCACTATCAAATCGTTGCCTGAATTGTATGGTGCGGGCTGCCAGCTCACCATCGTCCAGTTTTTGGGCGTCGGGCTCAAGTTCGCCAATACGGGCTACCAGCTCAGTATAGTTTTTGAGCTGCTTATCTTCGCCGCTGCGTAGCAATTTGGATAGAAATCCAGCCATGGAAATTCCCTCAGTCTTCTTCTCTTGTCATAAAGATGCATAACGGCCCAGCGGGCGTTGAGAAGATCAACACACATTTTCGTCCAACAGGCTGGGCACGGTATGCCGTCGCACACACGCTAGAGATTGTACCTTATTACCTAACCGCAATTATCGAGTAATAGGTCTTGATACAGAGCTGTTGTGCTTTTGGAAGGTAGTATGCCCAATTCATCGGAGAGATAGCGTTTGCATGAGAAATACGTCTGCATCGCCGAGGTGCGTTGGCCTGCCTCAAGCTGTGCATCCATGAGTTCTCTGTAGACATCTTCTCGTGATTCGTCGAGTTCATAGGCTGCCCGGGCGCAGAACAACGCCCGCTCTACCTCTCCGGTAGCCCGCAACTGCCGTGTAACGAGTAAAAGAGCATCTACCATCATGGCGCGATAACTCTCCAACTTTGCCTTGACAAAACTATCCACAGGAATATCGGCTACCAGGGAATCTCGATAGAGGCCTTCCATCTCCAGAAGGCTCTCAAGTTGTGTCTCAAGGTCTACACGTCCAAAAAGCACAGTACGTGCGACCTCTTCAAACTGCCGCGTGTCGCACACGACGAGTTCTGCGTTAAGTTGATAGGTCTCACCATTACGCTGGATATAAGGACAATCTCGTACTTTCTCCGAGCCCAATCCTTTAGCCAACATGCACCAACTGGTATACAGATTCTTCTGGGCACGATCAAAATCCAGATAAGGCCAGAGATATTCCACAAGATTGTCCCGCGATACAACACGTCGCTGATTAAAAGCGAGATACGCCAGAAGGCGTCTGATCTTGGTACGCGAAAGATATTTGTTCATAAGTAAAACACCGTCAAGATAGATTTCCATTTTGCC
>JAVBUQ010000120.1:0-13277 GCA_031555185.1 Coriobacteriales bacterium
GAACCGTCGTAAGCCAGAGCCCTGCAGCCGGAACCATGGTCGAAAGAGGCAGCACGATCAAGGCGCAGTTTGAGCCAGTATTTCTTGACTCGTAGTTTTTGGGAGTAGTTCCTGAGTTATTGCAAGCTGCTCTGATAGAAATACATGACAGCCTGTCGTTCAAAAGAAGTTGGATGACAGGCTGCTGCATGCTTTACCTTCTTCTTGATTTACCTACCTGGAGAGAGGTTAGAGTCTCCCTCTGTTCAGGCCGTGGATGTGCCCTTTCTCAAATATTACATTATTGAAACATGCAGAGCACAGAGAGTTCAGAATTCACTCAACAGCTCGGAATATCAACGAGCTTCCTTTGCGTAAGTATTACAGGTTTGAAATATTGACTAAGTCCAAGTTGTGCTACCATACGTTTTACACCGTTGATGAGGAAGTAACGTCTGCGGCGCGCTCACAGAGAACCGGCGATGCTGAGAATCCGGTAGCAAGCGAACAGACAAATGGACCTCGGAGGGCCAGAGAGAACGTTGCTCTTGTTGAGCAGCCAGTATCCCTGGACGGGAGTTCCCGTTATAGAACAGAAGCGTGATAGCGCCTCATGAGTGGTCAGCACTGCTGGCAAGCGAGGGTGGCACCGCAGGAGTCTTTTCATTCAGCCAATAGCTGGATTAACCAGAGCTCTTGTCCCCGCATCACTGATGTGGAGACGTGGGCTTTTTTGTTTGTTCAGAATCAGTCTGGGTCTCCAGGTACAAGACGAGGTTTTCGTCTTGTAGTGGCAAAGGAGTGGCGCTGCAAGAAGGCAGCACCCACAACAAAAGTTGCAGCAGTCAAGTGAGCTGTTGCAGGAGCAGCGAGTCTGCGACCTCCACCCACATAGCCAAGGCTTAGGGGCTCTGAGAGGAAACGCGACCACGTTTAATGCGTAGCGCACAAGCGGACAGACTGCGAAAAATGTCTGAAAGGAGACGATTATGTCAGAGAACATCAAGACCACAGGCTGTGCCCCCGCACGTGCAAGCGACCCCTACAAGATCTACCTTGAGGAAAACGAGATCCCTACAGCGTTTTACAACGTACGGGCGGACATGCAAACGCAGCACTCCCCCATTCTCAACCCGGCAACGCTCGAGCCCGTTACCGTAGCCGATCTGGAATCGGTGTTTTGCACCGAACTTGCCAGGCAGGAATTAAACGACAAGGACCGCTACATCGATATTCCCGGTCCGGTGATGGATTTCTATCGCATGTACCGACCTTCTCCTCTTGTGCGTGCCTACTGCCTGGAGAAGGCCTTGGATACCCCGGCAAAGATCTATTACAAGTACGAGGGTGGCAATACCTCCGGCTCCCATAAACTCAACTCGGCCATCGCCCAGGCCTACTATGCCAAGGAGCAGGGGCTCACAGGCCTCACCACCGAGACCGGAGCGGGTCAATGGGGTACGGCGCTCGCAATGGCCTCTGCCTACTTTGGCCTGGATCTCAGCGTGTTTATGGTCAAGAGCAGCTACGAACAAAAACCTTATCGAAAGACCGTCATGCAGACCTACGGTGGCACCGTCACTCCCTCTCCTTCCATTACCACACGTGTGGGACGGAAGATGCTTGAGATACACCCCGACAGTCAGGGTTCGCTTGGTACAGCTATCTCCGAGGCGGTAGAGGCGGCGCTCGACAGCAACGGTACCAGACGTTATGTACTCGGATCGGTACTCAACCAGGTCATGCTACATCAGTCCATCATCGGACTTGAGGCAAAGGCCGCACTCGACAAACTCGAGGTTTACCCTGACATCGTCATCGGCTGTGCGGGTGGAGGTTCCAATCTCGGTGGCCTCATGGCCCCCTATATGAAAGACCGTCTGGCCGGAAGACCGGCACCCACTTTCATAGCTGTTGAGCCTGCCTCCTGCCCCTCACTTACCCGCGGACGTTTTGCCTATGACTTCTGTGACACCGGTGAGGTCACCCCGCTTGCCAAGATGTATACACTCGGCCATGACTTCATGCCTGCGACCACTCATGCCGGTGGCTTGCGCTATCACGGCATGAGTCCCATTCTCTCGCAGCTCTATCACGATGGCTTTTTGGATGAAGCGCGCGCAGTAGAGCAGACCTCTGTGTTTGATGCCGCCGTACAATTTGCCCGTAGTGAAGGTACCCTTCCTGCGCCCGAAAGTGCCCACGCCATTCGTATCACAATCGACGAGGCCCTTACATGCAAAGAAAATGGGGAGGAGAAAATCATTCTCTTCGGTCTCACCGGTAACGGTATGTTGGATCTTGGCGCTTATGAGCAGTATCTGGACGGCACGATGACCGACTACCTGCCCACCGATGAGGACCTGGCCCGCGGCTTTGACTCCATCCCCGTTCTACCGGGTATTCAGGAAGGCGAGTGATCAGCCAAACTGAATTCGCAAGCGCGTCATAGGGTTGTCATTGCGATCTTTCAGTCATTGCGAGCTTTCCGTCATTGCGATCTTTCCGTCATTGCGAGCGAAGCGAAGCAATCTAGGTTTTGTTTTTCGTGCCTGGGTTGCTTCGTCGCTACGCTCCTCGCAATGACACGCGAGAGACGCGCCTAACCAAACTACGCCTCGACGGCTACTGGATAGGTCCGATAGCGAAACGACGGGTACAAGAGCACCTGGATCAGCCAAACCACGCCTCAGCAAGACGCTCAACACCTGGTGCAATGCGTTTTTCTTCAATTGCCGAAAACCCCATGAGCACAGTAGACTCCAAGGGGTGCTTCTCAGCCATCCAGTAGCGGTTAGTATCGTAGACTCTGACATAGTGGGCTTGGGCAGTGTGGAGGAGCTCGTTTTGTTCACGCCCATCTCGTACGCTCACCATTAGATGGAGACCGCTGCCATTTTCCATAACGCTGACCCTTTCTCCCATAGTGTGCAGGAGAGAGGATTTGAGCAGAAGATATTTGCGCTTATTTGCTGCCCGTGCCTTTCGAATATGCCTTTCCCAATGACCTTGGCTCATAAAGGCCTCAAGCACGGTCTGATTAAGCCAAGGCACCTCAGGATAGTGTTTTGCAAAGACAGAATTCCACTCATGCAACAGATCAGGAGGCAAGACAAGATAGTTAATACGAAGCGAAGGACTCAGGGCTTTTGAAAAGGTGCCCATATAGATGACCCGGCTGTAATGGTCAAGGCTCTGCAGGGAGGGCATCGGGCGCGTATTATATCGGTACTCACAACAATAGTCGTCCTCAATGAGGTAGGCGTTAGTCCCCCGTGCCCAGTTAAGCAAAGCCTGACGCGCTGTCAACTGCAGCACCCTTCCTGTAGGGAACTGATTGGAGGGCGTCACATAGGCCAGTCTTGCGTGAGAGGCATAATAGGCGTCTATATGCTCTCGTTCTCCTGCAAGCATCGGTATCGGACACAGGCGAAAGCGCATATTCTCAAATACTACACGCGTGCCGTCGTAACCCGGCTCTTCCATCGCCACTATGTCGTGAAGCGGGTCAAATAACGTGAGCAGATTGTAAAGACTGCCTTGTGTACCGGGTTGAATAATGACCTGTGCAGGATGGCAATGTACTCCTCTATGGAGCTGCAGATAATGTGCGATCTGCTCTCTCAGGCCTCGTTCTCCCAGAGGGTTTGTATAGGTTGCACTCGCATTGATATCAGAAGTGCTTAGCACTTCGTTGGTAAGCTTGCGCCACGTATGCGCCGGAAAGCTACCCGCGGGAAGGTCACCGTACGTAAAGTCAAACCAGATATCCTTCTTCTTTTGACAGACAACAGCAGGATCGTCTTTCTCTTTCCAAAGAGCGTTGCGAATCAGATTATGCTCAAAATCCTCTGTTGCCGCCTGGCGTCGCTCGTTAGCGTTTTTTGACATGAGCTCCACTTTTTGTACAACGTAACCGCTCCCAGGATGTGCGGCGACAAACCCTTCCTGAGTAAGCTGCGCATAGGCCGCCTCAACTGTATTGCGTGAGACCTGGAGATCCGCTGCCAGGGTGCGAATAGGAGGCAGCTTTGATCCTGCCGGCGTAGCGCCGCTGAACATCTCCTCACAGAGTTGCGCATAGATCTGTTGATAGAGGGGGGTTTTACTCTCATGGTCAAGGTCGATCATTCCCTGTACCTGCCTTCTCCCACGGTGCTCCGATAACCTTCTCTCAGTATATTCTAAGTGTCCCTATAGAAATGAACATAAGCGTCCCTACTGATGGGGGCACTTGGTTAGTATACTGTCAATATGAGTGCGAGACCATATCATTAAACGTGGACACGTATCATGAGGAGAAAAGGAGGAGGTATGATAGGGAGGTTAAAGTCAAAACGCGCACGCAATCTATTGTTAGCGGTTAGCATATGTGCCGTAGTGGCTGTCATGGTGGCTTGCGCGCCACAGAGCAGCGAGGAGCCTGTGAGCTCCGGTGTTGCGGAACCGGTAGCTACCCCGGATGCTAACGAGTACGGAGTAGTCATCGCAGATTCATGGAAAGATATCTATCCCAATGAATATGCGACCTACATGGGCAATCTGGACAACAACACTGAGGGAGCCGGCGTTTTTGAGCCTCGCGGCGACATGATCGAGATGTATCCGCAGATTACCGTCATCTGGGCTGGCAACCCCTTCTCCAAGTCCTATTTTGAGCCTAATGGGCATAATTACTCGCTGGAGGACATCTCGGCAACCGGCCGAATCAGCGAAAAGTCACTGGCAAACTGCATTACCTGCAAGTCCGCGGACTTCACAGCAATGTACCAACAGCAGGGTGAGTCGATAATGGCGCAACCCTTTGCTCAGGTGCTTGAAGAGGTCAGTGAGCCTATCAGTTGCTACAACTGTCATGAGAATGATCCAGAGACCCTTGCGGTGACCCAGGACTTCTTTGTGAGGGCGATGGGTGGCGACGCAGCGAATGTTCCCGAGTCTGCGCAAGTGTGTGGACAGTGCCACAACGAGTACTTCTTTGATCCAGACACAAAGGCTGTCACCAATCCCTACACCGATCTGGCTACCATGACGCCTGAAGGCATCTATCAGTACTATCAGGATATGGGCTTCAGCGATGCCACAAACGAGATCAGTGGAGTTTCCTGGATCAAGGTCCAGCATCCGGAGTTTGAGTTTGTCTACAGTGGTGAGGGCTCTTCCATGAGTCAGCGCATCAATGCTGCCACCGGCGAACGTTACTCCTGTGCCGACTGTCATATGGGCAACGAGATTGAGGCTGATGACGGGGCCGCATACCGCAGCCACTTACTGGTAAGCCCACTTGAGAATGAAGAATTGCTCAAGAGCTGCAACATCGGTGGTGGGTGTCACTCCGATCTGGCTACGCAGGTGGAAGATTGGCAAGCTGAAAGCGAAGGCAAGGTTCAAAGCGTAGGCGACCAGCTGGCAGAGCTCACCAATGCGATTGGCGCTCAGAAAGACACACTCGATCCAGCCGTACTCGAGCAGGTCAGCGCACTTGACCGTGAAGCTCAGTTCTACTGGGAGTTTGTGATGGTTGAGAATAGTGAAGGCGCTCACAATCCTCAACTGTCTAATGCCTGTCTTGATAAAGCGAGCGATCTGGCAAGTCAAGCCATGGCTCTGTTGGCTTAAGCCAGCCGACGTAAGACCGCACGTGTGTATTACCCAAGAGGGCGCCCCGGGCGCCCTCTTTCCATGGGGTTACGCTTTTTTGATGGACCTGACTGACAAACCTGACTGCTGCCAGGGGCAGGATTAAAGCTGCTCACTTCGTTTTGGGGATGTCTTTTCTTCCTCTGTGCAACGCAGCAGCGCCAAGGAGATAACTTGAATAGCGTACGTCTTTGAAGCCTGTTCCTTGCATAAGCTCCGCCAACTCCTCTTTGCTGAGGAATGCCTCGGTGGAAGTATTGAGCCAGGCGTATTGTTCAGGGCTGTTGACGATGAGCTTGCCCAGAACCGGTAGCCAATGCTTAAAATACAGCTTGAAGGGTGGCTTAACCAAGGCGTTGGTTGGATACGAGGCTTCGAGGCAGAAAAAGTGTCCCTGCGGCTTGAGCACACGGTATATCTCCTTCAGCACAGACGCATAGTCCGGCATATTCCTTAATCCAAAGGAAATACTCACCGCGTCAAAACTCTCATCCTCAAAAGGCAGGTCCATTGCGTTGCCTACAGAAAGATGTAGATTATTGACAACGGCAGCAGTATGCGCGCAACCTTGGGCAGAAGTCGAGGACCGCTCCTTCTCTTGGGAGGCAACTCCTGGATAAACCTTAAAGCTGAGAGGCAACTCACGAGCAGCTCGCTCACGTGCTACCTTGAGCATGTCCTCATTAAAGTCAAGGCCCAAAACCTCAGCCTCGGGGTTTGCACGTGCCAGGGCAATGGCTATGTCTCCCGTTCCGCAGGCGATATCGAGTATCTTCTTTGGTTTTGCCTGTGAAAGCTCGCGGACAAGTCGGGCCTTCCAGACGCGATGCAGACCCAGACTCTCCAGGTCATTCATCAGGTCATATGAGCTGGCAATAGTAGAAAACACCCCATGTACATATTCTGACTTATCAAACGAAGACACTGAGTATTCCTCCCAACATAAAGGCAACAATAATCGTAGCAGCCAGCCATCTATTATAGGAGACCACAGTCTGCATCATTACTCTGCGGTTAGCAAGGTCATAAGGCCCTTTGAGGAGTGTATTAAGCTTGGGCACGCACAGGAACAACGCAACGAGCACGACAATGACACAGAGATACAGGCCCATCCAGATCAAGAGCGCCTCAAGCCACAGGAAGGCAAATATCCCTAAGGCACAGTTAAGCATACGAGCGCTGTTTCTTCCTATGAGGATAGGCAAAGTCTTTCTTCCGGCAACGATGTCCCGGTCGATATCGCAGGTGTTGTTGGTGAGCATGATCTGAGCGATTGAAACAGTAGGCACTACGGCGAGCGCAACAACAACCGCAGAGAAGTTAAGCGTCATGGAGTAAAAGACCACACAGGTTAATATGCCGCCCATAACAACGCCGCTTATCAGTTCTCCCAAAGGCAACGAGCTGATGGGTTTGGGCCCCGCAGAATAGAGTGCAATACCGGCAACAGCCAGCGCTCCCCACGCAAGAAGCCACAGGCTCGTAAGCAGCACAACTGCTATTCCTGCAATAGCTGCTGCCGCGAGCAAGGCGAGAGCAAAAGCGAGAGCATTGCGAGGATTGATCTGGTTATAGACGATAGAGGCATCGGTCTCGTCCAGAACGGTCTCGGCCGTGTCTAAACCGCTTTTGAAATCCTGGTAATCGTTAAGGGTATTAACAGAAGACTGCAAGAGTACAGCGCAGAAGAGCATAAGCACCCAGCAAAGTACAGACCTGCCATCAAGGACGACAGCCATCTGCGTCACAATTCCGGGCTCCTCACCAAGCTGCAGAGAAGAATACAGAAGGGCGCAGCATACAGCAAAGGCCCCTGCAATGAAGCAAGGGCCTATTGAAGCAATCCATGTTGGCGGCGAGGCCAGTTCAATCGCTGCTTTAAGTGTAAAGGGCTTATAGTTCATGATCTCATGTTATAGAAGTAAGCGAGGTTTTGTGGGTGAGCAGATTCATCTCGTGTCAAGCCACGCTTCGCTCTATGGGCTTGACACTCGGTAGCTCGGTGCACAATGCTAGGCATTGTAGCACCGTGGCGAATGCCAGGATACCGTACAGATTATGTCTTTACAATTCGATGAACCAGCCATCGGTTACCCCCACACTCTCCACCAGCTCATCATAGACATCAGATGGTACCGGATCATCCACATTCATGAGTACGATTGCCTCACCAGTTGCCTTTTCCAACGTACCTATCTCCATGGTGGAGATATTGATGTTGGCATTGCCTAAAACGGTGCCAATGCGACCGAGTTTGCCTGGAGTGTCCTCGTACTTCATCACCAGTACATATTTTCGTGGTATCAAGTCGAGTTTGTAATCGAAGAGCGAGATGATACGCGGCTCGGAAAGTGGTCCAGAGGTCGTGCAGGCAACCTCGACACGATGGCTGCCATTCATCGTAAGAAGGCTTACCTTGCTCGTATACTCATCTTGCTTGGGGTCTTTGTTGACCGTGATAGAAACACCTCGTTGCTCAGCGATATAACTGGCATTAACGAAGTTGACCGGATCGTCGGTAGTTCTGGAGAAGATGCCACGAAGGGCGGCTGTACCAAGCAGGCTTACATCATATTCCGCCAGGTCTCCGCTTACCGTTAGCTCTACGCTTGAGATAGCATCGCGGCTCAACTGTGCAAGCACAACACCGAGCATTTCACAAGCCTCAACATACGGAGTGACCGCACTCATGACCTCGTCGTCAACCAGTTTTACATTGACCGCCGTGGGTACCATTTTGTTCTTAAGTCCCAGCAGTACATACTCAGCAATCTGTACGCCTGCGCGCTCCTGCGCCTCAACGGTCGAGGCTCCCAGGTGTGGGGTGAGGATAACATTTTCAAGTCCATGGAGCGGTGAGTCTGTGCAGGGTTCGGACTCGTACACATCTATTGCCGCTCCTGCTATCTTGCCGTTTTGCAGGAACTCCACCATCTCTGCCATGTTGTAGATACCGCCACGGGCAGTATTAACAAGATACACGCCATCTTTCATCTGCTTATATTGCTCGGTACCGAACATGCCAAGTGTCTCTTTAGTCTTAGGAAGATGCACCGTGATAAAGTCCGCGAGAGGGAGGACCTCTTCTATGGTCTCGTATTTGGTCACACCGAGATTAGCAGCGCGTTCAGTTGAGCAGTAAGGGTCGTAACCTATGAGATTCATCTCAAAAGCAGCGGCACGCTCTGCCACCAGACCACCAATGCGACCCAAGCCAAAGATGGCCAGGGTCTTTTGATAAAGCTCGCGCCCGGTGAAGGCAGAACGATTCCACTCGCCCTTGTGCATGGAGGCGTTGGCCGCGGGTGTCTTTCGGGCGCTGGCCAACAAAAGGCACAGAGCCTGCTCAGCAGCACTCACGACATTGGAGGTAGGAGCATTGCAGACAATGACACCGCGCTCGGTAGCCGCTTCTACATCTACATTGTCTACGCCAACACCTGCTCGTCCGACGATCTTGAGGTTCTTACCTGCCTCAATAACCTCGCGCGTTGCCTTGGTGGCACTCCGTACGATCAGTGCCTCATAGTCAGGGATGGTCTCCACTAACTCTTCCGGACTCAAACCCAACTTGACGTCAACGGTTAACCCGGCCTCCTCCAAAAGCCTGATGCCATTGGCAGCCAGTTTTTCTGCGATCAGAACCCTCATTTTGCCTCCAGTCTTAAACGATCAAAGCCGCTTCGCAGCCTTTCCTGTTTATTTTGCCATTAATACGGCTTCGGCAGCCTTGATGCCGGTGCCCGGTTCAAACTCATAACCCAGCTCAGTCAGTGCCATCTCCAGTGCGGCCAACGTAGTAATTATGTCAAAATCACCAAAGTAGCCCAGATGCCCAATACGGAATATACGGCCAGCGTAGTCATCCTGACCGCCGGCAATGGTTACTCCGTGCTTATTCTTCATGATCTTGACAAGCTCTTTGCCGTCTATGCCTTCTGGCACCCATACGGGGGTCACCGCATTACCGCGACCCTCAGCAGGCGCAAAGAGTTTAAGACCCAGGGCAACTACCCCCTGTCGGGTTGCCTCAGCCAGGCGGGCATGGCGAGCGATGATATTCTCCAGACCCTCCTCGCGCATTATCTTGAGAGATTGATCCATGCCGATCATCAGACTTACTGCCGGAGTAAAGGGTGTCGTGTCCTGATCAAGGTTCTTGAGATATTTTTTCCAGTCAAAATAGAACTTGGGAAGCGTGGATCGCTCGTAGGCGCGCCATGCCTTGGGGCTCACCGAGACAGCGGCAAGGCCAGCCGGCAGCATAAGACCCTTCTGCGAACCAGTCATGACCACGTCAAGACCCCATTCGTCAGTCTTGCACTCTACCGCACCGATACCAGTGATGGAGTCAATGATGAACACACAGTCCGGGTAATCCTTGACGATCCTGCCCACAGCCTCGATATCATTGAGAACACCTGATGAAGTCTCACTCTGCGTTACCACAACGCCACGGGTATCCGGATGGGCTTTGAGGTGAGCGGCAATGTCCGCTGGATCAACAACCTCCTGCCAACCGTACTCCAATACCGTGACTTCCAGGCCATAGACCTTGGAAATCTGCTCCATACGCTGACCGAACTTACCGTTATAACAAACCAGTATCTCGTCGCCTGAGCTGAAGCAGTTGGCTATGGAGCTCTCCATGGCTCCGGTACCGGAACTGGCAAAGATCAGGATATCGGACTCTTCAGTTTGGAAGATATATTTGAGACCTTCCACACAGTTACGCACCACAGCACTGAATTCAGGTGTGCGGTGATGGATCATCGGACGTGCCTGAGTAAGGAGGACCTCACTGGGAACCGGTGTTGGACCAGGGGTCATCAGGTATTTCTTCTGCATATCGTTTCCTTTTGACGTGCGGATATCTTTCATTTTGATTATAGCAATATGCAGCCCACCTGCAGAGGAAGACAAGAGGAGAAGGAAGTTTCTGGCTCCTGAGAAAACCTGCAGACCTGTTGAGGCACCGCTTTCGCCAGAGTCAGAGACTTCCTTCTCCTCTTTAAATATCCTGTTGTCTGACTATTATGCTCCTAGTTTACGGTAGGGATCCATGCCATCCCAGTTCTCGGATGCCTGTTTGACCATCTTCCAGAACCCTTCGACAGGTTGGTGTATTTCGACATAGTGACCCCAGGGATCAAGGCAATCAATGAAGGTGACTACCATACCGGCACCCGAAACAAACTGAAGAGCTATCTTATAACCACTATCAGTGAACATTTTGACAGCAGCCTCGGGGACATCTGACCATATCGAAAAATGATGCAGTCCATAGTGCCCCAGTGACTTGTAGGGATCAGGTCCCTCGCTGATTACTTGCACCAACTCAATTTGGAGATTGCCAAATTGACCATATGCCATTTGCTTGGTGATCTCAACTTCCTGGTCATTATAATGCACCTTGTTTTGCGTGCCGTCACTGAGCGTTATTGGATCCATATAGAAGAAAGGACCTGATCCAAAGAAAGCTGAATGCTCAAGAGCCGCCTTTTCCAGGTCTTCTACGTAGTAGCAGATTTGTTTGATTCCGTACTTGCTCATTAGGTTGCTAGTCATGATAATCCTATCTCTTAAGAATAGTTTTCTAAGAAAAATCCTTCGTTTAGCAGGTCGACATACCACAATCCACATCAAGTACTGCGCCATTGATATGTGTTGCATCATCACTACAGAGAAAAAGGCAGGATTTTGCAATCTCTATCGGATCCATATAGCAAAAGAATGGCATAGCTTTGATGATTGCCGAAAGCTTTGCCCCCGCAGGATGATAGTCTCCACCTGAATGCTCACCGATACTAGTACGCGCGCCTCCAGGATTGATAACATTACAACGAATGCCGTCTGCACCATAAGCAAAGGCAATGGATCTGGTTAAGCCAATGACACCTGCCTTGGCAGAGGTATAGCTTGGTCCGTGGTTTCCTCGAATGGCCGCATAGGATCCTATGTTAACGATAGCCCCTCCTCCGTTCTTGACCATAGTCGGTATAGCCCGTCTGCAAATACGGAAGGGAGCTTTGAGATCGATGTCGTGTACTTTATCCCAACGCTCATCATCGGTATCCTCGAGTGGATAGCTCAGGTCATTGATTCCGGCGATATTACATATACCGTCAAGTCTGCCAAAGCGGTTCTCTGCCTCTCCCACCATCTTGTCAATGTCTTCCAAAGACGTGACATCAGCAAGAACAGGAATCACATTCTCTACGCCGTTCCACTGTGCGAGGTCGTTTTCTCTGAAATCAACGGCGATGACCTTTGCGCCCTCATCTGCAAAGAGTTTGGTTGTTGCACAGCCCATGCCGTTGCCTGCGCCTGTGATCAAAATGACCTTGTCTACTAGCCTTATGCCTGTTGCGCTCATTATTACTGCCCTTCTTTCTGCCTTACAGGGGAGGGAGCCTGATCCTTGGGTACCCTCCCCTGTTTCTTCTGCCTTTTTCTTTATCGCTTCATCGTGTGGATGGCCGCGACGATGCCACCGTCGGCCATGATGTTGGTTCCGGTGATATAGCTGGCCTTGTCGCTGAGCAGAAACGCATAGATATCGGCAAGTTCCTCCGGTCTTCCCGTGCGTCCGCAGGCGCTCATCTTGGCCAGGCCAAGCCCACTTTCTTCCACCATGGGGCCATCTACCACGCCTGGTCCCACTGAGACCACACGAATGCCATCTCTTCCTACCTTGCAGGCAAAGTACTCGGTGTAATGCATGATGAAATACCGGGCATTGACATACCCTCTGTTCCTGCCGGTTTGCTCATCTTCCTTTGCCAACAGGTCATGCATCTCCTCAACATACTTCTCAAAGTCCTCAAGGGCCAGAGGGTAGAGTTCTTCTCCCATGGTTCCTGGAGGCGAGAGGAAGGGAGACGCTGAAGTGATGTTGATGATACAGCCACCTTCGGACATGACCCGCGCGATCTCATCGCTGATATAGACCGTTCCCTTTGCGGGGACATCAAAGACAAGGCTGCCGGGCACGTGGTAGTCCGGGCCTCCCTTAGGGCTGATACCCGCGAGATTGATGAGACCCTTCACGGTGCCCTTTTCCGATGCAAACCGTGCAAGCGCAGCGGCTTGCTCCTTGTTGGTTACATCCATCTTGAAGCCGTAGGCAACGAGACCCGCATCTTCGAGCTCCTTCACTCCAGCATCCAGGGCTTCCTGACTGAGGTCCACAATGATGATAGCCATATTGTCTTCTGCAGCTATACGTTTTGCGGCTCCGATACCCATCGCCCCAGCTCCACCGGTAATCACACATATGTCCTTTTTCATAAGATCCCTCCTTGTTTAATACTCGTACACTTTTAAACGTTCAGATCCTTTTCTTTCAGTGCGTCGGCAGCTCTCTTGAAGCCTCCGGTTGCGCTCTCCTGCCACTGCGCGAGAAGTGCATCTTCCTGTTACTGTGCGGAACGAATGATGTATTCACGACTTTCTGGTCTTCTGGTGCCTTTCATGTGTCTTCTGACACCATCTGGCTCCTCCTTGATTACTTCGACTCCTGCGGAGTCTCGCAATATCGGGTGGGTAGAGCAGTCCTCGCACACCTCGTTCTCCCTTCCCTACAACTCCTTGATGATGTCATCGACCCGCTCCTTGGCATCCCCAAAGAGCATGGAGGAGTTCTCCTTGAAAAACAG
>JAVBUQ010000073.1:0-8471 GCA_031555185.1 Coriobacteriales bacterium
ATGCTTACCGATGATAAGCAGGAGCGCGCAGTCATTGCCGCCGGAACAGCCTTTGGCCGCGTTGGAAGACCTGATGAAATGTCGTACTGTATCAAGGCATTGATCGATCCGAGAGCAAGTTATTTAACTGGTTGCGACATCATCATCGACGGCGGCAAGACGGCCCTCTCAATGGTCAAACAAATAGGAAGCCAGAAGTAATCTCACCTAAACCAGAAGTAATCTCACCTAAACCAGAAGTAATCTCACCTAAACCAGAAGGGACTTCAGCTATACCAGAAATCTCATCTAAATCAGAAGAGACTTCAGCAATTCCAGGAAAAAATACGACTAAACCAGAAGTAAACTGACCTCCGACAAAAGAAATTACACCAGATGTGGAGCGCCTGTTTACGCACTCATAGCGCAAACAGGCGAAAATCTCCATTGCCTGTGTTTTCTCATAAAGCTTGAACAGCACTGTAGCACCCTGAGAAACCTGGGGGCACGAGAATACTTTCAGTAAGTGAATCCTGTCCAAGTGAACTGATACGATAGACAGCCTCTACTTCTAAAAGATTTATAATAGCCACGTTCTTTGGCCAATGAGTATGTTATTTTGTCTGTATCATATGGTTTTAAAGGTGTAAAGCTGATACATATGCTTGCGGAGAAAGCATACATGCGGGTATGATAGATTTTCGGTGCGATCAGGAGCTCTGTCTGGAGGCGATATGGCAGAAGGTGCTCTTAAAGAAAGAACAGACACCGCTGAGATCAGCGGCTCGGCCTATTACCTTGATAAACTCGAAGAGCTGACCAAAATCTGTGAATCCACGACCTGGTCGGCAAACTATGAGGATATTTATCAGCAGATCACACATGCTCTGGTGCAGTATCTTGATTGTGATTACGCCAACATCTACTTGCTGGATGTGAGCGGAGACAATATGACAACCTACGCATCTCACTCTCTTCAGCCTGACTACAGCACTACCGACAAAACTGCCGTTACTACAAAACCAACCGTGCTCGGGCGACTGCTGAGGATGATGGAGACAAAGCAGCCTATCATCATGGAAGACTACTTAAATCCGCATCCCTGCGATCAGATCCCACCTACGGCGGTGGACTCAGGTTTTAAGTCGGCTATCACTGTCCCCTTGATCGCAGCGGATGAAGCCCTTGGCATCTATAACCTCGTGTATAAATATTATAAAAAATGGTCCGAAGAAGAATTGGTCTACCTCAAAGCTATCGGTAGGTTATTAGGTGTCAGTATTCATCGTGCGCTGATGTCACGCAAAGTGGTTGAGATGCAGATACTCAACGAGCGAAAGTTCCTGAGTTCAGAGATCCACGATAATCTTGCTCAATCGGTAAGCTCTATGAAAATCGGCGCAGAGACTGCCATGATGTTCCTTGACACGGGGGATATCGCGGCTGTGCGTGAGAGCCTTGAACGGCAAGAGGAACTTGGATTACAGGCAGTTAAACTGCTGAGAGAGGAAATGCTCAGCTTGCGTACTCCACAGAGCGAGACACAAGGACTTGTCCCGAGCGTGGCTGAGACACTTACACTTTTCCAGGATAGATGGGCAATAGAGACTGAGCTTATCATAGATAAAAAAAGCGAACCGGGAGTGACGATCCAGACCGAGTTGCAAATTATGCGCATCTTACATGAAAGCCTCTCCAATGTGCTGCGTCATGCTAAGGCAAGCAGGGTTAAGGTAACGCTCGAGCAGGTTGAGAGAAGACTTCACATGCATATCAAGGACAATGGCAAGGGATTTGACATAGCATCAGTACCCTCTGAGCGTCTTGGCATTAGAATTATGAAGGAGCGTGCCGAGTCGGTTGGCGGCAGTTGCGTGATTGAATCAGAAATAGGTATGGGAACATCGGTCATGGTGGAAACGCCGAGCATCATCTAACGAGGAGGACAGATGGGCGCAAAGGTCGCACGCATTCTGTTGGTCGATGATCATACGCTTTATCGAGAAGGCCTTCGTGCGCTTTTTAGCCATTGGGATGATTTTGAGATCATTGCGGAGGCAGAAAATGGGGCAGAAGCACTTGAGCTCTGCCGTTCGCTTCAGCCGGATATAGTGTTAATGGACGTACAGATGCCCGTCATGGATGGTGTCGAGGCAACGCGGCTCATTCACCAGGAATTCCCTCAGATAGATATTGTCATGCTCACTATGACGATAGAGGAGTCGAGTCTTTTTGAGTCTATCAGGTGGGGAGCGCGCGGCTACATCCTCAAAGATATGCCGGCGAGACAATTGGGAGACAGGCTCAGAGGTGTTGTGCGCGGAGAAGCTGCTCTTTCAGGGCCGGTGGCTGCTCGTGTGCTGGAGGAGTTCACCCGTTTGCATGACTCTGGTACGTCAACGCAAAAGGATGATTCTCTTCCGGCAAACCTCACTGAGCAAGAAGCTGAGATACTCAGGCTTGTTGCCAGAGGACTCTCCAACGAGGAGATTGCCGCCCAGCTCTATATGAGCGAGGGTGCTGTCAAGAAAAAACTCAGCTCGCTCCTCAGTAAGCTGCATATCAATAATCGCATTCAAGCTGCCGCTTACGCCGTGAGATCTGGTATAGCAGACTGAGCATCAACGAGGCTTGCCAACCAAGATTGCGAAATACGCAGTTTGTTTTGCACTGTACGATCAGGACATCAGCACGTGAACCGCATCGCAAGAACACTGTCGTCCTCCAGAGCAACCTCCTTCAGAACAGTGCAACCTGCTAAACAACCACCTGTTACAATAGGTCCTCAAAAAATGGTCGCGGTTGAAAGCGAGAAGACGTGCAGCATAGTTACACACTTGAAGAAGCAAAAGCGCTGGGAGATCTGGCGGTGTACTCAATAGAAAACGGCAAAATACTGGTTACCACCGATGGGAGCCAGTTTATTGAAGTTGAGAGCAATGTGTGGGCAAAAGTGAGCGATGGACCTTCTGCACGCACAACTCCCGGCGATCAAGCGAATAAAGAAGACAATGGGTTTTCATATAACAATATTCGCTATGTCAGTGCCTCTCATCACAGCGGTGGCGTGGTCGTTCGTCCGCTTTATATATGCCTTGATGGGTATTGGATCAATATTTCTACGGGAAAAAGGGCGGTATTTGCTGAGCTAGACTGATTGATACTGCGAACTGTTTTTTCGCCTGATTGATACTGCGAGCTGATATTGCTTGTCTGATTGAAACTCCGAGCTGTTTTGCCCTCTTGATTGACACGGCGAGCTATTCTTGCTTGCCTGATTGATACTCCGAACTGTTTTGCTCGCCCGATTACTACTGCGCTCTGTCTTGGGGAGCTCTCAACTGAAGACAGTGAAACCCAGTTGTATTCGAATGACAGTGCTGCCATTGCAACAACAGAGCACTCTTATCCCCAGTAACAGTTGATGTGTACGGCTCAATCCATAGAACAGAAGCCTCTCTCTAATAAAGACTATCAAGCAACATGCTGCCGTTCAAATAAAGCATGATGATAACTATAGCCACCTGGACTCAGAAGTATCCAGGTGGCTACTGCGTTTATGCCTACACTAAGTCTGCTGATCCCATATCAGTGTACGAGTTGGTCCGACTTTCGAACTTACGGCAAAGAAAGAAAGGAGAGTGTTTGATGGAGATCAAAACAACGCTACAGAGCATTGCTTGCGGCGGAACAGGCGGAGATATCACCTGTGTAGATTCTGCTGACGGCAAAATCGTGCGCATTCGCCCACTCCATCTCGATTCCGTGTATACGGAAGAGGAGTTAGAGGAGTCTCGGTGGACTCTTGAGGTCAATGGCGAGAAGTTTCGTCCTGGCATGAAGTCTTCACCGAACTATTTTGCTCTGGCTTACAAAAACCGCGTGTATTCCAAGAATCGCGTTCGTTATCCACTCAAGCGCGTGGACTGGGAACCCGGAGGCGATCCTGCAAAGATCAATGCAGCAAATCGAGGCACGTCAAAATTCGTTCGTATTTCGTGGGAAGAAGCGCTTGACATAATGGAGTCAGAGATCAGGCGTATCATCGATACCTACGGACCCTATTCTGTTCTCACCATCGGCGAGGATGGTCACCGTGAGTCGAAGAACCTGCACGCCGGTGGGGGTATGCACTCAACGCTGATGAGTAAGTTAGGCGGTTACACACGCGAAGTGCGTACGCCAGATTCCGTTGAGGGCTGGTACTGGGGCGCCAAGCACTTCTGGGGCAGCGGCTGCAACAAGGGTTTGGGTATGCCTGCTCCTATGCAGACTGGCTACAACCCCTGGCATGTGATGCGTGATGTAACTGAGCATTCAGAACTGATTGCCTTTGCGGCAGGCGACTGGGAGCTTACACAAAACTACGCGTGTCAGATGTGGTCACAACTCATCAACTACTGGAAGCAGATCGGCAAGGATTTTGTCATCATAGACCCCTTCTGCAACTACACTGCAGTCTGCCACGATATGAAGTGGATACCCATTCTCCCCAATACCGATGCTGCGCTTGACTTTGCGGTCATGTATGTGTGGTTTACCGAGGATCTGTATGACAAGGATTATATCGAAACGCATTCCATTGGCATTGAAAAGGTACGTGCCTATGTGTTGGGCGAAGAAGACGGTATCCCGAAAGATCCCAAGTGGGCCTCTGAGCGTTGCGGTATTGCACCATGGACCATCAAGGCCTACGCACGCAATCGTGCAAAGAAAGTCACAGCATCGGTGCATTTCAGCTCCGGTGCTATCAAAGGCCCCTACAGTCACGAGCCTGGCAGAACGCATGCGTATCTGTTAGGCATGCAGGGTCTTGGCAAGCCGGGTGTTCAACAGGTATTCATGAATGCTTCGCTTATTGGTAAAGAGACCATTGCCCGGTCGACTTCAGCACCGTTTACCATGTTAAACAAATGCCGTATGTTCTATCCCAGTGAGCAGAAGATCCCCCGCACGCTTATCGCTGAGGCTCTGCTTAAGGGTCATGCAGAATGGTGGGGTTCCCCTGCAATCGTGTACGTTGAGACCTCCGAGCAGTTCCAGGTTAATAATTACCCCACAACTCCGGAGACCTACAAGGCAGCGCTTGGTTCGGTGTCACCGGAGCTGGCCAATGCCCAAGGCAAAACTGTCGAGGAGCTGCAGGCTGCGCTCGACTACAAGTTGGCAAATATGCCTGAGTTCAATAAGTGCCATATGCTCTGGTCAGAAAAACCCTGTAACATGAACTGCTGGGATGGCGGCTTCAGATACCAGGATGCCATCAGAACCAACGAAGTCGAGTTCTATGTCACCAATCATCAGTGGCTTGAGAACGACTCCCTGTTCGCAGATCTCATTTTGCCGGTAACCACCTGCGTAGAAGATAACGACCAGGTAGGTGGCTCCATGGTAGTATCCATGCGCCACGAGAGCCTCACACCTCCTGGCTGTGACCGGGTGGGCGAATCCATGTCTGACTATCAAATCGCCTGTGAGATCGGCAAGCGTTTTGGTGTGGATGAGCAGATCAGCATGGATATGACCGATGATGAGTGGATTCAGTTTGGTTTTGAGCAGAGTCGTCTGGGTGAAGAGATAAGCTGGGAAGAGTTTCAGAAGCGTGGTTTCTATATTCCCAAGCAAGACCCCGAGCAAGACAAGGTCCCTGCAGGTATGAGAGGCTTCTATCAGGATCCTGAGAATTGGCCGCTGGACACACCTTCAGGCAAACTCGAGTTCTGGTCTGAGGCCTTAGCTACAAACTTCCCGGACGATAAAGAACGCACGCCAATGGCTCGCTGGACTGTTGGTGGCCCTGCTGAAGAAGGCTGGACACATGACGAGACTCTCTGGGGAGAGCGCGTCAAGGACTATCCTTTGCTGCTGGTAGCCAATCCAGCTCGTTTCCGTGTACACGTCCAGGGTGATGACATCAAGTGGTTCCGCGAGATCGAGACGGTTAAGGTTCGCGGCAAAGACGGTTATCTCTATGAGCCGGCATGGATCAATCCGGTAGACGCGGAAGCTCGTGGCATTCTCGACGGCGATATCCTTAAGGTTTTCAACGACCGTGGAACAATCCTTGTGGGTGCTCGTATCTCTGAACGTGCGATACCGGGCGCAGTAGTCATAAACAAGGGTTCGCGTGTAGACCCCATTGCGCCGCATCTTGATCGTGGCGGCGCTGCCAACCTTATCAGCCCCGAGAAACAGGTGTCCAAACACTGCAAGGGTTTTGCGGTATCTGGTTATCTGATTGAGGTTGCCAAGGTAACAGATGAAGAGTATGAGGGCTGGAAGACAGATTATCCGGACGCCTTTGCGCGCGATTACGATCCGGCCATAGGCATCAACTACAGCTCCTGGGTTGTGGAATAGCGAAGGGAGATACAAAGCATGAAAGCATTTCTTGTTGATATGGAAAAATGTGTTGGATGCCATAATTGCCAGATTGGCTGCAAGGACGAGCATTGCGAACAAGCATGGCTACCTTATGCAGAAGCGCAGCCCGAGACAGGTCAGTTCTGGCTCAAGGTCAAGCAATCTGAGCGTGGCGCGAATGGGCACGTAAGAGTGGCTTATCAGCCTACTTTATGCAATCACTGCGAGAATGCCCCTTGTATGAAGGCAGCAAAGGACGGCGCGGTGTACAGACGCGATGATGGTCTGGTTCTCATTGATCCAGCGAAGGCAAAAGGTCAGCGTCAGATCGTTGATGCCTGCCCGTACCATGCAGTCTATTGGAACGATTTACTCGATCTTCCGCAGAAATGCACCGGGTGTGCGCATCTGCTTGACGGAGATCAGCCAATCAGCGTACCTCGTTGTGTAGACAACTGCCACGTGGATGTTATTACCTTTGGCGAAGAGGCCGACCTGGACCTTGAAGGTAGCGAGGTACTTTATCCCGAATATGGCACCAAGCCGCGGGTATTCTATCGTGGCTTGCCCAAGAAGTTCATTGCAGCAACGGTATATGACCCCGACGCGGAAGAGGTTGTTGTTGGAGCCAAAGTAGTTGCTAAAAGTGACGCAGGCAGCTTTGAAGCGGTGACTGATAGCTGGGGCGATTTCTGGTTGAAGAATCTACCGGAAGCCAACTGGACCATAGAGATTGAAAAGGACGGGAAAAAGGCTCAGGTAACGGCCTCTACCGTTGATAAAGACCAAGGCTTGAAGGACATTGCGCTTCGTTGAAGCTGAGAAGAGTCCCGTGTGTGATTGCCGAGCGGAGGACTTGGCAATCACACACAACTGGTCTAAGGAAGTGATGATCAACTGCCTCCCACCCTACCAAACTCAGAGGCTGCGTCTCTTCAAGTTCCGCGAGGCCCAAGTGCCCCGGATGGGTTGTAATGAGTTGATTTTGGTTCAGTAAGAGTTGATAGGTGTAAGGAGTACAGCGTGGGTACCTATGGATTTGCACAGTTTCAGATCGACGTGAGACAAGCAGACGATGATTTAAAGCGTGCCATAGATACCTTCAAGCGCTTGAACAGATCAGACAAGAACGAAGAGACGACACCAGATGCGTCTAAATCACCTGCAGAAAGCTCAAAGCAGCCAGAAGAATAGCAGTACTTTTCACCCTTGGTTAGAAGGAGTACGACGTGGTAGAAGCGGGACAGAAGGTTAGAGTTCATTACCTGGGAACGTTTGATGATGGATCAGTCTTTACAGACACTAAACGCGATGGTGAGGCGGCTGAGTTTACCTTGGGCTCTCATGAGATGCTTGCTGCCTTTGAAATCGCGGTAAGTGAGCTCTCACCAGGTGAATCATGCAACATTCGTATTCCTGCGGCGCGGGCTTATGGGGCCTATGACAAGAATCTGATCATTACCGTTCCCGTAACTTCCGTTCCCGAAGCTGAAGATCTCACTGCTGGCGAGCACTTTTTTGTGAAGATTGGCGAACAGACTGCTGCGGTTACCTTGATCTCTAAGAGTGAGACAGCACTGGTAATTGATTGCAATCACGAGCTTGCAGGAAGGGATCTCAATTATCGCATTGAGCTGCTCGAAGTTCTGCGCGAGTCAGCAATTGAACATGAGCATCATGCCGAATGTGGTTGTGGCTGCGATGTCCTCAAGCAACAGCTGGCAGTGTGACCATGTTGCCTGTGCTTGAGATGGACCCGCAACCACCGATGCTAATGACAGGAAGAAACAGCTTGCTGTCTCAAACAAGAAAGCAGGAAGAGTGCTTGGAGATGTCTTGTCCCAGCTAAGCCACTTTCGCGAGAAGGAACATTACCCAACTGGTGTTTCTCTTCTCATGACAGGAGGGAGGATTCGGGTTACCTCTCCTCTCTCCTGTAACTTCGGACAACAAAGCTGGACTCCGCTATCTAGGAATTACCCGGAGAAGAACAAGAAAGAAATGTGAAAAGGAGTGTCAAATGTGCTTTAGGCCAGCTCAGATCGAAATGAATACTTGCCCCGAATGCGGCAAGATGAACAAACCCATCGCAAAGGAATGCGTGGACTGCGGTGCAGCGCTTAACACCG
>JAVBUQ010000104.1:0-3850 GCA_031555185.1 Coriobacteriales bacterium
TATCTTGTAGAGCAGCCTATAAAGAGTGCCTATCTCATCCTCAGTCAGATTAAGGCAAGAGGCCATCTGCTCAGGCACCACCTTTGCCCTCTCTTTAAGGGCTTCGCCTTTCTTAGTAATGCTCACCACAAGATTGCGCTCGTCCTCACCCGAACGTTCGCGTGTCACCAGTCCCATAGATTCGAGTTTCTTAAGAAGCGGTGTGAGTGTGCCCGAATCAAGACGCAGGTAGCCGCCGAGCGTCTTAACATTGAGAGATTCATATTCCCACATGACCATCATGGTGATGTATTGTGTATAGGTGAGACCGATTTTATCAAGAGAAGGCTTGTACTTTTTTACCACTTCTCTGGCACTCGCATACAGTGGAAAACAGAGTTGGTTCTCCAGCTTAAGAATATCGTATTCCATCTCAGGCGCCTCTTTCGTCACGGCTCGCGTATCTTACTCGACCTACTCGGATCTACAGTAGGTTTGCTATATCTTTCTCCAGTGCTTCGGGAGTTTTGGTTGAGCCAAAGCGTCCCATCACCGTGCCATTCTTGTCCACCAGGAACTTGGTAAAGTTCCACTTGATATTCTTGCCGCCCATACCGCCTTTCTGTTGTTTAAGCCAGGTATAGAGCGGGCTCTCATTCTCCCCGTTAACATCGATCTTGGCAAACTGCTTAAAGCTTATGCCAAACCTTCCGGTGCAAAATGCCCCGATCTCATCATTGGTGCCTGGAGCCTGATTACCAAACTGATTACAGGGAAAGTCGAGAATCTCAAAGTCTTGATCACGATACTTCTCATAGAGCTCCTGCAAACCAGCGTATTGTGGAGTAAACCCACAGCCGGTTGCCGTATTGACGATGAGTAAGACCTTGCCTTGATACTCCGAAAGGCTCACATCATTACCCTGCGCATCTTTTACCGTAATATCATAGATGGACATAGTTTTATACCTCCAAAATTAAATTGTTATCAATTAAATTGTATACAATTTATATAGGGAGTCAAGCTTTTCTTCAGCTCTGTATCTTCGTTTCTGGTCACACCACCTTGAGGCGACATGCTTCCTTTTGCGCTCTGTATTATCACTCCATCTTCTCATAGAGCGCATGTGCAAAGGCGAGTCGTTCGTCATACTGCGCGCCCGCGCAATTCATGAATTGGGACAGATAAAAATCCACTGCTTCTTCAAGGGTTGTTGTAGCCATAAACGCCGCGTGATCATATTGAACCGCCGTGTAGTCTTTGGCAGATCCCTCCCCTGTCATCTCTCCCCAAAGATAATCGAGTTGAACATCAAGATCTTCCCAATTACGTCCTCTGTCCAGTGCGAAGTATTTGAGCCCTTGCCAGGGTCTGCCATAGTGTGCTCCAGCCCAGCGTTCATACGACCACTGGGCTATACCATGTCCAATAAGATTGTACTCAACCACCGCAGGGTCAATGTCATAATCGCCATTGCCGCTTTCTCGTTTGAACACACCTATGATGGCAGCGATGTGAATATCGTCCAGTCCTTTTTCGTGCAGAAATGTTGCGATCCTTGCTTCATTGGGATAGAACCGAGCATAACGCTCAGCAATAGGCAGCTCCAGGGCAAAGCCCTCGCTACCTGCATCTCCATTGCTTGCCTGCGCTGTCTGAGCGGCAGAATTAATGAGAGAGAGCGTCATATATAAGCCAATCACCAGCGCAAGCACCACTCCTGCTGCAAAGAGGGCCCTCGCTGGCAACTGTAGAGCGTTGCCCCGCTGAGATGTTGCTTTGTTTACCAAAGGGTCGCTCCCTATTGCATCTCTTAAGACACATAAATATTCCACTTTGTGCCCACATTTTGAACACATACGTTCTCTATACTGTAAAACAACACGAGTGGTTAAGAGAAACCAAAGGGGAACGAACGGGAAACGACTAAGGGGACAAAGTACTAAACGGGGTGGTACCTGAGGACACAGGGGTTGCCTCCGGGCACAGGGAGTTTGCGTGGGGTACGCAAGCTCCCTTTTTAATTGAGAGCCTTATACCCCTCTAACTCTTTGATTCAATAAAGAAACGCGAGTCATCTTCACTTTCCCGCTTTATTGCACAAGGGATCCCATTATACGTCCATGTCCCTATAAGAGGTTCGCAGTCTTCGATGTTTGCAGACGTCAGCATATTGGCATTGCTGCGCAGAGCGCCAAAAAGATGGGGAGCAGCTCCTTCTTCCTCCGGAAACCACCAACCATAGTCCACGCTCACTACATCATCAATGAGTTGCGCTTCTACGGCCACAAAACGAGCCATTCCGTTAGCAGTTGCAATGGTGATCCAGTCACCACTGGTAAGACCAAGCTTTGCAAGTGTTATTGCACTCATGTCTGCCTGCGGATGCGGATAACTCGCACGGAACTCCTCGTTGTTATAGTAGCTCGATGCCCAATAGGGCTGCTTGCGCGCACCTGTTATCAGCATCAGAGGATACTCTGCACTCAACTTGACAGTCTCCGCAGGCACCGGCAGTGGTGTTGAACCTAACTCCTGCAGATATTCATTGACCAGCTCCAGCTTGCCGGTAGTGGTAGCAAAACCCTGCGGGTTACCGTTCTCGTCCAGTTGCTCATGTTTATACCAGTGCATAGTGCTGTAATAGATCCCGTGTTCACGCCACGTATCAAAACACATCCCCGCAGGCTCCAGAGTACGTGCGAGAGCCTCCGACATCGTTTCACTGGGCCACTGCTCGTCTTGCCCCAGCCGCATGCCCAGTCCGCGGAAAAAATCATAGTCATCATGACGTTCATAGTAGGGCTGTAGAGCAGCAGCTCCTCCGTAGGCAAAATTGGACACACCGCCATGCGCCTGGAACTGCGGCCTCTCCAGTGCGCCGGCACTGGGAAGTACATAGTCAGCGAGCATGGCAGTAGGAGTAAGGTAGTGTTCCAGTACCACCAGTAGATCAAGATCGAGTAGCGCCTGATGCACCAGCTGGGTATCAGCATAGGTGACCAAAGGATTAGCTGCCATACAGATGAGTGCGGATACGCGATAGGGGGCTTCAGAACACATTTCTGTTGTTGAGTTTGTATCGGAACTTGAAGCAGTGTCGGCGGAAACTTCAGAATGAGCGGTTACGTCCGTGAGCGTGCCGGAACTAGGAGCAACGCCAAAAGGTGCTTTGTCATGAGAGACTGCGCCAGCGCGTGCATTGGAATCCTTGAGCGCTGCCCGCCAAACCAAGTTGGGATGTGCACTTGCAAGGTAGCGCATGGGAAGCCGCTTACCCTCAGGATTAGATGCTGTACACCCCAGACGCGAGGTGCGCTCACATGCGCCGTCGTAACCAGTGTAGCTCTGCAGAGGTGAATGCCCATTGTTGAGCTGAGCTGCACGCGCCTCTTTACTCAAAAAGGCGCTCATCTCCAAGTCCACCTCTGGGACAAAATCGCTCATATCCATGATGTAGCAGGCGCCAGGGCGATCCACATCACCGGTGATGGCACGAAGGAGAGAAATGGCTCGATGGGTCGGTGCAGTCGCGGGGCCAAGCTGATCAATGCCGCGTCCGGAGAGTAAGGCCGTTGGCCCTGGACGACTGAATATCTCTGCAGCAGTGGCAATATCTGTAGCCGGTATACAACATACAGCCTCGGCAAAGGCGAGCGTATACGGCTCTACATGTTCAGCCAACTCATTAAATCCATGGCACCATGTTTCTACAAACCCTTTGTTATAACGCCCGGTAGCAATAATCTCGCGTATAAGTGCCAATGCCAGGGTGCAGTCCGTCCCGATACGGGGAGCCAGATGCAGGCTCGCATTGCGTGCTGTCCTGGTAGTACGAGGATCCACCACCACAAGGGGGGTATCCTGATCT
>JAVBUQ010000028.1:0-11650 GCA_031555185.1 Coriobacteriales bacterium
TTCACACCCCTCTGAGGCGGTTAGGGTGCCCCGAGCCTCACAGCTCGCTATCGCTCGGAGCTAGCTCGTATACCTTTTTTCTCTAGCACTGAAAACCAGTAGAAAGCGAGCGGATCTCCTCGCTGCTCGCCAAATCGGCTCAGGGTACCCTGGCCGCCTCAGAGGGGAGTGACCAGAAACGTAACACTACGTGTTTTTTCACAGCTACTCGTTTATTGGGGACAGAACACCCCAAGTGTTCCAGTGATGACCCCGAGAAAAAATTCCTTGTCACAGCTACGCTTTTATTGGGGGCAGAACACCCTGCCCCTGTCATTCTCTGGTGAGGATATCGGGGCCGTCGGCAGTAAGAGCAACGGTCTTCTCAAAATGAGCAGAGCGTGAGCCGTCCGCAGTATACACGATCCACCCATCAGCAAACGGACCTTTGGTTTCAAAGGTGCCTGCATTGATCATCGGCTCAATGGCTAACACCATGCCCGCTTTGAGTTTGGCGCCGCTGCCCTTGCGCCCAAAGTTTGGCACTATCGGGTCTTCATGCATCTTCTGCCCTATACCATGGCCAACATATTCGCGTACTACGCCAAAGCCGGCCGCCTCGGCAACACTCTGAACCGCGTGTCCGATATCGCCAAGTTGGCCACCCACTAAAGCAGCCTCAATGCCGGCCCACATAGATTGCTCGGTCACGGCAAGGAGACGCGCCGACTCCGCATCTATTTCTCCTACAGCAAAGGTAGCGGCGTTATCACCATACCAACCGCCTATGATGCCGCCGGTGTCTATGGAGATGATGTCGCCTTCTCTCAGGTGTACTTCTGTGCTTGGGATACCATGAACGATCTCATCGTTGACTGAGGCGCAGATAGATCCCTTGAAACCACCGTACCCCAGAAAAGCAGGACGTGCTCCTTCCATGCGGATGAGATTCTCGGCAAACTTGTCAAGCTCCAGCGTGGTGATGCCGGGGCGGATCAGTTCGCCGGTTTTTCTGAGGACTTTAGCACTGATACGTCCGGCAATACGCATGGCTTCTATCTGATCGGGTGTCTTAATATGGATCATGGATGTAACCTACCAGTTCCGTAGTTATGGACAAAATGGAGCAGAGGCACAGAGGCAGAGGCAGATGCAGAGGCAGATGCAGATGCAGATGCAGAGGCACGTAGCAAGGAGTAGAAAGGAGGGAATAGAGGAGAGAAGAGCTGAGGAGCAAAGAGCACCTCAACCCAGGCTACTTTATGGACGATGTGAAGTAGTAACATGGGTGAGAAGAGCTTAAAGGCCGAGAACACGGGTATAACCACCCGCGCCGTAATTAAGGGACTTGGCAACACGTGCAATAGTAGTGGCAGAAGCGCCGGTCTTTTCTGTGATAGTGATATAGGGCTCCTTGATGCTAAGCAGCCGGGCAACCTCCAGGCGTTGGGACATTTCTTCAACCTCGCGAATAGTGCACATATCCTCCAAGAGCGCTGCAACCTCTGCCGGTGTATCAAGGTCGGCCAAGGCGACGTACAAGCGCTCGCGCTCGGATTCTGTAGCAGGTCGCACACTCTTGTTGTTGCTCATGGTTATATGCCTTTCATCAGACCGTAGGTGATGGCATCTACCAGGGCATCCCAGGATGCCTCGATGATATTTCCGCTTACGCCTACGGTCCCCCAATTCTCCACACCGTTTGAGGTCTCGATAAAGACCCGTGTCACCGCATCTGTGCCGATGGATCCATCCAGGACGCGCACCTTAAAGTCATGGAGCTCAAGCTTTTCTATCTGCGGGTAGAACCGTGTGATAGCTACTCTCAGCGCCTTGTCAAGTGCGCTTACCGGACCATTACCCTCGGCTGTTGCAATGAAGCGTTCTTCACCTACATGGATCTTAATGGTCGCCTCAGTGGCCTCACCACCGTCCGGACGTCGATCGGTGATAACGCGGAATGATTCGAGCTCAAAGTACGATGGTTTGGTATCGAGTTCATTCTCAACGAGCAGAGCAAGGGAGGCATCAGCTGCCTCGTAGGAATAACCCTCTGCCTCGCGACGTTTGATGGTCTCCAGGACGGCCGCACGCTTCTCTCCTGTGAGTGCGTCAATATCAAGGCCAAGCTCCCTTATCTTGACCTCCAAAGCAGCTCGCCCAGCGAGCTCGCTCATAACAATATGCGAGAAATTGCCTACTGTGGCAGGGTCGATGTGTTGATAAGCATCCTTCATACGAGTCTCAGCACTCACATGCATACCGCCCTTATGGGTAAAGGCATGTTCTCCTACAAAGGGCGCATAGGCATTCTGAGCAACATTCATCGTGTCGGCTACAAAGCGGGAGACAGAAGTGAGCATACAAAGACGTTCAGAGCCAATGGTCTTTCGGCCAAGCTTGAGTTCCAGGTTTGCGATGACCTGTATCAGGTCGGCATTACCCACGCGTTCTCCGTAGCCATTGATCGTGCCTTGCACCATTTGGATGCCAGCAAGTACTGCCTGTAAAGTATTTGCCACGGCGCAGCCGCTGTCGTTGTGCGCGTGAATCCCAAGTGGCACACGTTCTTCCAAGGATTCGATAGCAGAGACTGTTTCGAGGGAAATGGACCAGATCTGATGGGGGAGTGTTCCACCATTGGTATCGGCCAGGACTATGTACTCTGCACCGGCTTCTATGGCTGCGACTACTACCTCAAAAGCGTACTGTGTATTCTCAAAATAGCCATCAAAGAAGTGCTCCGCATCAAAAAAGACTCGCTTGCCATTCTCTTTGAGATAACGGATCGACTCATAGATCATACGAAGGTTCTCTTCGTCGGTTGTCTGCAGTACCTCTCTCACCTGCTTTTGCGATGCCTTGCCTACGAGTGCGATCACAGGCGCGGCACACTTTGCCAGCTCTTTGAGGGCCGGATCATCTCCAGGCGCGGTGTTTTTTCTTACCGGTAGACCAAAGGCTGCCAGCTGCGTATGGTTCAGGACGAGTTTGCCTTCTGCATAAGCAGCAAAAAAGGCAGCATCCTTAGGATTGGACCCCGGAAAGCCGCCTTCAATATAATCTATACCCAGTTCATCCAAATGTGTTGCAATGCGCAACTTATCATCCAAGCTCAGGCTTATGCCTTCACGTTGCGCGCCATCACGAAGTGTTGTGTCGTATGTGATAATCCGGGACATCCGTCCGCGCTCCTCGTGTTAAATGGTATAGAGCCAGGGTTCAAATTCGCCGATCCTTCCCGCGACCACGTCAAAGAAAGCCGTCTGCAGCTTCTCTGTTATCGGGCCACGCTTGCCATTGCCGATAACACGATTGTCAACACTTGCGATGGGAGTGACCTCAGCGGCTGTACCAGTAAAGAAGACCTCATCTGCACTGTAGAGATCGGTCCTTGCTAAAGAAGCCTCGCAAACCTCGTAATCAAAAGAGCGCGCTAACTCGATGATGGAATTGCGTGTGATGCCTTCCAGGACACCATCAGAAAGTGGCGGGGTTTTGAGCTCACCATGTTTGACGATGAAGATGTTCTCACCACTGCCCTCTGCCACATGACCGCTTTCGTTGAGTAAGATAGCCTCGCCATATCCATGGTCGAGGGCTTCCATATGAGCCAGGCCGCTGTTAAGGTAGGAGGCCGAGGATTTAACGGCTCCAGGAGTAGCGTTGATAGAGCGCTGGCGCCATGAGGAGATACCTGCCTTGAGACCGTTCTCCATAGCTTCAGCACCTAAATAGGCATCCCATGGCCATACGGCAATGGCTACATCTACCGGGGCCGGGCGGGGATTAACACCCATGGAGCCGTAACCACGATAGGCGAGAGGACGTACATAGCAGCTCTCAAGCCCATTCTTACGGATGAGCTCGGCGGTAGCCTCCACAAGATCAGCAACAGTATAAGGAAGGTCCATCATAATAAACGAAGCAGACTGCTCCAAGCGCTCCATATGCTCTATAAGCCTGAAAACAGCCGAACCGTCGTCAGTCTTATAGCAACGTATACCCTCAAACACCGCTGTGCCATAATGCAGGGCATGGGTAAGAATATGCGTAGTAGCATCTTGCCAGGCTACAAACTCCCCGTTTTTCCAGATGAATTTTCTTTCTGCCACTCCTGCCATGGTATCTCTCCTCGCTATTTTGGTCCTTTGGGATACTTCCTTTCAGAGAAAATCCCATTATGTGCATATAAATGCACTTATCGGTAACGTTTGATTATAAGCTACTGTAAGACACTTGTGGTAGCCGGTGTTGAGATATCTGCCTGTATTCCGCATGCACAGCTGCTCAGAGAGCGCTGAAATATCTGCTTAGAGACCGCGGAGATTGAGCGGTACCTTCTAACGTGCTTGGAAGGCATGCGTACCAGTCGTCCGGCAGGTATACGCACCGGGCATCTGGTAGGCATGCACCAAACGAAGTGTCTTGACGCTTGTGCAGTAGTGCGGTTACTGGCGAGCGATCTTCAAGCAGATACCAGTGCCTGATCCCGGTTTGGAGACACCCTTTAATTGTATATACCGTGTTATGAGGGATACGTGAAGGACACGTTTTACGGAGAAAGGCAATAAATCCTTTGTTTCTAATGATGCGTTACGCAGCAACCGTCAATATACTCTCCCCAAGCTCATACGTGAGAAGGGCGATCCTGGAAATCCAGAAAAAGTGGAGTGAAAAAAGGAGGATATGTATGTCTGGCAAAGAACAAGAGCATGTTAGTGCAGGACTAACTCGCCGTCGCTTTTTGCAGGTACTGGCTGCCAGTACAGCAGCTGCAACCAGTCTGGCTGCCTGCTCCCCAAGTGGCAGTAGCGAAGGTGAAGGGGGAGGAGAAGAACTCACGCAAGGTTATCAGTATGACTGGGAAACAGCAGAAGGCGAGATTATCAACGGTGTCTGCCCAAAAAACTGCTATGACACCTGTCGTATCTGTACCAAAGTCGTTGATGGCACCGCAGTCCAGATCCGCGGGGATAGTTCAAATCCCTGGACCGCAGGAAGCCCCTGTGTCAAAGGACAGACGTATTTGGATTACCATTATTCAGAGGATAGAATCCTCTATCCCATGAAACTCGTGGGCGCAAAAGGCCCTGATGCTCAATTTGAGCGGATTTCCTGGGACGAGGCTGTTCAGACTATTACCGACCGGTTTACGGAGATCATCGAAAATGAGGGCTCTGAAGCAATAGTGCCGTACACCTTCTCAGGTACCTTTGGTTTGATCAACGGTTGTTTCTTCAGTGCTGTTCTGCGTTTCCTCTACCGTATGGGCGCATCTGTGCTTATGCCCAATATGTGTGAGGCTGCCGGGGTTGCCGCTGTCCCTTATACCTATGGAGTCGAAAAAGGCATCGACCCGGAACAGTACGCTAATACCAACCTCTACGTATCATGGGGCAGTAATGTATCGGCAACGTCTGTCCACACGGTAAAATTCCTGAAGGAATGTGTACAGAATGGTGGCAAGATCGCCGTTATCAACCCAACCTACATTCCTCTGTGCGAATGGGCAGATATGTGGGTCCAACTACGTCCTGGCACCGATGTTGCCTTTAGCCTGGGTGTCATTAACACGCTCATAGAAAAGGATTTGTACAACAAGCAGTTTGTCGAAGAATACTGCATGGGTTTTGATGAATTAAAAGAAGCCGCAGCTGCATGGCCAGCAAGTCGGGTAGCCGAGGTGTGCGGGATACCTGAATCACAAGTCGAGGAGTTTGCGCAACTCTACGCAGGTGCGGAGAGTTCTGTCATTCAACCTGGATATCAGCTGAATCGTGATACCAACGGAGGCTCAAAAGTTCGTGCCATCTCCTTCCTGCCCGCGCTTACCGGCCAGATCGGTAAGGATGCACATAGTGGGTATATGTGGATCAATGCCTGCTATTGGAGTGTAAACGTAGGCGATGTCTGCATGGGTGAGGAATTCATCGGCGCCCTGACGCCAGGTGGAGGTTATACCACCGTCTATGAGCAGGTGAGTCCGGACATCAAGTATCGTGTCATCAATATCCCTGACTGGGGAGATTGCTTGAACGAAGAGGGCTTTTATGCGGGGCAACCTGCACGAGCAGCTTTTATCTATAACGGCAACCCGTTAGTCAGCGCTCCAAATTCTGAGGCTATCCGCAGAGGTCTTTCGCGCGAGGGTATGTTTGTCGTGGTGTCTGATAAATGGTTTACCGACACCATAGATTATGCCGATATTATCCTTCCCTGTACGGATATCCTTGAGACAGAAGATATACATCAGGACTATCATGCCTGGTACCTTAATCACAACACACCTGCGGTTATCCCTGCGGGAGAAGCGAAGACAAATGTAGAGATGGCAAACCTGTTGGCAAAGGGTATGGGTTATACCGATGCCTGCTTTGACGACGACATCCCTGCCATCATGGAAACCATATTGGCTAACCCTAACCCCATCTATGGGCCTGACCTGACCTATGAGAGGCTTAAGGATGAGCACTGGGTCAAACTTGTTGATTTTGTTCCTTATGCGGATGAGCTGGAAGAAGGCTTTCCAACTCCCTCAGGAAAGATCGAGTTTTATTCTGAAAAACTCGTTGAAGCAAAGCTTCACCCTGTAGTGGAGTATATCCCCTCCTTCGAGAGCCGTGACGGCAATCCGGAACTGGCCGGGAGATATCCTCTGAACTTCCTCACCAGTACCTCCAAGAATCTTTGTGGCGGCAATTGGCACAATATCGAGAAGATGCGCCTCCTGCATGGTCAACCTCTGCTGTATATCAACGCGGCGGACGCTGCAGCTCGCGGTATTACCGATGGTGTTGCAGTGGAGGTTTTCAATGATCGTGGCGTCTGTAACTCACTGGCCGCCAAAATCGTGGAGGACAATTTCTTGAAGAGTGGCACGGTCATGGCCTTGAAGAGTACCTGGCCTAAATTCATGGACGGTAAGACTAACGTTAATTCAACAACACCAAGCTATTGGTCTGATTACGGAATGGGTACGTGCTTCCAATCAAACCTGGTTGACGTACGCGTTGTATAAGCCTACTAGCTGAAAAGGAGCTATCTCATGGCAAGTCAAATGAGTTTTCTTTTGGATCAAAAGTGGTGCATCGGCTGCCAGGCTTGTGTAACCGCGTGTCAAATGCGTCATCGTTCTCCAGACTATGTGCAGTTGCGCACAGCAACGAGTTTTGAGCACGAGCTCAAAGGCCCATGGATCTCAACCGCGTGCAATCATTGTGAAGCTCCGGCTTGTGTAGCTGTATGCGCAGCGGGTGCTCAGATAAAACGTGAGGATGGCGTTGTAGTGCAAGACCATGAGTTGTGCATTGGTTGCCAGTCGTGTGTAAAAGGTTGTCCGTATCAACATCCCGTTTATGTTGAAGAGGAGAATAAGACGCTTCGCTGCGATATGTGTGCCGAGCGTCTGGACAGTGGAGACATCCCCGCCTGTGTTGAGGCATGTCCGGTAAAGATCCTTACCGTGGACACTTTGGAGAATAACGAAGCAGCCGGAGGCGTGCCGGAGGGTGTTGGTTTCACGGTTGAGTCTACCGCTCCTTCCACAAGATTCATTCCTATTTCGTAATTACGCTTTGAGAAAAGAGAAAGTGGTCGCCGCGGAGCTATTCGCGGCGATCGCTGCGGAGTGTATGTACCCGGAGCCATCGCGCAGCTCTGTGCACTGTACGTCACTGTAGACAGGAGGAACCATGGATCAAGATACTGCCTTGCATGCTATAGAAGAGCTGCTCGGAGAGAGAGCGAGTACACTAGAGGTACGTCGTATCGTGTATAGTCACGATATGGGCACCTTGCCAGATATGGCAAAGAAGTTTATCAACACCAAACCTGACATGGTGGTTCAGCCAGAATCTGAGGAGGAGGTTCAGAAGCTGGTTGCCCTCGCCGCAAAAGCTCAGTTCCCTTTGGTCCCGAGAGGTTCAGCTTCATCTGGTTACGGAGGAGCTGTGCCAGCCTCGGGAGGCGTGGTGGTTGATTTATACCGCATGAAGGGGCTTACTGCAGTGGATGCACAGGCGATGACTGCAACGGCACAACCAGCATCTGTCATTGCTGACCTCGACCTGGAGCTGCGAAGCAAGGGTTTTATGATGCCCCTGCTACCCTCCAGCTCTCCCTCGGCAACTATCGGAGGATTTGTCTGTCAGGGAGGCGCGGGAATCGGCAGCAGCAGACAAAAGACCATGCGAGACAACCTGGTTGCTGTCACATTGGTGCTCGGAGATGGATCGCTGCGTACGCTTGAGGGAGATGACCTGGAGCTGGTGTATGCCATGGAAGGCATAACCGGCATCGTCACTTCTGTGACCTGGAGAATCCTCCCAGCGGTTGCTATGCAGTATGCGACATACGGATTTGACGACGCTGAGTCAGCCCAGGATTTTGCCCGTGCAGCAACAGCAGCCAAGGTCTGGCACGTGAATGTCCAGCCCCCCAATTACAGAGCACTCAGGAATCGGGCCGCCAATACAAATCTCCCAGAAACCTGGACAGTATTTGTTGTGTCTGAAGAGATCAACCTCGAAGAAACCGCCTCCCAATACCATGCCGTCGCTTATGACTCAGAGGTGAGTGCCTGCGAATGGGAGGAACGTTACTATCCCTTGCGCGGAAAGAAGTTTGGCCCATCCATGATTCCCGTTGATGTACTGATACCACAGAGTATGCTCGTCCAGTTTAATGCTGTCATGGAAGACAAATATGAAGGATCATTTGTCTATGAGGCAACGGCCATAGGACAGGAGTCCTTTGCTTTGATTGGGTTTATACTGGCCGATGAACGCAAGGATAGTTTTACCATGTCGTTTGCAAATTCATTGGTGATATCTGAGGTTGCAAAGAAACTAGGTGGACGTGCTTATGCCTCCGGTATGTACCTTACCGCTGAGTCTGAGGATATCTTTGGCAAGGATCTACTGGAGGCTGTTGTGGCATTCAAGGCAACACACGACCCCGCCGCGATAATGAACCCTGGAAAGGTGCTGCCAGCCTCCCTGGACGCAAAATCGCCTGCGAAGTTCATAGCACGTGCCATCGGATCTGCTCGTGGTGTGGCGGGCATTGGCGCTGCGCTGGGAAACGTGCTCAACGGAAAAAGCTCAGAGGCAAAACCCCTTACCGATCTTCCTCATGATATGGAGAACAGCGCATTTGCCTGCGCCGCCTGTGGTTTCTGTCGGGCAAAATGCACAGTTTTTTTGCCCGATCCATGGGAAGACAACTCTCCACGAGGAAAATGGTATCTGATCAAGGAATACGCCAAAGGCACCATTCCTTTTGATCTACCACTGGTACACAAGCTCAATATCTGTACCACCTGTAAGCGTTGTGAACAGACTTGTGAGGTCTCGCTCAAGATGGCAGACGAATATCTGGGAGCCAAACCTTACTTCAAATGTCGCGGTTTCTCCAATGCCGGACTCTCTGCCCTACGTCAGAACGTTCTTGATACCGGGAACTTCTGGGGAGCCGACACAGAAGGCCTCGGTTGGCATACAGAGGACATGCGCTTTAGCGAACAGGGCGATATTGGACTTTGGCCGGGATGCTGGACACAGACTATCTCAAAAAACGCTGCACAAAACGCGGTACATCTACTGAATGCAGCGGGTATAGAACCAGTTGACCTTGGTGATAATGGGTCTGATATCTGCTGCGGCTTCTATCTTTTCCTCGGTGGTTATGTAGATGACTTCGAAGAACGGGTTGTTGAGAACATCAAGCGCATGAATGCCGCTGGCGTCAAGAAGGTGCTGACTCCGTGTCCTGCATGTCTCGCGACCTTTGCGGAGTTATATGGCGGAATCGCCGAAAAACATGAACTCCCCTTTGAGATCGAATTCATCCACTCTATTGTTGTGCTTAATCAACTTGTTGAGGAAGGTACTCTCAGGCTTTCTGAAGGCTCTCCCGTTAACGCAAGGGTCACCTATCATGATCCCTGTCACCTGGGACGCTGGTTTAATGTCTATGAAGAACCGCGTAATTTTATCAAGTCGGTACCTGGTGTCGAGTATGAAGACATGCGGCACAACCGGGATGATTCCCTTTGCTGTGGCCTGGTAAACGCCTTTTACGAGATCAGCAGCGTTCCCACCTCAGGTGTGAGTCGCGTTTCGGAGGCAGATGAAGTGCAAGCCGACTACATACTCACAGCCTGTGCAGGCTGTGGTGTGCAAGTGAACAATATGTGTACAGCCGCAAACACTCATGCCAGACAACTTGATATCACGGACCTGGCCGCCAGGTCGCTCGGCTACGAAATGTTCGATTCTGATGAGGCAGCTCATGCATATTTTGCTGCCGCCGTTGACTTGCTCAGTACTTCAACGACAGTTCAGGACTAACTCTCGACAGCGGCGGGTCAAACTCTACCCGATGACCCGCCGCATACGTCGTTTGAAGGAACGAGAGATTATGAATACAGAAAAACAAAGAACAGACAAGCTTTCTGATGTGATGGCGTTCAGACGTGACCGGTTTGGCCTGGTTGCAGATATTTTTACCCATGAGTCCTCGGAAGAAACCATAGCCCACATAATCGCCCATGCCTCAGATGTAGGGCAGGAACTGGATGGATCCATTGAATCTGCTTTAAGCAAGGAGCTTGGATCTCTAAGATACGATGACTTTTCTTCATTTGCCGTAAAAACGCGAACCGAGTACGCACGTCTGTTTCTGGGGCCTCGTGAGGTGTTAGCGCCTTTACATGAGTCTGCGTACCTTTCGGGTACCTCCCGTATGTTCACTGCTGAGACCTTGGCAGTCCGTAGATTCTACGAACGATATGGGTACATGATGAAAGCAAAAAACAGCGAGCCGGATGACAGCGTAGGAACAGAACTTGAGTTTCTCCGTAACCTGTGTGATGGCTGTTTGGCTCTGCATGAAACTGGATTGGACCAAGGCTCAATTGATGAGTGTGCCGGGCTTATAGAAGCGCAAAGTGTTTTTAAAGAACAGCACCTTAATCGTTGGATAGCAAAATTTGCCCAACGTGTCATAGAAAACGATAGAAGTGGATATTACCGAGCTTGGGCAATCTACCTTCTGGGTGTTTTGAAAGAGGATGATGATCTACTAAGCGAGTGCAAACAATTGCTCGTCAGCCTCAAGAGTGGGCTGTAGCAACAAATCCGATAAGCAACCAGGTCTCAGGGAAAGCATATGCATTTTCTCATCATCTTACTGTCCTCCTGTGTTCTTGTCACAGTGGCGGCAGGGTCAATAAAAGCAGTACCGCTGGTGTGGTATGGAATTGCGGTGGCTCTGGATATCGTCTATGTCTATGGCATTGTCTCAAGTCTTCCGCCTACAGTACTGCAGTTGGTTTCGGTGACCGTCCAACGCTGCACGCTTGCAACCGCATTGTTTGTCATCGTCATGTACTGCGGTGTCTTGCCCGAACATTCCGCAGTGCGAAGAAGGATTGGGTCAATCCGCGCGGAGCTTTCTATCATCGCCTGTATACTGGCGAGTGCGCATTGCCTCAATTATCTTGACTCATATATCGGGGTACTCAGCTCTAACATTGGGGTATTCAGTGGAAATCAGCTGGCCTCCCTCCTAATTGCCATAATCCTTTTTGTGCTGATGCTCGTATTAGGCGCAACATCGATAAAGAGAATAAAACGCCACATGACAGCAAGGGTATGGAAGAATATCC
>JAVBUQ010000094.1:0-3723 GCA_031555185.1 Coriobacteriales bacterium
GAGATGAACGTTGATACCATAGTCAAAGGCCTCCGGGCAGTCACCGACTTTGAGTCTGAATTTCAGCAGGCGTCAATCAACTATCAACTTGATCCCAATCTCGAGACCATGTTTATCATGTCCGACGTGCGCTATATGTATCTTTCTTCTTCCATGGTCAAGGAGATCGCCGGAATGGGCGGAGATACCTCAAGTTGGGTCACCCCGTTGGTCCAAAGTGAACTGAGCAAGCGACTTTGAAAAGAGGGAGGGTGTATTGTCCACATTGTACTGTACCCTCTATAATGACGTCGATGCGAACAGTGCTGCTCTCGACTCATACGCTTCATGAGCGCAGCTCAACATAAGCATTGCAGCTTCAGAGGCTCGCCTCTTTGATTCGGCGTATTCAGTTCTCTGAGTGCTCTCCTCAAGAGGCTGCGCACGCCTTCAGCTCTCACAATGCTCACGTTGAGCTGCATTACGCGAAATCGCCGAGTAGCAACACTATCCACATCTCCTTCTTGCCAACGAGAAGTGGCAAAAACACCCTCCCTCATTAGCCTGTGAACAGGTTGGTACTGAGATATTTTTCGCCTCGATCAGGGAAGATAACCACTACAACACCACTCGTAAGCTCATCGATCACGCGCAGGGCAGCAAGCATTGCCGCTCCACTGGACATTCCCACAAAGATACCTTCTTCACTTACGATCCTGCGAGCCATCTCATAGGCTTCTTCTGTGTCGATGAGTATGCTTTCATCTATCTCCGTAATATCATATATCTCAGGTACGATAGCCTCCGCAAGGCTTTTCAGACCTTGGATATAATGGCCCCTGACGGGCTGTGCCTCGATGATCTTTACCGAAGGATTACGCTCCCTGAGCCCCCTGCCCACACCCATCAGGGTGCCTGAAGTCCCGAGTGCAGAAACAAAATGCGTGACCCGGCCTTCCGTCTGAGCCCAGATCTCCTCGGCAGTAGTTCTATAGTGGGCTCTCTTGTTATATACATTTGAGAATTGATCGGGATTAAAGTACTTCTCAGGATCGGCCTCAACGAGCTCCCTTGTTTTGAGGATAGCTCCGTCGGTGCCAAGCTCAGGGTCTGTGAGAACGATCTCCCCTCCAAAGGCCTTAATCATCTTCTGCCGTTCGACCGAAACAGCCGAGCTCATCACAATGTGTACCTGGTAGCCTTTGACAGCACCAATCATGGCCAAGGCAATGCCTGTATTTCCTGAGGTGGCCTCAATAATGATCTTATCTTTACTGAGGGAACCGTCTGCCTCAGCTTCTTCAAGCATCTTGAGTGCGATCCTGTCTTTGATGCTCCCTGTGGGGTTGAACCCCTCAACCTTGGCGAGCAACTCAACTTGTGGATTAGGATTGAGATTGTTGATGCGCACCATAGGGGTGTTTCCAATAGTATCGATAATGCTGTCAAATATCATGGCTGCCTCCTTGTCCACTCCAATATACCTGAAGAAGGAGAGCACTGTAGTGTCATATGCTATTGTGTCGGGTTTAGAAGCTCTGACAGCAGGTTCAGCACAGGTGCAGCGACCAGACGCTAAAGAGGCTGATCTCGTTTCTCTTCGGCTATACTGCATCAAGTGTGCAGAATGTAAGGACTTCTATTTAGAGGACTGTATCTCACGAGCACTATTCAGAGAGCTACATTGAGAGAGCTGCACCGAGGGAAAAGGTACGAAAGTAAAGCAGAGGTAAACACAATGACTGCCTGGGATAACTTTACCGGTACCGTCCATCTCTTCGAAGAAGAGGGGAGCTGGCATTGCATTGATATTCCTCAGGAGCTGAACCTGCTCCTTTACGAAATGCCCAAAGGAAGGTTTGGGTATATCGCTATACGCGCAAAGATAGCATCAAGCGAATGGGATACTTCTTTTCTTCCTGCCGGGGACGGTTCTTACTTTTTTACCATACCGGCAAAGGTACGAAAGAAGCAGCATATAGTACCCGGAGATACTGTCACTATAGAATTTACTTTTCGTAACTGACATTCCTTACACACTATGGTTATGCTCTGTATGATCAAGTACTCTCCAGTTTGGGTAGTGCGGATGCTCAAACCGCGCTCGACCTGTAGATATTCGGTCTCTCTCGATCATTGAGCCGGGAGCGTGTAACAAAAAAGTTTCTGGTTCTTTACAAAAAAACAACATAATACTGTGCTAGACTATCTCAAAGGCCAGAAATGGCTCAAGTTTGGCGAGAAGCTGTACTTGGCGGTGCACCTCTCGCATGTGTTTGCCCTCACGGGCTCAATAGAAAGGCACGACATGGCAGAAGGCAAGGTAAAGTGGTTTAACCCGGACAAAGGATATGGCTTCATCGCCCGCGATGAAGGAGAGGATCTCTTCGTCCACTATTCAGAGATTCAGGGTGACGGATTCAAGACCCTGGAGGAGAACGCTGATGTTGAATTTGACATCACCACGGGTCGCGAGGGAAAACTTCAGGCGAGCAATGTTCGTCTTGTAGGCTAAGCCTCTATAAAACCCTTACACATGAAGGCGGTCAACAGGGCCGCCTTTTCATTTTCACACATTAAAACAACCATTCACATTTTGTCTCTGCGATGTGTGAAACCAGAGAAATGGTAAAGGCAGAGAGCCCTGCAAGGCTTTTGCATGTGCGTTAGAATCTAGCTATGCCAACTATGAGCAACAAAGTCCTTCTCCATTGCTGCTGCGCCCCGTGTACCCTTTTACCTCTTCAGGTTATTGAGGCTACGGGACGACAGGTTACGCTGTTTTACTATAATCCCAATATTCATCCCAAGGAGGAATACGAGTTACGGCTGAACACACTGCAGGAATACGCAGAGGCCAACTGTTTGCCGTTATCTGTTGGGCTTTATGACCCAGAAACCTGGGAGAAGGACGTAGGCATTTACGGAGGACCTTATCCTCTTATCCCAGGAGCAGATGACTATGCACTCATGGAAGAAGCCCGTAAGACACGTTGCAGAGCTTGTTACCACTTACGTTTCAAAACTCTGGCGGCGTATGCGCGAGAGAGGGGAGGGGGTTGTCTTGAGGCTACCCTCACCATATCACCTTATCAATTTATCGAAGAGGCACTGCAGCTCCTCAGGCTCTGTGCTGCCGAGCAGGGCATAGTCGCACTCGCACATGACTGGCGCGGTCTGTATCCAGAGTCACTGCAACAGTCTCGCGCCTTGCATATGTATCGTCAGAATTATTGTGGTTGTCACTATTCAGAGCAAGAGGCAGCGCTTGAACGCGAAGCCAGGAAAGCCGCCAGGAAGAAAGCGTAAAACGACCAAATCATGAGAACTGAAGAATTCGACTATCCGCTTCCTGACGATCTGATTGCTCAGAGCCCGGCAGTTCCACGCGAATCCTGCCGCTTGCTCGTACTTCACCGCAGCGATGGCAGAGTAGAGCACAAGGTGTTTACTGACATCCTGGATTATCTAAATGACGGCGACCTGCTTGTTGTTAACGACACAAAGGTCATGCCAGCACGCCTCCTGGGTCAGAAGAAAGGTTCTATCACTGCTGCCGAGGTGCTTTTATTACGCAGACTGCCTGAGAGAGAGCACCAGGAAACCCATCAGGTTCAATACTGGGAGGCGCTGGTCAAACCAGGCCGGCGCTTAAAACCCGGAAGTCGAATAGCATTTGGTTCTCTGGAAGCCGAAGTGGTCAACTGGATTGAAGAAAAGGGCAAGGGTCAGAGGATCATCCGC
>JAVBUQ010000087.1:0-10740 GCA_031555185.1 Coriobacteriales bacterium
TTTCGTTTTAAAGTCTAATTATCGTTCTACACCTTCTTTGGTGGATTTTGGGCAGGTCATTGCCAGGCAGATTGAAAACCGCTCGCCCGCTTCAAAGACCGAGAAGAAGCTCATGGCACACAAGGGAGAGGGTGAGCCCACTACGTTTAAAGCGAACATCTTTACATCAAAAGAGGTTGAATACTATGAAGTCGCTCGTGAGATTGCCGGTCTCATAGACGAGGGATTTCTTGATGAGAGCGATGACCCCAATGAGGCCATAGCCGTAATAGCGTGCACCCATAAAAAACTCAAAGCTCTGATGCCGTACCTTCAACACTTCCACGTGCCCTTCAATTACAGGATCACCAATGCCGTCTCGATGATAGACCCCTTGCAGACAATGTTGGCTCTCATGCGCTTTGCACTGCTTTGGTCTGCGGGCGATGTCAAACGAGCAGAAGTTCTGCTCCCGCAGATTATTGCTTCCAAAGAAATAGCAGCAGAATTTGGTTTGGAGGAGCACGATCCCCTCAATTTTGCGGTAGAGGCTCGCGGAAGAAAAGGGTGGCTCAAGACCCTGAAAGAAAGTAGTGACCCTCGTTTTAGAGATCTATACATCTGGCTCGAAAAGACGTGTAGAACAACCATGGCCTCTTCTGCGCAAAAAGCACTCTTTGAACTTGCAGAACCTCTCCTGCATTACTACAAGCAACCTCACCAGCAGGATCTCTTCGAGACCATAGAGTTTAACTATGGGCTCAAGGCATTGCTGCAGTTTGCGCAGGAGGAGAACATCCGTAACTCTGGGAGTGAGCTGCACGCGTTGAGATTAGAGGATCTGACAGCAGCGCTTAATGATGCTGATAACTTTGATGTTGAGATCGAGGTCTCGATCCCTTCAGGAAAAGAACAGGCCATAACACTCACCTCTGCCCACAGCTCAAAAGGACTGGAGTTCGACCTGGTCTATCTTCTGGATGCAGAAGATAGGAATTGGCATACAACAAACAGAAGAAATGTGGCAACCACCCGTAACATGCTTCTCAACAATACCAAGGATGAGGACGATGACAGACGCCTTCTGTTTGTCGCGGTAACAAGAGCAAAGCGCTTGCTGAGGATCGTGCAGGCAGGACCAAAAGTCATACGTGAATTTGTGGATGATATCGAAACCGAAGAAATTGACATCCCCCAGGAAGATCTCGCCGTGCTCGCAGAGCTCAGTTGGCAAGACCGTTATGAGCCAAAGGGAGCCACACTCAGAGAAATTGCCCAGCAGGCATTAGCAAACAGGAAACTCTCTGTATCGCTCTTGAATGCTTTTGTCGAGTATCCTAAAGATGGTGATCTGAGCGGGGAGTCCTTCCTGCTCAAACAGATCATGCATCATCCTCAACCTCCCAACCAGTACACCGAGTTTGGCAGCATTGTCCATAAGTTCTTTGAGGAATATCTTATTAAAGGTATCAAGGCAAAAACCGCGACCCCCGAGGAGCTTATTAAACGCACCCATGAAGAGATAGATTATATGGACTTTGATGAGTCGATCATTGCGCATAACCATCAGAATTTTGACCTGATCCTCAAAGAGTTCCTGCCGGTCTTGAACACTATGCTTTCAGAGAGCGCCCGCGCTGAGCAGACCCTTGGAGCAGAAGTTGACGGCATTTTGATAACGGGGGATGTTGACCTGATGCTCTTTGATGAGAATGAGAGAACTATCAAAGTCTACGATTACAAAACCGGCAATGCTTCAGATGACGAGCTTGATGAGAACCACTTGCGTCAGCTGCGTTTTTATCGTCTTCTCATTGAGAACTCACCTGAGTATGCCGGCTGGAGGGTCCTTGGCGCTGCTGACCTGTATGTATCGCCTCAGAAGGATCTTGGTTATAAACTTGCGGAGACCCAGTTCGTGACGGTCTCAGACGAAGAAATCGAGCACCTGCGTGCACTTTCTGCTGCAGTGTGGCGCCGCTTGCAAAACGGACTGTTTGATACGTCAGCCTTCCTCGAGACCGATGAGTATGTTGAACTTTGCATAGGTAAGAACGGCAAGCCTAAAAAAAGCCCGGACAAGAAGGACTGCCAGGCTGCCTATGAACAATGGTTGATAGATGAGCATAGAAAGATGGGCTTGGAGGCTTAGACGCCATTGAACGTTGTCTTTTCCAGGTCTGGTGCTACCTTGGGTTCAGGTACTGCGTTAATTATTGAGCTACACTCTTACCAACTTAATGTGAATACGTCGCAATGATCCCTTTGAGATATTCCTGATACTCCAGAGCCAGAGAATAAGGGCTTTCGATGACTATGTTGCTCCCAAACTGCGCCAACCAACCAAAGAAGACGTTACTTTTGAGAATGCTCACGTGCACCTTCGCTCTGTTCTCATCGACCTTATAGACCAGAACATCATTACCAAATCGATCGATAATCGAGTCGATCAGAGAGCGCCTGACTATGAGCACTGCGTTTACGGGCTCACCTCCAAACATACCAAAAGCGCGTGAAGCAAACTCCTGTACATCAAATCCTTTTATGACATCAAGATGGGGGATGGGCTCTTCAGTTATTTCTATGTTGACCATCCGGTCCACGCGGTAACGAAGACAACTCTCATGGGTTTCGTTATACGTGCAGAGATAGTAGTTCTCGTCCTTGTAGATGAGGTCAATAGGACACTCCTGGTACTGTTTGCCTTCACGCCTGAGTACTGCTTTTTTGTCGATTCCATATTCCGAGTAATAAAAGACTATCTTGTTTCTACGTCTGATAGCCTCCTGTATAGTGTCGATGTTGTAATAAATGCTTTCGTTCTGCATCTTGATACGCCCTGCAACATGCATGCTTTTGTCAAAAAGCCTTTTATTGTGTAGAGAGGTGAACTTCTGGAGTTTACCTATAAGCGCGGAGCTTTTCTTCACGGTAAGAAAACGCGAGCTTTGTACTGCATCTGCCAGAAGGAGCAGCTCGGGCAGTTCAAATGCTCTTCCTCCCACTGCATATTCTGTCGTTGCCCCACGTCGTTTGATGACATCGAGTCCATATGCTTGTAAGGTGTCCAGATCGTCATAGATTGCCTTGCGCTCTGCCTCGATACCCTTTTCCTGCAAGCGTTCAATAAGCTGGGGCATAGAGAGGCCATGCTCATCATCGGTTTCCTCGAGTAAGATGTCGCGCAGGTAGAGAATCTTAGCTTTGCGTTTTGAACCATGCTTTCTACCAGGAGCCATGTTTGCCTTTCTCTCGGACAGCAGTGTCTTATTCAGCTTGTAGTGCAAAATCGTGACCTGTTCCACCTTGAGCTTGCCACCGATGAGCAACGAGAGCAGAGAGAGAAACTCAAAGCAGAATCTCCCAACTAAAACCCCCTATCATCCGTGCCGTCTTCGCGCACCATACCTTGAACGGTGTTGCTGTTAACACTGCGATAGAATATCCAACCGCCCGCTACGCAGAATTCTTTGTCGCCGCTCTCCAACACCGTCTTAACCTCGCTGGTAGTGGCATCCACAACCACCAGCTCCTTGGTAATGGCGTTGACGGCAAAGATGCCGTGTGAGGAGGCAACGACAAAGTAGCACGGCTGATCGTAGACGATTTTGTAATCTGAACCGTCGAGATTAATGGAGGCAAGCCGTCCCGGCGTATCATCCTCAAAGTAGATACGCCCATTGCATACCGAGAGCCAGATAGCTGGCGCATCATAGATCAACGCCGTGTCTCCCGTGCTGAGGTTTTGAGCATAGATACGTTTGCCATCGGCTTCGTCAGAGTAATAGCGAATACCGTCAACGATATTCGTGTAGTGAACATTGGTTGCATCGCTCACCTTTGCAATGCCCGATCCGTCAGTTTTGGCAGAATAGAGTTTTAGGTCATCGGTCATACTGGTAAAGTACATCCGCCCTTCGTCAAAGTAAATGGATTCTGCAGAGATGCTGCCCAGCTCGGTGTCCTCGCCGCTCTCCAGATCTATCTTATGAACCATTCCATCCCATGCGGAAAAGTACAGAGAACCGTTGTAGATATTCAATGAACCGTCAACGCTTCCTGAGTAGACGTACCCAAGAATGTTGCCGTCTTCATCCAGCTTATAGATACTATCGCCGCTTGAAACATATATCGTTTTGTTGTTGTAATCGGGTACCGCAAAGCCGCCATTATTAATGTTGCCTTGCAGGTTACCACCAGAGTTATAGTCGTATAGCCAGTTGGTAGAGCCAATGGTGGGGTCACCGGTGCTGGGATAATCGTTGGTGCCCACACTGATAAGGTCATCTGCGTCAATAAGATTAACAGGAGCAGTGCCTCCGCCGAGGATCCCAGCAGCAAAAAGCTGCCAGATACCTATGCCAATGAGCGCCAGCACAATGCAACCTGTGGCTGCCCCGATAATAAGGCGCGGCTTTCGTGTTTTCATGGAACGAATGCGCTTGATGACCTGGTCCACATTCTGAAAGCGGTCCTTGGGGTCAAAAGCGATACACTTTTCTATAAGGGCGCGCAGCTGAGGATCGGTGATACGCCTGTCAAGATCACGGCGGTCAGGTGAGCCGGTGGCCAGATATATGAGCACAATACCCAGCGCATAGATATCAGTCTGAGGAGAAGACTGGGCATAACCGTACTGCTCGGGCGGTGCGTAAAGTAAAGTGCCCATGTACTGGGTGTCCGACTCGGAGCCTTCCTTAAAGGTGCGCGCAATACCAAAGTCCGTCAGACCGATGCTGCCATCCGGACGTTTGATGATATTCTGAGGTTTAATGTCTCGGTGGATAACCGGAGGGTGTTGCGAGTGAAGATATCCCAGAATCGCACAGATCTGAAGTGTAATCTTGTATATCTGAGCTGGCTGCATCGTCCCGCGCGCAGTGACCTGGTCCAGAGGTTCTCCAACAAAGTATTCGCGCGCGAGATAGCTTCGCCCTTCTCTCATCATGGTGCCAAAGGTCTTCGGAATGCCGGGATAGTTCAAGCGGGATAAAATGGCATGCTCAGCATCGGCTCGTTCGCCCGCATCTAAGTCAGAGGCACGCAGTACCACAAGTCCGCCTGTTCGCCTGTCTTTGACGAGATAGACTTCCTTGGCGCCCGAATGCTTCAGGCAACTTTCCGGCTCGTAGACCTGAGAAAGCTCTATCGGCCACATGCCGCCAGTGACTTCTTCTGCCAGAGCCTCTTTGTATGAGCCCAGGAACGCTTCAGCGTCACCCATGCGCACCCTCTCCTGCATATCCCATTTTGCTTGTGCTCTTTCCATTTTACTATGTAGGCTCATGAGGCTACCTTCGCATTCATAAATAAACAGACCACCCTGCATGTTGAGTATGTCAGCGTGAGGAGGTGCCCTGGTCTGCTTTGAGCAGACAGTATTCAAGAAACAGATTACAATTCGTATTGAAGAAATTGCGGTAGACTATGACAAAGAGTAGGCAGCAGATAGGGATATTCCATATCTCAGTCTTGTCAACCTTCACCTGGTTGATTGCGCGGACAACGTTAAAACGCTGTATTTGACCTGGAACGGGGAAAGGAGTAGTGGATGCCGGAACTTCCTGAGGATAGCGGTCCTGTGTTGGACACGCAAATGATGATGAGTCGTCTTAAGGGCGATAGCTTTCCTGCCTTTCCCGATGGAAATGCTTCGGGTTTTCTTGACCCGGACGTCCGCGACTTCTTTGATGAACTGTTTTTGAAGACAGGCCTTTCGCGTAGTGCTGTTATACGCGATGCCAACATCTCCCGCACCTACGGGTACCAGATAATGGACGGTACCCGCATTGGCAAGCGCGATTATTACCTGGCCATTGCTTTTGCCATGCGTCTGGATCTTACTACTACCCAGCGTATGCTGGCGGTTACTTCGAATGGAGCGTTGCACGCTCTTATCAAGCGCGATGCCGCTCTAATCTTTGCTCTTAATCATGGGTACGACAATATCCGGCTCTATGAATTCTTCATTGAACTGGGGCTTGCCCCTTTGGACACCGGGGTTGAAGGTGCCTAGCAAGCCCCAATCCCTGCACATCTAGGCTATCTGGCTGCCGCACTTTATACAGAATGCTCCTGCTCCCATGACCGGCGTGCCGCATTGCAGGCAGGTGTATACCTGTGTAGCGGAGGCATAGGCGACGGCTGGTGTGGTGGTGTGCGCGGTGTGTCGGGGCTGAGAAGGGTGTCGAGGCTGCACAGCGGAAGTTACACATTGTGCCTGTGTCGCAACAACTACGCGCTGAGGCCGTCCGGACGGAGGGGCAAACTGAGCTTGAGCCTGCAAGGCTTGTCCCGGCATATCCTTTGAGGCTGAGTGTGCGGGTGCGGCTACTACCACGGGTTGTGCGGGTGCGGCCACTATCACGGGTTCAGAGGAGGGGGCGGGGTAACGTTGCGGTAGTCTTTGCTGAAAATACGCTGCTTGTGGTGTGGGCGCAGGTAAGGGTGCCGGTACTGATGTCGTCTGTGATGCCGGTACGCATAATGAAGATGGCTGCGACTGCTGTGCTCCAAGTTGTCTTTGATCACTCTGCCAGACAACCTCAGGTGTATGGCGTCGGGAGGTCTTTTTCATGCTGGACTTGATACTGATATATTGCACCAGACCAAAGATAAAGGCACCAATCATGCAGATAATGGAGAGAGCAAGAAAGAGGATAAGGGCGCCCAGCAGTCCAAACAAAAACACGGATACAAAGGCACCCACGCCACCGATCATAGCTCCCACACCAAGACCCATAAGAGGCGAGCGACGCATCCAGGCCTTGGCTTCTCCGAGCTCCCAGGATTGACGACCACGGCAGTGTGGGCATTTTCCTTCGATATTGTTAAGCTCAAAGTAATTTCCTTTTTGAGCTTCTTTAACAGCAGTAGGAAGAATGGTGTTGTTGATTGCTTCCTCGGTATCCCCAGTGAGATGTGCCGTCTTCCACTCGGTCTGCGTCCCACAATGTTCACAGACATAACGGTAAGGGATATTCCGTGTTACTTTGGGTGTCTCATTCTTAGCCATTACAATCACGCTCCTTGTTGTATCTCAAAATACATCCATATGTTATTGAATGACCTCATCATATTCAGTTGCCAGAAGATGCTGGTCTGCGCTGCGCAGACAGTTCAGTGAGCTGTAATTCATCACCGTCCATGGAGATGATGATTTATGTGCTTTTACTCACAGGAATCAGCACACGTTGGTTCCCGTTATCGCTGGACATAAGCATGATGCTGTCCGGGTCCCATGCACCCTCATACAAGAACTCAAGGGTATGAGCACTAGCTGAGCCGTTAGACGAATTTACCCTGCCTCCATCAATCATGAGTACGCAGGTGAGGGGCATCTGATACACGTTATAACGCAGGGGTATCTTGTCAAAGCCTGAGCCTTCACACCTGACCAGGGTATTGCCGTCTTCGGTAATCTCAATGGTAAAGCTGCTTACGCTGTATTGATTGTCAAAGGCGGTAAAGTTTGCCGGCAGCCATTCGTGGTTTTGGGTGTTACGTGCCCCGGTATAGAGTGTTGTTTGCTGATTGACAGCACTATTTCTCGCATTGCTGCTTTCGTCTAGAATACTTACTCCAGCGGTATCCAGGTCAGCCATCAACCCCAGAGCAGATAATGACATAAGCACTGCGGTGAGTATTCCTAACACTGTCTTCATGGGAACCTTTCTCCTGAGGTTTTGTCTGCTAGCAGAACAGAGCTTATAGATCACTGAGTAGTGTGGGGTCTGCTCTACGCAGACAAAATCTGCGTTGACAATGCCTGTGTTCCAGGCATATCTGGCGCATCAAAAGGTCAACAGGGGCGATTTGATGGCAGAACCTTGAGCTGCGCGCCGCGATGGGTGATTTTGGATTTATGGAGAAAATGTGGGATTTCGTCCACAAAAGCTCTTGAGCATTAGAATTACGTTCATGGGGTATGTAGGAATTGAGAGAAACGGGGATAACATGCCTTCTATTGCAGAGTCTGTATCAGTGCAGACAAAAGAGGACCTGATTGAGATAATCGAACAGGATATCCTGAATGACCTTGTGGCCGTAGGTGGATATGAAGCCGATGCTCATGTTGCCAAGGATGAGGCAAAAGCGGCACAACTTCGAAAGCGGAGCGATGAAGCAATGGATCACATGAGTGAACTTATCGCGCTGCTCTCTTATCTTGACCCAGCAATATCAGATATGTTCTTTGAAGATCAAGGCGAGATTGCCAGGCAGGCGGAGAAACTGGGCTTTGATCTTGAGTTGTTCCGCAACCATGAATAGCAAGTAGTCCTGTCAACAACACAGAGATTGGAATTATTATGCCGTCATTTCCCGAACCATTCGTTGGACAAAGCCTGGAACCTCTTTCTAAAGAGGGTCTTATCCAAGCGATCAGACTTGATATCGCCAGTGAGCTGGAAGCCATGTTCCTGTACGAGGCTCATGCTCAAGCCTCAGTAGACGAATTTGTGGCTGCCCAGCTACGCGATATACGTGATGAAGAGATGGAGCATTTTGGCGAATTAGTGGCTTTGCTTCGCTATCTCGATCCTGCCGCAACGGATCTGTTCCTCGAGGGGCAGAAAGAGGTTGCTGAGAACGCGGAAAAGCTGGGGATAGACCTTGATCTGCTGGGCAGGAAATAGCCTCACCATACGTTGCAGTCTCACCACTTTTTCCGAGCAGAATACAACCTCATAGTTTTAACGGAGAGCTTGACAGTGCATGAGAAAACATAAAGGGCATGGAATCAATCCAGGCCCTTTACGCTGATCTGACTCAAAGAGAACTGGCTAAAGTACTCTGAGCGCCTCAGTAAAACTCTACCGTATCCATGACTGTTTCCGCGTCGCCGAGATACTCGTTAAAGTCTGCCTCCGGTGCCACATACTTGATCATGCCGATGGTATCGGGTGAGGTAAAGAAGAACATGACAATCCCCTTATTGTCTTCGTCTTCAGTAAACTGTGCCGTGACGCATCCGTTTCCGTTGAGGGAGGACATACTCATACTTGTGTAGGTGATGCCCTCTCCACTCTGTAGATAGGTATTTTCAAGATATGCGTTTTGTGCGTCGAGCCCTTCAACAGAATCCTCAATGGAGAACTCCTCTACAACAAGAATGGGCGCATTAGAGGTTTGCTCCGCAGAACTGTCGAGATAATAGACGGCGCTTGTTTCTGTCAATTGTTCTTCTGGCCAGGCATCGTCAACCACATAACTGAACGATAACCCAGGTGGAGGGCTTGAAATGTTTTCTTCTGCAGCAGTGCCTGAGCTCGTACCTGTGTCTGTTTCTGTGCTTTCCTGGGCGGGAGGGCTGCATCCAAAGAGGACAAAAACCAAACCCAGATTTACCAAAAGAAAAAGGCCGAGTAGCTTCTTCATGATGTCTCCTTACTATTGTACCTCTGCCCATAAAGTAACCCTCAGTATATGGGTGGACTTTTGCGCGTTGGGAAGTTGTGGAGTATATGTGAAGTTTTGTCCGCAGGGGACAGTTGCGTTTTATAATGAGCAAAAGGGCAGAACGCACGAAAAGGATTGGAACAATTATGCATGCAACCATAGCGTCACTTGTCAGGCAGGCAAGCTTTCAAGAAGCTTTGATTCAAGTTATTCAGCGCGATCTTAGCAGTAGCCTTGAAACTATTACCAGGCACGAGACAGATATTCAGGCAGCAGAAGATGAAAAAGTGAAGCAACAGCTTTGCGTCTTTCGCGATGAAGAGATTGATTACTTTGGGGAGCTCGTAGTTTTGCTCGATTACCTTGATCCGGGCGCAGCAAGTTTGTATTTTGAGGGGCGAGAGGAAGTTGCGTGAGGCGGTTGAATGCAGTCTTGCTTCCAATTATTGGCCAACAGATAATTAGCGCGTCAGTAAAGATCTGTGATACTCGCAACGGCAATGTGGCGAGAAACCCTGCATGTTACTTCACCGAATGTTTAGGAAAAGAATCTACTCAGTTGATTTTATTGCTTACAGAAACATGGTATCAGCAGGATCACTCTTTATGTCTGCTTCATTCATACGCTGGTCATCGTTTATGCTGGAGCTCAAGAAACTAACAAGAGAGAATCATATTTCGATGGTATCATTACATCACATCTTTGATGAAAGATACTACGCTTGGTCTTTCTGCTCCAATCTATGAATAAGATATGTGCAGGTTGACGCTAGAAGTAGTAGTAACAGGAATGATGTTTCTTGAATAAGGGAGAGGGATATGGCAGTCTATCAAGAAAAGGCAGTCACGAGAATTAAGAGCAAGCTGGCGCGTACTAACACCATTCTGGACAAGGCTAAGACCGAAGGTTTTGGAGAAGCTGATACCAGAACAATTGTAATGGACATCTTGGTTAGCATGCTTGGGTGGGATAAGTTTCAGAACATAACTGCAGAAAGCAGTATTGGCGGAGGTTATGCTGATATCCTAATTAAACGTAAGGATAAGAAAGGTAATGACTATATATACGCCGTCATCGAAATAAAGAAAACTGGGCTGCGACTTAATGAGAACCATCTTCGACAGGCTCGTGACTACGCCAGGAACGAAGGTGTTCCATGGGTCATTCTAACTAATGGTAATGATTGGCATATTTACTATCTTGAACCAACAAAACGATTGAACCAGACTGCTCCAGAACCTTTCTTGGTATTTTCGGTTTCTATTAACGATGGAGACCTAAAACCTCAACCAAAATCCGAGTTGTTATACCTGATATCAGAAGAAGCAGCTAGAAAAGAGGAACTGGAACAATGGTGCACC
>JAVBUQ010000052.1:0-7064 GCA_031555185.1 Coriobacteriales bacterium
TGATAGGCCACACCACTGCGCCGGTAAGCATGGCAACAGCCATCACGAGCATGGGGACTGCCCTGAGTATCGAGCCTCCACTGTCCATGATGTTGGTGAACATCATCACGCCTGAAAACACCGCGGCAAGTGCCATGACTAGAGAAGGCCCTATCTTCAGGGCAATGGGGGTCTCGTCTGCCTTTTCTGGCGGGGGTGGTGCGTCTACGGTAAATCTTCTTGGGGTGATATCCCTTTTAAAGCGCGGGGCGGGATAGAAGTACTCCTCTTCCTTGTCTTCTTCAGGGCCTTGTTTGGGAGGTGTGTAGGGAGGAGGGATGTAGTATACGAAGTTATCATTGTCGTGTATGGTGAGGGCATCAGAGGGATTATTGAGTGAGATGAAGCGATGGCCTATCGTTATGACAAGGCCGAGTATCTCTATTATGTCTCCCGGTTTAAGCTCACGCTTCTTTTGAGGTGTGAGCATAGTGGTGTTTACGAAGGTCCCTGGAGTACTCTCAAGTGAGGTGAGGAAGAACACATCACGGTAGTAGTTGATACAGGCGTGTGTGCCTGCCACATAAGGAGAGGCGTAGGTGAGGGTGTTATCTGCACTGCTGCCTATGGTGATCACCTCATCGGTCTTAAAGCCGATGATCTTGAAGTGTGTGTCGCCTGCTGTTTGTTCTCTTGAGATGAGTGTGGCAGATGAGCCTGGTACACCGAGTGTGTACGCTCTTTCCTCTGCGCTCTCAAGCACCACAGACTTAAGTTCTCTTCCCTCATTGTCTATGAGCTGCATGCCCTTTTTGGGAGAGAGCACCCATACCTCATCTTTAGCCTCTATGAGACCGAAGCGCTGAGCACTTAAGCCTCCCGCCTCGCTCACCCAGCTCATGCCGCTGGGTTCTTTCGGCAAAGAGGAGGTATGAATCTTCTCTCCAGATATCAAGGTAAGTAACATGGTGGTGTTCTTCTCAGCTTGTTGTGAAGAGCAAGCAGGACAAATGAGGGCACGCCCCATTTGTCCCCGTTGCCGTCTTCATACTCCTGTACTTAGCCTCTGAGGCCCCTTGCAACAGCTTCATCGGCATCTGCAAAGGCTTGCGCGCTCTTTCTGATTGCGTCGGCAATCTCACCAATAAGCTCACTGGCATTTTGAAAAGACGGCTTTAATTCGCCTTGCCAACGTTGCTCATAAGCCTGCGCAGCCTGGCCTTGCCACACGCCCATGAGTTGGCCGAGCATCCTATCCATGTTGGAGATAATCTCATCAACTTCATTTTTTCGAGTCATATACTCATTTGAAAGTTGCTCTACTTCTGCTGGTGACATACTGATATTCATAGCCATTGGTATTCCTCCTTATTGTGTTGAACTTTTCCACTGCCGCAAACAGGTTGTCTCGTTCTGTCTTACCTGTTTGTCTTACCTGTTTAATGTGAACAAAACTGCTTTGTTAGCCCACCTCCCCCTCTTCTTCAGGTGCTTGTTCTGCTCGTTTCTTAAGTATAAGACGTACCGAGAGCACCACTGCAAGCGCCACCAGTACCGAAAGTGCCGCGATTATGGGATAGAGGATCACAGGAGTATTGACAACATAACGGAATAAATCGTTGGTTACCAGCACATCACTCGCCTCTATGACAACGGTATTTCCTGCCCTATCGGTAACCTCAAGGCTCACGGTGTTAAACACATCGCTTGCGAGGAGCTCATAGGCAAGTGCACCTTGCTCAAGGGCATCATCCCCCAGCCAAGTTTGTACAGGCTCCTCATTTATAGAGAGGATAACCTCTTCCATTTCCATATTGTCACCCGCATACACATCAATAAGTTGTGAGGGACTGAAGAAGGTCGAGCCGTCAGAGATGCCGCCCATGGACGCCACCGGACTCGTACCATCCACCGCAAACACTACCTCAAAGGCATCGTCGCGGGTGACGTTTTTACCCATCATGAGATTCTCGGAATAGTTACCGGCAAGATCGTTTGACGAAAGGAGTATGCGGTAGTAACCGTCATCGGCAAACAGCTCCGCTGGGAACACGTACTCATAACGCGACCAGTCGGCTTGATTGCCCAGCGTGGTGGTTGTGTAGTCTTCTCCATTGGTAAGCGTGCCGATTGAGTCGTTCCTCGAGAGCCGTGCGCCAGAAGACTCCAGCCCGCTCACATTGGTCTCGATAACCACGATCTCCTGCGGTTCTTGCAGATAGGTTCCTATAAGCGGTTGTGTTTTGACCGAGAACTCGTAGTTTGAGCCAAACCTGTTTACTGAGAAGACAACTGTCTGTTCAGCCGTATTGCCTGCCTTGTCCTCGATAGTAGCCGTAAGCGTGTAGACGTCATCGTATCTCAGCTCGTAGGAGAAGTCTTCGTAGGTAAGGGTGCGCGACGTAGTGGTAAGAGCCTCGTCGCTTCTAAAATAAGTTGTCTCTTTTTGGTTGCTGCCTGTTATTGCGACTTCGGTACGGTAGGGCTCAAAGTTAAGGTCTTCAAAGTACACGAGAGGCGCTATCTCATTGGCATAGGCAGTGTTGTTCTCTACGCGCTCCACTCTGACGACAGGGGCCGTCATGTCAATAACAAATTCTGGTTCCTTTGCTTCTTCTGCCACGTTGCCAGCAAGATCGGTGCAGTTGACCGTAAGGCTGTAGTGCAACTCCTGGCTGAAGGGCACGGTGGTCTCCCAGGTACCTGGCTGCACTTCTCGCCAGCCGCTGATGCCTGGAGCAGCCATGCCGTTTCCTGCGGCATCCTGCGCAACCACAGTAACAGAAGTGAGGCTCTCGGAGAAGTTCCTCTCGATGATACGTATCGTTGCCGTGCGTGGTGCTTTGTAGTACATGCCGCTTTGAGCGTCGTTATTGTCAAAGGTGAGCAGTAGAGAAGGCTTGGAAAGATCAATGGTGAACGCATCGCTGAAAGTTGTTGAGGTATTGCCGGCGATATCTGTGAGCGCTGCCTCCACTTGGTAGTCGCCGTCTGTGTTGAAGGTATAGTGCGTAATCCAGGTGTGGCCGTCACCATTGGGATTCTCAAAATCCTGTGCCTTGAGATACGCTTTTGAACCATCCCGGGTAATGGTGACTACTGGCCGGTTTGGATCGTTTGCCTTGATAAGGTCAAGGGTTGATTCGGTAATAGTAACCGTTGCCGTACGTGGCGCGTTGTAATAGCGGGCGTTTTGTTGGGTAGCGTTGTCGTAGACTACCGCAATGTCAGGGGCTTCGCTGTCTGCGATAAAGCCCACGGTGTTTGCATTGACACTGCTACCCAGCAGTGTTCTCAGGTCTGTAAGGACACACTCATTATAAGCCATGTCATACACGGTAAGAGCGATGCCATCTAAAAGGATCCGCTCGTTATCTGCCGCAAAGCTGAGAGTGAGCGTTCCTTCGGAGCTGTTATAGGTTGCAGGTACGGTGACCCCTGCAATGGTAGCGAGCACCGTACTTGCATCGATGCCGGTAAAATCATCGCTTACGTCAAAGATGAGCTTTACCTCATCTTTTGTGGCTATCCAGTCCCATACTACAGGTGCGGTAGGAGCAAGAGTCGCCGTGTTGATGGTAGGAGCAACAGTGTCGAGGTAAAACTCGTCGGTAATCCTTACGGATTTATTAAAAGGCGGCTTGAACAAGACATTGACCGTGTAGTGCCCATTGGTGTCAAAGGTGTGTTCATATATCCAGGTCTGTCCGTCGAGGGCCAGAGGGTCAGGGACAAAATCCTTGTAAGGAACTTCTTTTATTACCCCGCTACTCTGCTCGGTAATGGTTACGATGACTCGATCTTTGTATGAAGCCCTGTTCATGAGGGTCCCGAACCTTGCATTGCTGATTCTGACAACACCTGTTCTTTGGGCGTTGTAATAATCCCCGTTGTAGGAGGTGTTGTTGTCATAGCTGAGTGTGACATCAGCAGAGACGGCACTGACGATGAATCCGTCAATGTCCGCTTCCTCGCCCTCCAGGTCTTTTCCTTTGATGTCATGGTTACTGAGCGGGCCGCTCTGCGCCTCATTACCTGCAGCGTCTTCAATGGTTATTGAGATATTGCTCAGACTATGAGATACCACCAAACCTTCCAAAGCCTCAAACTCAATGAGTAGTCGCTCAGGATGCTCAGGATGCTCAAGGTTCTCAGGCTCATAGAAAACTTTATCGGAGGGATAGTCCTCTCCATCAACTGTCACAATGGTCTTTGAGGGGTCTATGCCGCTTACAGGCTCATCTGGGTCGAGGTCAGACACAAGGTCTGACACTTCCACAATGAGTGTGAGCTTGTCTGCCGCATAAAGGACTCCTTCCAACACCGGGTTATCTGGGTCAAAGGTGATAGCGCCAAAGACGGGTGCCGTCTCGTCTTCTTCGGCCAAGGGGGCAAGCAGGCTTGCACTCCAGGCCTCGCCAGCGGCTGCTCCGCTGGCAGTTGTCCCACTTGCAGGCGCTCCGTTGGCAACTTCCTCGCCTCCGGTGATATCTTCCCCTGCACTCCCACCAGGTATTGTGCCCTCCCCTTGTGAATACCTTGTTCCTTCCACCCGCATCTTTTGCAGTGCATGGGCGGGTTTGCCCTGAGAAGTGGTTATCGCTCCTTGCGCCTCAATCGCACCGGGGCCAAAGGCAAAGGCAAGCGAGGCTACGATAAGCAGCGCGGCGCCTGATGCAAACTTTGACGGCTTCTTACCGGAGAGGACAGTAGTTTGCTCTTCTTCTTCAGAGTCGGTGCTATTCTCAGGCTCTTCAGTACTCAAAGAGTCCTCTTCAAAACTGCCTATGAGCACAGTTGTTTCTTCTTCGATCTCAATAATGTGCCCATTGGAGAGGATCGTTGTTTCTTCCTCAATTACCTCAATACGCACCCCGGAAAGAATTGTTGTTCCTTCCTCGCCTCCTTCATCGTGCATGCCGGAAAGAACTGTTGTTTCTTGTTCGCCCTCCCTGTCTTCTGCAAGCAGCGTTGTGGCGTGCTCCTCAGTGCCGATGTCCGCGGTGACCTTATCGGTTGCATAGGATTTAAGGGGGCCAGAAGGTATCTTGATGGGTTCAGACGAGTCCCAGCCAAGTTTTTTGCCCGCCTCCGAGACAGTGCGCTTGCGGGTTTTTGCCCGCGCTCTGATCTCAGCTATAGACCGAGTAGCAGTTTTGCCGGTGAGGTCGTCGTGCACTTGTTTGATGTTGAGCTTAAAGAACATGACAACAGCCACTATCACCAGTACGGCTGCAAGAGAAAACCCAATAATTGCGAGTATGGTAAAAGCCTGACTCATGATGACACCGTCCTTGCGTCCACATAGGCATTGCGTATTGCCTCTTTTGTTGCTTCCTCCGCCGTAAAGATTGCGGATTGTTCCTCGTCCAGTTTGTCCGTGGTGGGTTGGACCTTTTGAGCATTGGCAAGAGCAAGGTTATAGAGTTCTTCCATCTCCTTTTGACTAATGCCATCTGCTCGGAATTTGCGTGCATAGGTTGCCAAGGCATCGCTGGTAAGCGCAGAGGTCTCCAGTATCACCACTTCGTTATTCTCCTCTGCAACGAGGGCGTTCAGCTCCTGAAGATCGCGGAAGTATGGCTCATACAAGCCTGCATCATCGCCCTCGTTGATGCGGGCGACTATGTTGTTGTTGAACGCAGCAATACCTGCATAGATCTGAGCAAGGGATTGGTTGTCAAAGGCAGGCTCGGCTGCAGCGTCGTTCATCCAACGACTTGCCGACTTGATACGCGTATGGCGGTTGTCTCCCGCGTCAAGAGCATAGTCATAGTAATACCAGTAGAGCTTTCCCATACTGTAGGCAAGCGCTGCATAGCTTTCTTTGTTCTGTTGTAGTTCTCCTAGATGGGGCATTACTGCCTGTTGAAGCTGCATCTCCTCGTCGGTAGTAAAAGAGGCATCGTTTTTGTACAGGCTGATAAGCCCTTCGTATGCGGCCGTCTCACCCGGTTTGATGGCAATAGCATTGAGGTAGTGATCGGCGGCCTCGCTTTGATCGGTTGCCTTCTCAGCCAGTTCTATCTGCGTGTCATAGTCAGCACTCTTGCTGTACTCCGTCATCCCCAACCCAAAGATACCCACGAGGATAAATAAGAGAGCTGCCGCTGACACACCGAGGAATGATCTCCACGTTCTCTTGAGCTTTTTGCGATGTGCGTCGTCTGCGGTGTCATAGTGCTCGAGTTCGTAGAGCATCTCCGCGCAACTCTGATAACGGTCATCAGGATTTTGCTGTGTAGCTTTAGTGATGATCTTCTCGAGGCCCGGAGAAAGGGATGGGTCAATCTGGCGTATGGGATACATGACATAGGGAGGCTCAGCAGGGCTTTTACCGGTGAGCAGATGATAAAGTGTTGCTCCCAGGCAGTAAACATCGGTATAGGGGCCTGTTTGCCCTAGCCCTCCAAACTGCTCGGGAGCAGCGTAGCCTTTTGTCCCTAGAGTAGTAGTATCATCGAGCTTCTTCTTGTCCCTTTCTTCTTCCTTTTCTTTTCGGTACTCACGCGCGATACCAAAGTCAATAAGCTTTACGGTACCGTCTGGCTTGAGCATGACATTGCTTGGTTTCATGTCTCGATATATGACCGGCGGATCCTGGGTATGCAAGTAGTCGAGGACGTCACAGAGTTGCTCTCCCCAATTGATAACGTCGTTTTGACTTTGAGGCCCCTGCTCCTCAAGTATCCGGGAGAGCGGCTCGCCTTCTATGTAGTCCATGATCACGTAGAGAATGCCCTCTTCGTTGATCAAGTCGGTGATACGAGGCAACGCGGGATGATCAAACTGCTTGATCATGTTAGTTTCTGTTACCAGACTCTGACGGATGATCTCTTGTCGCTGGGGATCTTTAGTTGGTTTGATTTCTTTAACTGCCCACTGCTTGTTGAGTTTTTTGTCCATCGCCAGATAAACACGCGACATACCGCCCTCTCCCACGAGACGGATAATCTCATATTTATTGGCAATTATTTCTCCTATAACCGCCATAACGGGCCCCTCCTCACAAAACGCCCTCACAGGTCACCTTTGGCCATCTTGACCACTGTCGTTTACCCCGTAGATTGTTTTGTTACCCCGTT
>JAVBUQ010000067.1:0-6138 GCA_031555185.1 Coriobacteriales bacterium
TATACATGCTGTGGAGATACTGTTGCTCCTTCCCCGCAACTCGTTACAGGTCACACCCCTCTGAGGCGGTCAGGGTATTTAAGCCTTACAGCTCGCTATCGTTCGGAGCTAGCTCGCATTCCTCTACCCGCCACTGAGGCCTGTCAGCTGGCGAGCGGATCTCCTCACTGCTCCCTGAATCGGCTCGGGGTACCCTTGCCGCTTCAGAGGGGTGTGACCTGCAACCTCTTTCTGGGTATCATTGGAATTGGCACGGGTAGTGACTTGACCAAAGAAACTCCAACTGAGATAATGCACAGCTGCACTACTAATTGAATAGTCGCTACCTGAGACAGCCGGTGCTCGCAAGAGTTTAAATGGAAACCCCAGCCCGCCGAGGTGGTCAAAAGTAAAGATGAACCCATCAACTGCTTTCGGCCCTCCTACCTGGTAGCGAGGGTCGTTTTATATGAGCAAAAGGCAGGAGGTGAAATATGCCAAACCAAGAGAAAGTCAAACTGGTCAAACAGATCAAGGAAGACATCCAGGATGCCGATGCTATCTGGGTGGTGGACTATCGTGGGCTTACCGTCAAACAGGCCGAAGATCTGCGCCGAAAGATCAGGGCTGAGGGCGCCAGCTACACGATCTATAAGAACACCTTTACCGTTCTCGCCATGCAAGAGTTGGAGATGCCCGAGATGGGCAACATCCTCGAAGGTCCAAGCGGATTTGTGTTTGCTACTGGTGATCCGGTGGCCACCGCAAAGGTACTCAAACAATTTGCCAAGGAAAACAAATCATTCTCCATCAAAGGAGGGCTGTTTGAAGGCAAAGTCCTTGACGACAAACAAGTCATAGCAATGGCCGACATGCCCAGCCGTGAGGAGCTTATCGGTCAGATCGTCGGAATGCTCGGAAATCCGCTGCAGGAAGTCATTGCCGCGCTCGATGGCAGTGGTCCTCTCTATGGTCTGCTGGATGCCATCGAAGAAAAAGCAGCTTAGCCTGCTTGATCCGGCTGCTTATCTGGTAGGAGATGAAGCCAATCTGCCAGACCAGATAAGCGAGAAAACAGGGGCATCGTCCCCAAAACAGCGGAGATCTTCTCCGTCAACAACAAAAAGAACGGGGCTTGTCCCCGCAACAAACGAAAGGAGCCAGACATGGCTGATATCAAGAAACTGGCAGAGGAGCTCACAAGCCTTTCTGTACTCGAAGTCAAAGAACTGAAGGATTTTCTTAAGGAGGAGTATGGTCTTGAGGCTGCTGCTCCTGTAGCTGTAGCTGCCGCAGGTGCTCCTGCCGGCGGTGGTAATGGCGAAGAGGATGCCGAGGAGAAGACCTCCTTTGACGTGGTACTTGAAGGCTTTGGCGATGCCAAGATCGCTGTCATCAAAGTTGTCCGTGAGCTCACAGGACTTGGCCTCAAAGAAGCCAAGGATGCTGTCGAAGGAGCTCCCAAGCCCATCCTCCAGGGTGTTGACAAGGCTAAGGCTGATGAAGCCAAGGCTAAGATCGAGGAAGCTGGCGGCGTAGCTTCACTTTCTTAATCCCGGCGTTATCCGTAGGTAATCTGATCGCCTGCCACTGTGCCGCAAAACGAATCCGTGAGCACAGTGGCAGGCGTATTGTCTATCAAGGCAGAAGCATTCACGTTAAGGAGGAACAGACCATGCGCGACGAAACCAAATGCCTGCATGCAGGATACACCCCCAAAAACACGGAGCCGCGTGTCATGCCAATCGTGCAAAGTACCACCTATGTATATGACTCCACCGAAGATATTGGCGCGGTCTTTGATGAGCCTATGCAAAGTCTTATCTACTCGAGATTCGGCAATCCAACGGTCATGGCCGTTGAGAGAAAGATCGCTGCGCTCGAAGAAGGACTTGGTGCGCTTTGCACGGCATCTGGACAAGCTGCATCTTTGCTCTCTATCTTGAATATTTGTAACGCCGGAGACAGTTTTATCGCTACGACGCAAATATACGGTGGCACGTTTAACCTGTTCAGTTTCTCTCTTGCACAACTTGGCATAGAGTGCCTTTTTGTCAATGGCGATGCCAGCGAGGAGGAGTTGCACGCCGCCTTCAAACCAAATACCAAGGCTGTCTTTGGCGAAACATTGGCAAACCCGGCTTTGAGTGTCCTGGATATTGAGAAACTCGCCCGTGTTGCTCATGCCCATAACGTCCCGCTGATAGTGGATAATACTTTTCCCACGCCAATCCTCTGCAAGCCCTTTGAGTTTGGCGCGGACATCATTGTTCACTCCACCTCAAAATACATGGATGGGCATGCCCTGCAGGTAGGCGGTGTTATTGTAGACAGTGGCGCATTCGATTGGAGTAGCGGAGACTTTAAAGGTCTAACAGAGCCAGATTTTTCGTATCACGGCATATCTTATACAGACACGTATGGAGAAGGTGCTTATATCACTAAGGCCCGTATGCAACTTATGCGGGATTACGGGACGTATCCCTCTGCCCATTCTGCTTTCTTGCTCAACCTGGGACTCGAAACCCTCGCTCTTCGTATGGAGCGGTATTGCAGTAACGCCTCAGCCGTTGCTCAGTACCTGCATGACTCGGATATGATTGAATCGGTTAATTATCCCGGCCTTGAAAGTGACCCGTATCACGAGCTGGCCAGGAAGTACTTAAAAGGTGCGAGTGGGGTCATTACATTTACGATAAAAGGTGGCAAAGAAAACGCCATCAAGTTCATGGACTCGCTCAAGCTGGCATCAAATGAAGTTCATGTTGCGGATATTCGTACCTGTGTCCTCCATCCTGCAAGCGCAACGCACCGACAGCTATCCGAGCAGCAGATGGTCCAAGCTGGCATTAACCCTGGCATGGTGAGGCTTTCTGTTGGCCTCGAGAATGTGTTTGACATACTTGAGGATATTGAAAATGCGCTGAACCAGGTGTAGCCATACAGCTTACCCACACAGCCTACCCACACAGTTTTCCCCTGTGGATTACCCTTTCAGATTACGCGGGTAAAACGCTACGCTCCCAGTAAGTGCTACCTGTCAGACCGTGTAAGAAGGAAGCCTGAAGGGGTATGTTGCCGAGATGTTACATTGTGATGCCAAAAACCAAAAAACAAGTCTTGATTTTGGACTTTTTTGTAGTAACATTTGAGGGTACGACTTTTTACGGCCTCTCTCTACTTCCTTAAGGAGGAATCACCTTGGCAAAGGGCAAAGTTTCCACTCCTGCAGCATTGTACCGAGAGCGCAAAAATTTCGCAAAAATCCCAGAAGTCATGGACGTGCCGAACCTGATCACCATTCAGACAGGTTCGTTCGACTGGCTCGTGACTGACGGACTTGCGGAGGCTTTTCGCGACATCTCACCCATTGAGAATCCGGGCAAGAACCTTATCGCAGAATTTGGTGTACACGAATTTGGCGAGCCCAAGCATTCTGAGGACGAATGCAAAAAGAAGGATATCTCATATCAGGCTTCGCTCATTGTCGAAGTCAAATTCACCAATAAAGACACTGGAGAGATAAAAGAGCAGTTGGTCTTCATGGGAGACTTTCCACTGATGACCAAGCGCGGTACTTTTATCATCAATGGTACGGAGCGTATCGTTGTCAGCCAGTTGGTAAGAAGCCCTGGCGTGTACTTTGGCTCTGAACAGGATAAAACTTCTGACAAGACGCTTTATAACTGTAAGGTCATTCCTTCGCGCGGTGCGTGGTTGGAGTTTGAGACCGACCGACGTGACTTTCTCAGTGTCAAGGTCGATCGTAAGCGTAAACAACCGGCCACACTTTTACTCAAAGCATTAGGCATCGCCCGTAGCAATGAAGAAGTCATTGAGCTTCTGGGCGATAACGAGTTGGTGCGACGTACACTCGAAAAAGATGGCACCGATAATCGCGAGGATGCTCTCATCGAGATCTACAAACGTCTGCGCCCGGGCGAACCTGCCAATGTGGACAGCGCGGCAACCCTGCTCGAAGGTCTGTTCTTCAACCCACAGCGTTATGACCTTGCACGGGTTGGTCGCTATAAGATCGACAAGAAACTCGGACTCACCTATAAGGCTACTGACGATGGGTACACCTGTACAGTGGCTGAGAATATGGGCAAGTCCCTGGAGCGCGGTGCGCATAATTACTCTGAGACCGGTCCTTCTGTTCTTTCCAAGGACGACATCATCCAAACCATGCGTTATATCGTGGAGCTGGCCAATGGCAATCCTCATTGTCAGCTGGACGACATCGACCACTTTGGCAATCGTCGTATCAAGACAGTAGGCGAGTTGATCCAAAATCAGTTCCGTATTGGTCTCAGCCGTATGGAGCGCGTAGTGCGTGAGCGGATGTCCACTATGGAAGTGGAGGAGATCACACCCACGAGCCTTATCAATATTCGTCCCATCGTGGCTGCTATCAAAGAGTTCTTTGGCTCCTCTCAATTGAGTCAGTTCATGGATCAGACCAACCCCGCTACGGGTATTACCCATAAACGTCGCCTTTCGGCATTGGGTCCTGGTGGCCTCAGCCGTGAACGCGCAGGTTTTGAGGTACGCGACGTGCATCCTTCGCACTATGGTCGTATGTGTCCCATTGAGACGCCGGAAGGCCCCAACATCGGTCTCATTGGTTCACTGGCTACCTATGCTCGTGTAAATTCCTACGGATTCATCGAGGCGCCCTATCGTCGCGTCGTGGACGGTAAAGTCACTGATGAGATCGATTATCTCACTGCCGATGAAGAAGAGAATTTCATCATCGCCCAGGCTAACGATCCCTTTGACCAGGAGAGTCGCTTCTATGGTGAGTACGACGAAAAAGGCAAATTTATAAAAGCCACAAGAGTGCTCTGCCGTACCCGTGGTGCCGACGGCGAATTCGGTGAGCCGGATGAGGTCACGCCCGACAAGGTGCAGTATATGGACGTAAGCCCGCGCCAGATGGTGTCGGTAGCTACCGCCCTTATTCCCTTTCTTGAGCACGATGACGCCAACCGCGCCCTCATGGGCTCCAACATGCAACGTCAGGCTGTACCGCTGTTGCGTCCTCAGGCGCCTCTGGTAGGAACCGGCATGGAGCACCGCTGTGCGGTGGACTCCGGCGAGATTGTCCTTGCCGAAGAAGCAGGCATGGTGGAATATGTTCAGACCAACCGCGTTTCTATTCGCGGCAAGAACGGCATGCGCGACTATGCCTTGCCTAAGTTTCAGCGTTCTAATCAAAGTGGCTGCCTCAATCATAAGCCGCTGGTTCGTGTGGGCCAGAAGGTCGAGGCCGGTGAGGTTCTTGCCGATGGTCCGGCAACCAGCATGGGTGAGCTGAGCCTGGGTCAGAACCTTCTTGTCGCTTACATGCCGTGGGAAGGCTTTAACTACGAGGATGCCATCATCCTCTCTGAGCGTGTCGTTACCGATGACCTGCTCACTTCTATTCATATTTCCGAGTACGAGATCGATGCTCGCGACACCAAACTCGGGCCCGAAGAGATTACCCGTGAGATCCCCAATATCTCCGATGACATGTTGGGCAATCTTGATGCCGACGGCATTATCCGCATTGGTGCTGAGGTCTTCCCCGGTGACATCCTGGTGGGTAAGGTCACCCCAAAGGGAGAGACCGAACTAACGGCAGAAGAGCGACTTCTGCGTGCGATCTTTGGCGAAAAGGCCCGCGACGTGCGCGATACCTCCCTCAAGGTGCCGCATGGTTCCGGCGGACGCATCATAGATATCCAGACCTTCTCCCGCGAAGCCGGAGACGAGTTGTCTCCCGGCGTTAACGAGTTGGTTCGCGTATATGTGGCCCAGAAACGTAAGGTCCAGCAGGGAGACAAGCTGGCCGGTCGCCATGGCAACAAAGGTGTGATCAGCGCGATCCTGCCCATAGAAGATATGCCGTACCTGGCAGACGGCACTCCCATTGACATTATCCTGAATCCGCTCGGTGTACCGAGTCGTATGAACGTCGGTCAGCTTCTGGAGACCCACCTTGGGTGGGCAGCGCAAAACGGCTGGAGCGACGATAATTCAAATGAGTCCGTACCGGGACCCATCCACGTAGCCTCACCGGTCTTTGACGGCGCTTCGGAAGAAGAGATCTCCAACGCCATTGAGCGTTCGAACAAGAATCTCAACCTGCGCATTCATGAGGAGCTCGGCGAG
>JAVBUQ010000102.1:0-11738 GCA_031555185.1 Coriobacteriales bacterium
TATGCGATGAACCTGAACGCTGGGTCAACAGTCTACGATGCCTTGGTCGCAACCGGGGCTGCGATAGGTAGTTATACCACTATGGGTGTCTATGTAACTTCTATTGACGGGCTTGCTGAAAAGTCGGTAACTGCAGAAAGCGGATGGAAATACTTCGTAAATGGCGTTGAACCTTCAACCTCATGCAGTTATTACACACTCAATAATGGCGACAGTGTTGAGTGGCGTTTTGTGTTACAGAAATAAGTGCTGATGGATGCTCTGAAGAGCTATCATCCTGTCGTAGGATTCAGCTTTTTTCTGCTGATGATCATACTCAGCCTGGCAAGCATGCAACCGGTTTTTCAGTGCATCAGCTTTGTGGCGGCGGTGGGTTATGGCGTAGCCGTGAGTGGGCCCAGGTCCTTTGTGCGCGGTAACTGGTGGGTTATTGTGCTCATCATTGTTGTCATGCTCTTTAACAGTGTCTTTGGCGGAAGAGGGCTCACTGTGCTCTTTTCTATCAATCTGGGTTTTATGCAAACACCTGTAACGGTGGAAAGCCTGGTCTACGGCCTCATTATGGGGTTGATGCTGGCCAACGTCATTCTTTGGTTTAATGTATTGGGTAAGGTCAGCTCCATGCAGGGCTTTATCGAGCTCTTCACAAAACTCTCTCCCACTGCGGGCATGATGATCGCACGTATTACCGTGTTCATCCCTGAGCTCCTGGTACAGGCAAAGCTGGTGGACAGAGCACAACGTACCTTCTCTACGCCACGCGCACATGAGGCGGGACAGTATAAGACAGATCAGTCCGGGGCGCTCCAGGCTGAAGCAATGAGTACTTCTGCGACATTCGTTGCGACCGACTCTGCTGAGGGAACCTCGCGGCGTTCGCGTAAGAGGCAACTCGCGTATGGAGGAGCCCTGAGTTCACATTTGATGGAGTGGGGTATGGAAAAATCACTCATCACCGCTCATTCCATGGTAGCCCGTGGATATGGTTCCCGCAAGAGGACCAGTTTTCGTCGCACACGCCTGACGATACGCGATCTTGTGCCACTCAGTATCACTCTCGCACTGGGTCTAACCAGTTTCATCTGTGTAATCTGGGCAGGCATGCACTATACCTATTACCCTCATCTTTCCCCCCTTACCTTGTGGTGGGGATATCTGCCCTTTGTCCTGCTCTGCCTGGTACCTCTGGTACTGCAACTTGGAGAGGAGTATGCCTGGTGGCGCTCAAAATGAACACACGTACCCAGGGTATCTCAGTAAAAGATCTGAGTTTTGCGTATCCAGGTGGCGGTAAAGTGCTTGATGGTGTGAGCTTTGACATTGCTCCAGGCTCACGGGTGCTGTTAGCAGGTAGTACCGGTTCTGGAAAAAGCACGTTGCTCAGATGTCTCAAACCTGAGCTTACGCCAAGTGGAGAACTATCCGGCAACATACAAATCGCAGGCCAGAGTGTGCAGGAACTCAATGCCCAGGTGTCCGCCGGTCGAATCGGTTTTGTCATGCAGGACCCCCGTCAGCAGATAGTCATGGATACGGTCAAAGCTGAGTTGGCTTTTGGTCTGGAAAACCTTGGTACGCCGCCTGAGATGATCCAGCGTCGCGTAGCAGAGATAGCCAACTATTTTGGCATCAACTCCTGGGTTGAGCGCGGCACCTCAGAGCTTTCTGGTGGCGAGACGCAACTGGTTAATCTGGCATCGGTCATTGCCATGCAACCGCGTGCCTTACTTCTAGATGAGCCCACGGCCATGCTCGACCCTATCGCGGCGAGGGAGTTCATGGAGCTTGTGGAGCGCGTCAATGACGAGCTGGGTATCACTGTCATTTTGGTGGAGCATAAGCAGGAAGACCTGTTAAATACAATGAACCAGGTGTTGTATCTTGAGGAAGGACACCTGGCTTTTGATGGTAGAACACGAGAGTTTGCGCAGTGGCTCCATGGTTCTGGCAATTCAAATAGACGTGCGCTTCCTGTTGCTACCCAACTCTATCTAAAACAGCCAGAACAGAGTCACACGGTGTCTGAAGAAATACCACTGGATGTGAGAGAAGGCCGCTGGTGGCTTTGGCAGCACAAAGATGAAGCTCTGGAGCTCCTGGGCATCTCTGACCAGACAACTGCAATGACTCAACAGAAAAAACAGTCTTCTTCTCAGGCAGAGTCCTCCGCACAGCCCACCACACCACACTCCACCGTCCGACCCTCCTCTGCCCTGGCACTCGAGGCTCGGCACATCTGGTACCGTTACAGCAAGACGGGTTCTTACATCCTTAAAGATCTTTCGCTTGGAGTTGAGCGTGGGAGTATCCTGGGAATCGTTGGCGCCAATGCCTCCGGAAAAAGCACGCTGCTCTCATTGCTGTTTGGCACGTTTAAGCCTCAGCACGGTAAGGTGCTGCAGGCGAGCGACCTGCAGTTTGGTCTGCTGCCTCAGGATCCAACTACGCTTTTTATCCGGGACACGCTTACAGAAGACCTCATGGACCACGCGCAAGATTTTAGGTATGCCGAGACAGAGGTCCAGCACATGCTCGACACCATGGGTCTGCTGGATAAAAAGGAACGACATCCCTTTGATCTTTCCGGAGGAGAACAGCAGAAGCTGGCTATGGCAAAACTGTTACTCACAAACCCCGACGTACTCCTACTGGATGAGCCAACAAAAGGCCTGGACTCTCTGGCCTTGTCTGAGCTTTACGGAATTCTTACTCGGGAGGCTGCTTCCGGAAAGACCATAATCATGGTGAGTCACGACCTGGAATTTGTTGCAGCAACGGCTGATGAATGCCTGATGCTCTTTGATGGCGAGCCGGTTGGCAGAGCGAGTGCATCAGAATTCTTTGCCGGGAACATGTTCTACACTACCGCTTTGCAGCGCATTACCCAGGGTATCCTTGAGAACTGTCCACCGGTATTGGGCTGGCGTCCTAACAGCCTGCAACCAAAAAGTGGGGGCAGCCCACAATGAAGCGCACACTCCTGGAAGCTATTTCTCTGATCTCGGTGCCGGTAGTGCTTATTGCCTGTGCGATTGCTGGCATTGAATATACTGCCCTGATCTCAACAATCGTTGTGGCTTTGGCACTTGTTCCCTTTATCATTGGCCTGGAAAGGGATAATTTCAAACCTAAGAACATCATGCCTATTGTGGTGCTTTCGGCCCTGGCTGTTGCCGGACGTATTATCTTTGCTCCCTTCCCAAATATCAAACCAGTGAGTGCCATTGTCATTATGGCAGGGGTCATATTTGGCAGACGAGCCGGTTTTATGACCGGCTTGCTTGCGGCACTGGTCTCAAATATATTCTTTGGACAGGGGCCTTGGACGCTCTGGCAGATGTACGCATGGGGGTTGATGGGGTATGGTGCGGGAGCATTAGCGGAACATGGCATTCTCAAAGGACGTCTCTCAGTCATGATCTATGGCGCGCTTGCTCCCATAGGCTACAGCCTTATCCTGGATAGTTACTATTTCTTTGGGTTTATTGGTGAGACAAACCTTACAAATGCCATCCTGGCATACGGCTTAGGCCTCACTGCCTCCATACCTCACGCCATAGCCACGGTGGCATTTTTGGCTTTGATCTATCTTCCCTGGGCAAAAAAGCTTGCGCGCATCAAGCTTAAATACGGTATCAGCGATGGGTCGAGCGATGTGCCCCGGCAAGCGCCTGTAGCTCAGCGTATACATCCCCGTAGTTGAGATGTTGTTCGCGTGCCAGGCGCGCAACTGCATCATGCTCTGGCCGTAGCCAGTAGCTGCGGTCTGCAGGACTGCCTGTTTCCGCAGCCTTAAAAGGTACGGGTCCATAAGGAGTATCAAGCATGAGTACGGTGCGGGGAACAATCGTACGTTCAAGGTAGGCAGAGCGTACTCCCAGAGTTCCTGTGAGCTCGATGATCTTACGTGAGAGTCTGGTAGATCGCTCTGGTGTCGTGAGTACCATAAGTTTGGTGGCAAGCCGCCCTTTCTTCATTGTTATACACTCCTGCCATACCTCCAAGGTATCCTCATCGGCCAGTAACTCCTCGCAGGCAAAGGCGATTGTTTCAGCGCTGAGATGATCAAGGTTACATGCCAGCTGTATGACACCCTCAACATAAAGCTGCTCATCTGCATGAATTTCAAGGCCGGTAAGGGGAGTTGATTCGGCATATATCGCTCTCAGGACATTGGCGGCACCGGTGATCTCTCTACTCCCAGCTCCATAGCCAATTGCGAGAGGACGGGAACAGGGGAGAGGTGCACATGCGGTGATAAACTCAGCTATGAGTGCAGCGCCAGTGGGTGTGGTGAGCTCGCCTTGGTGACTCGACGCATAGACAGGCACAGTACTCCGGGCAATGATCTCCGCAGTAGCAGGCGCGGGAACCGGCAATTCGCCATGTTCACAGATAAAGGTGCCTTGACCTAATGCCAGGGGGGTTACGTAGACTGCGGATGGTTGGAGAAGGTCCAGCAAAAAACTGTTAAATACAATATCAATAATAGAATCAGCCGCGCCTATCTCATGAAAATGTACCTGCTCAGGTTCAACGTCATGCACCTTGGCCTCCGCCTCGGCTACACGGGTAAAAGCAAGGGTCGCCCGCTCAGCAGCAGCAGCGCTGATGATGGTTTGTTCGGCTGCGTGGACAATGAGCTCCTGGATATCCTCCCACTGACGATATGCGGCATGGCGGTGATGAGGGTGAGTATGAGCAGCGTGAGAAGAATGCTCTTCGTGAGCGTCTCTCTGCTCATCCACCGTAATATGTGTTGCGGCAATTCCGTTGCGGATGACCTTCTCACGTTTGAGTTCCACGTGTGGCAAGAGCTGTTGTGCTTTGGCAACGAGCTCAGCAAAGGAGATAAGTCCTTGCTGCTCGCAAAGCTCAAGGAGTGCCCCCCAGAGCTTGTCGCCGGAGGCACCAGTAGAGAGATCAAGATGAAGTATCATGGTCATGCCCTCATGATACCCTATTCGAACGATAACACTTCTTTTTAAAACACCTCATTGTTGCTTTAACGATATCTCTGGCTAGAGGTCACGTCTCAGAGGTGTGACCTGTAGCTATTTCTGTATGTCGGGGTCTGAGCAGATACGTATCGGGCAGATCACTGTGCACCATTGTACTTCTGTATTTTCTTGATTAGCTCACCGCTGTCCAACGGTTTTCCAATATGGTCATTCATGCCGCTCTCAATGCAACGTTCTATATCTTCGCGAAAGACGTTGGCAGTCATGGCCACGATAGGAAGCTCCTTTGCCCGGGGCGTATCCAACTGGCGTATACAACGTGTGGCCTCACAGCCATCCATTTCGGGCATCTGTACATCCATAAGAACCAGGTCATACTTCAAGGGATTCGCAGCAATTGCCTCAACTGCCTCATGCCCGTTCTCTACGCAATCAATCAAAACTTTGGTAGGTTCAAGTAATGCAAGAACGATCTCGCGGTTGATCTCTACATCTTCCGCTAACAGGATGTGCATGTTTTCAAAAACGGCTCTTTCGGGGAGAGCTTCTTCTGTATCAAAACCCGCTGCCACGGTGTCTTCTGTCGGGGTTGCTTTGCTGGTGAGGATATCAAAGATGAATCTTGAGCCTTTACCCAGCTCGGACTCAACACGGATCTGACCTCCCATGAGTTCGACGATATTCTTACTGACCGCAAGACCCAAGCCTGTTCCCCCAAAGTTGCGAGTAATGCTGTTGTCGGCCTGTTCAAAGGGGCTGAAGAGTTTTTCCTGGTTCTCTCTTGCAATGCCGATGCCGGTGTCACGCACTTCAAACTCAAGTCGTAACTCCGAGCTGGTTTTTGATATAAGCCTTACAAAGAGACTGATGGTTCCTTGTGCTGGCGTGAATTTGACGGCATTGCCCAGCAGATTCGTTATCACCTGACTGAGGCGCTGGTCGTCACCCATGATGTAGTCGGGAATGCTCTGATCCACCACAAGTTCCAGGCACTGATCCTGCTCGGCAGCACGAAAGGAAATCACGTTCATTACTCGGTCAAGTGTCTTGCTGAGGCTGAAGGGATAGTTGTCCACGTTGAACATCCCCGCCTCGATCTTTGACATATCAAGCACATCGTTGATAACGCCCAACAGATGAGTAGAAGCTGAGTCAATCCTGTCCAAACAATAGTCTTTGCGGGATATGTCGGAAGCTGATTTGCCGATGCTGACCATACCTATGATAGCGTTCATCGGTGTACGCATCTCATGGCTCATGCGTGAAAGAAAATCACTCTTAGCCCTGTTGGCCTTTATGGCCGCAGCCCGTTGTTCTTCAGCGTGTTTCTTCTCAACATGATAGAACTTCAGCACAATAGAGACCATCCAGAACATGGTACAGGACACAATAATGATAGAGACCGAAAAGCTTATTCCGCTTTCGATTGGACTGACACGCGGGGCGTGAATCAGATCGGGCCAGAGAATACCTGCCCAAATGAGCGCCAATGATACGGCGAGCATGGAGACAAACAGTACGATTTTGAGTCTGCCTTCAAACGCCAGAGCTATTGCACAGACCATCAGCAGGACAAAGAACAGGGCAACGCCATTTAGCCCACTCGAGAAGAAATAGGTCACAGGGAAGAAGACAAAGATGTAGTACAAGACCAGGACTACCTGTATCTGCATTCCCTCAGTTGACCGAATATAAAAATAGAGCATGATAAAGGTGAAAAGTGCGCTTATATAGAGAAAGGAGATAATTGAGGGATCAGAGCCCGTCAGCAGTTCTGTAGTTGCGCCAAAGACATCAGCAATTCCAGATATCAAAAAGATCCAATAGCAACAACGCCGATGGATTGGCACCTCTTCATTCATAAAGGCCGAAACAAAACTTGATCGTACTCTTTGAATCACATTCAAAATGGCGACCTTTGTTCACATGAGCGCTACCTATGCCGACTCTGCAGTATCGACCAGAGTATAGTAAAGTAGTCGCCCAAAACTACCGTACCCACACAAGCAGTATATACAATATCCCATCGTAATAAAACAGCGTTTTTAGTTTCACCTTGATACCTAAAATCGTAGTACTGTTTGTCCACAGAATCCACACGTTAGAGCAAACCAAAAAATTAACAGAGTACTACTTTTGTCATACATTTCATGTGTATACGAAAGCAGGTGAAGGGTCGCCCTGGTATTGCGGATGAAGAGGTACGGCCTGTAACCTTTCGTCTTCCTCTGCCAAAAATTGCTGCTGTCGACGAACAAGCTGCTAGAAAGGGAGGAACACGCTCAGAGTTATTGCGCTAAGCAGTTGAGAATGCGCTTTCTGATGCCTCAGGTCTTTAGGCCGTAGACCCTCCACAGGAAGAACCGGCGCCAGCCGTACAGGCATAACAATGGTCACCTACACGGATTCGCCTCGGTGCCACAGTGCTGAGACCGTCTCTCTGCAGGTCAAAGATAGTAAGGACACGGGCAGGGTTTTCATCAACATCCAGCAGTGGATACGCATGCATCTGACAGGTCTCAAGAACAGGCAGATCTTCGATTTGATTAAAGTCGCAGTCATAGATCCTACCGTCAACATCCACACTGATCTGGTCGCGGCACATGGCACCTTCTACTGTTGCGGGATTAAAGGCACCGTAGAGTTTTGTCATATAGGCGTCAAGAAGGCTACGGCCTTCAAGAAAGTCATAGAAACGGCCTACCGGATTATTGGTGATGACCAGGAGATTGGTAAAGGAGACGTCGTAGCGCTTCCTCAGCTCTTTTTTGAATTCTCGCTCTGCGCTAACCTGCGCAGGGGGCAGGATTGCCCCACCGGGGTTAAGAACGAGACTGAGAATCAAATCTTTCTGAGTTATTTGTGAGCTGTCCTCATTACTGCCATAACCTACGGCGTTAAGTGACTTAAGGCCTTTAATGACCTGATCAAATACGCCCTCACCGCGCATTTTGTTGGTCTTCTGCTCTTCGTAATGAGGAAGAGAAGCTACCACCTGGATACCGTGCTCTGCCCAGAACCCGGGAAGGTCCTCAAACCCGGGCTCGGTGATAATAGCGGCATTTGTGCGGGTAATGATACGCGCCTCAAGGCCGTCCGAACGTTTTTCTTCTGCGATGCGGGCTGCTTCTTCTATAAGCCATCGATAGTGAGGGTTGAGCTCAGGAGCACCGCCTGTGATATCAAGGGAGATAAACGGGCCGGCAGCGAACACATCGAGGCACGCCTGCAGCGTGTCCCCGCTCATCTCCTCAGTGCGTGTAGGGCTGGAAGCCACATGGCAATGCTTGCAGGAAAGATTGCAGCGTTTGGTAATGTTGAGCTGCATAGTGTGTTGATCTTTGACTGTTGTGAGAAACTCACTCAGGCCTTCGGCTTCAAGACGCGTATCAAAAGCAAGTCGTTCAGATTGTACGGTGCCTGCCATGCTTAAAACCCAACATCTCCAAAGACGTTCTTGCTCTGTACACCGTGTACCAGGCTCGCGCCGCCACGGATGGCACAGGCTACATGGATAGCCTCGGTGATCTGAGTAGCGTCGGCTCCTTTTTCCAGCGCATCATTGCTATAGGCGTCGATACAGTAGGGGCATTGTACTGCGTGAGCAACTGCCAGGGCGATGAGGCTTTTCTCGCGAGCACTCAGCGCCCCATCTGCAAAAACAGCGCCGTAGTAATCAAAGAACTTTGCTCCGAGCTCAGGTGCGGCCTCACTGACGTTAGCGAATTCAGCAAGGTCTGCCGGGTTGTAATAGGTGTCCATGAATAGCTCCTCGTATCAGATAATAGTAAGCTATTAGATTATCTCTACTAATTGTGCAAGTCAACTACTAATATCACAGTCTGAGTGTTCTTTCGTTATTGTTGCCGGGAAACCTCTCTGAGACGGTTAAAGTAACTCAAAGCTCAAAGCTCAAAGCTCAAAGCTCAAAGCTCAAAGCTCAAAGCTCAAAGCTCAAAGCTCAAAGCTCAAAGCTCAAAGCACAAAGCACAAAGCTCGCCGTCGCCCAGAGCGCTTAAGTTACCGCACCTGAGCCAATTGAGAGACAGTGCCCTTCTGCCTGTTACCGCGGTCTACCCTTGGCAATCAACCGAGCCTGGTCTACCCACGTGTCCGGCAAGGTTTCTAGCTCCGTCTGCTCGCCATAACGTCGTTCCAGGGCGGTGGCAATGAGAAAATCTGCTACTTGGGGGTTCTTAGGCAAAAGAGGGCCATGGAGATAGGTTCCGAGGGCATTGTGGTAGCGGGCACCTTCAGTCTTATCCTCGCCATTGTTGCCCGAGCCATCGATTACCTGTGCAAGAGGCGCCAGATTCTGGCCGAGATATGTTTTGCCACTATGATTCTCGTAACCGATCAGTTCGCCAAAATCGTCACTTAAAAGAACAATATTGCCAATCCTTCGCTCGTGGTAGCCCAGAGTATGCATGTCAAAAATACCGATACCCTCGATAACATCGCCGTCAAACGTCTTGAAATAATTACCAAAGAGCTGAAAGGTGCCGCAAACCACGAGGGCAGGAACCTCATCTTCCACCAACTGGTGCAAGGCTGGCCCTATGCGCAGGAGGTCGGCCTGCACGATGGATTGGCCACTGTCTTGCCCACCACCACCTAGGATGAGATCGATATCCGCCAGCAGAGCAAGGTTGTCTCCTGGGCTGAAGTTGATGACCTCCACGGCAATGTCGCGCCATCTGGAGCGCTGTACAAGAACCTGCAAATTGCCCGAATCGCCATATATGTTCATTTGACGAGGATACAGATTAAGTATTTTAAAGCTGAGCGTACTCATCGAATTATTTCCACCTCAGTTTTTGCGGCAAGGAGTTTGCGTAAGGCAAGCATTGCCGTATAGGTGCAGTATATACGTCGCGGCTTGTCAGGATTTGCAGTGAGGAAGGTTTCTAACGCAGTGCCGAGATCGCGCTCCAGCGCAGCAACAGGCACCTCGTCATACTCCAGACGGAGTGCCATATCGAAGGCGCGAACGCCGCTCACGATATCCACGCCGTTATTGCGAAGAGAGGCAAAATCCACGTCAAAAAGCCAACTCATATCCCGCCCATCAGCGTATTCGTCATTGATGGCGATCATGGTGGCGTTGTGTGTGGGGTCATAGCTTTTAAGAGCCAGGCGAAATCCACCCGGATTCTTGACAAGCACCAATTCAAGCGGCTGTCCGTCTACCTCAAGGCATTCACCACGACCAAAAGCCGAACGTACTTCTGCAAGTGCTACCGTGAGCTTCTCAAGGGGGGTCTGTGGCAGGATGGCATGCACGAGGGCAAGCGCCGCCGTTGCATTGTAGACATTATAGATTCCCTTGAGCGCTAAACGAGCCTGATAGTCAGAGCCTTCTACCTCGATAGATGCCGTATCGCCAACAAAACTGGTAAGCATGACAGTGTCGGCTGAGATTGTCCTCGCGGTAGTATTACTGGCAGTTGTGGGAGAACTGAGGATTGCGGTAGCAGATCCCATGCCAGAAGTGGCCAATGCCTCATCATAGAGTGCGTCATCCTCAGGAAACTCGCCTTTCAGTTCTGGCGCAAGGCCAAACCAACGGACCCCAGCCCGCAGACGCTCCTTCTCAGGAATGGCAGCCAGGCGTGAATCCTCACGGTTGAGCACAACGACCTCTGTGGTGTTTCGAGCTATGATTGAGAGGAGCTCGGCGGTATAGTCGATCTCGCCAAAACGATCCAGTTGATCGCGCATCACATTGAGCAGGAGTGAATAGCGTGGCTTAATGGCTTCTACAAAGTTAACGGCATGCGCCTCATCGAGTTCTACTACAGCAATATCCGCATCCAGGTGCCCTCGCACATCTACTTTCCGGAGGAGAGAGGAGATAACCCCTCGCATAAAGTTCGATCCGGTGTTATTGGTAAAGACACGCAGACCGCTGGCAGCAAGAAGTTCGGTTACAACCTTGACCGTGGTTGTCTTGCCATTGGTGCCGGAGACGAGAACCACACCATGCGGGAGATTTCCCAGGATATCTACGGCAAAATCCGGATCGAGTTTTTCTACTATCAATCCGGGTAAAGCCGAACCGCCACCGCGTAATCCGGCTGCTTTCTGGACAAGTTTACCAAGAGCTATCGTTACTGGATTCGTCACATGTACTCCTTTGTTCAGGTATTATAGCAATGACGTTTTAGAGGAGGGTCCGATGACGCAAACAAGTAACTATGCCACTATCGATTATGACCGTGCGGAGCGTTGCGGTTTTCCCGAGGTTATCTTTGGAAACGGGAAGACACCCGGGCAGGTAGCAGGTATAGCTTCCGAACTGGCTGTTGCCCATGAGCTGGTGTTGATAACGCGAGCCACATCTGAACACGCTAAAACCCTTCAGCTGGCAGAGCCAGATGCCAACTACGTAGAAAGCTGCGGCATCCTTTATATAGACAGGCGAGCTCAGTCTGAGCGTATTGCAGGAACGACCTGCGAAGAGATTCTCTCCGGTGACCAGGGCAAAGGCTCGGTAATTATCTGTTGCGCCGGAACAAGCGACCTCCCCGTAGCGGAAGAAGCAGCTATTACCGCTTGTATCATGGGCTCCCATGTTGCCCTGCTTGCCGATGTTGGAGTAGCAGGAGTGCATAGGATCCTGGCCAAACAGGAACTCCTGCAAAATGCCCATGTGATAGTGGCAGTAGCGGGGATGGAAGGCGCATTGCCTTCGCTTATTGCCGGACTTGTGGATGTACCGGTGATTGCCGTTCCGACCTCTGTTGGTTATGGCGCGAGTTTTGGTGGCGTTGCAGC
>JAVBUQ010000145.1:0-21226 GCA_031555185.1 Coriobacteriales bacterium
ACTGCAAAAAGCGGCATGAACATGGAGATTGCTATCAGACCCTGGTACACAAGTGTTGCTACGGTTGCAGGAACGACTTGCATGGCGATGATAGCTGCTGCCTGCAAGATCCAGGCACCACCAAAGGCAACGAGTAAATAAAGGGTGAGTTTCTTCATCAGGGTCTCGCATTCTCTGAAGGGCTCATGCTGTTATAGCAATTATATAACAGATATAACAAAATGCAAGCTGGGGGATGAAAGAGCATGGAAGGCTTGAGGACGTTGTGACCGGCAACAGGTCATCAGAAAACTATCTAACACCTTGGTGACATAACTTGACACAAAGACACTTAGATTTTATTCTTGTAGACATGCAAAGTAATATACACACTACAACTATGGCATTACACACACAGCACAACGTATCTGCAGACTCTTCGTGTCTGCGCAGCACAAGGAATCAATGGGGAGTAAACAGTGTGCTGGCGTGTATTACTTTTCCCCACAACAGTGAAAGGAAACACTAATGGCAAAAATTTTAGGAATCGACCTTGGTACCACCAACTCCGCTATGGCAGTCATGGAAGGTGGTGAGCCAGTCATCATCGTAAACTCAGAGGGTGACCGCACCACTCCGAGTGTTGTTGGTTTTCGTAAAGATGGCGAGCGTGTGGTAGGCAAGGCCGCAAAGAATCAGGCAGTAACTAACCCTGAGAATACAGTTTCTTCCATCAAGCGCTTCATTGGTCGCAAGTACTCAGAAACCGCAAGTGAGCGCGAGACGGTATCGTACAAGGTTATGAGCGGCAAGGACGGTCGCGTTGAGGTGGACATTGAAGGCAAAGCCTTCACTCCCGAAGAGATCAGCGCTATGATCCTGCAAAAACTCAAGACCGATGCCGAGAAGTACACAGGCTCTACCATTACCCAGGCAGTCATCACCGTACCTGCGTACTTTAATGACTCCCAACGTCAGGCTACCAAGGACGCCGGTAAGATCGCCGGCCTGGAAGTCCTGCGTATTGTGAATGAGCCCACGGCGGCTGCACTGGCCTACGGTATCGACAAAGCCGGCAAAGATGAGAAGGTATTGATCTTTGACCTTGGCGGCGGAACTTTTGACGTCTCTATCCTTGAGCTCTCCGATGGTGTTTTTGAGGTACTCTCCACCAACGGCGATAACCATTTGGGCGGAGACGACTGGGATCAGATCGTTATCAACTGGCTTGCTGACAAGTTCCAGGCAGATAATCAGATTGACCTGCGTGCCGACAAGATGGCGCTGCAGCGCCTTAAAGAAGCTTCAGAAAAAGCCAAGATGGAGCTTTCGGCCACCCAACAGGCTAATATCAATCTTCCGTTCATCACAGCGGATGCCAATGGACCCAAGCATCTTGACTACACGCTCACGCGTGCAGAGTTTGAGAAGATCACGGGCGACCTGCTTCAGCGTTGTAAAAAGCCGGTCGAAAGCGCCATGAAGGATGCCGGCATTGCCATGGGTGACATCGCCGAGGTCATCCTCGTTGGTGGCTCTACACGCATGCCTGCCGTGCAGGAACTGGTCAAGCGTCTCACAGGTAAAGAACCCCACATGGGTGTTAATCCTGACGAGGTCGTGGCCCTGGGTGCTGCCGTGCAAGGTGGCGTGCTCGCAGGTGATGTTGAGGGCATACTGCTGCTTGATGTGACTCCGCTTTCCCTTGGCGTAGAGACCATGGGTGGCGTTATGACCAAGATGATCGAACGCAACACCACAATTCCCACCAAGAAGACCGAGATCTACTCCACCGCTGCAGACGGCCAGACCTCCGTGGAGATCCATGTCCTGCAGGGCGAGCGTGAGATGGCGGCCGGTAACAAGACACTGGGCAAATTCCAGCTCACCGATATCCCGCCGGCACCGCGCGGTATCCCGCAGATCGAGGTTACCTTTGACATCGATGCCAACGGTATCGTCAATGTATCCGCTAAAGACAAGGGCACCGGTAGAGAGCAGAAGATCACTATTTCCGGCTCCACTGCTCTTTCTGACGAAGAAGTCGATCGTATGGTCAAGGACGCTGAGTCGCATGCCGAAGAGGATGCCGCTCGTAAAACTGAGGTAGAAGTACGTAATACGGCCGATTCGCTGGTGTACTCCACACAAAAGACCATGGATGAATTGGGCGACAAGGTGCCTGAGGACACCAAGAGTTCAGTGTCCGCGGCCATCGAAGAGCTTAACACGGCCCTCGCAGGCAACGATGTAGAGGACATCAAGGCTAAGACCGAGACTCTGCAACAGGCGGGATATAAGTTAGCCGAGATTGTCTATGCCGATGCTTCTGCCGCTCCCGAAGGCGAAGCTGCGCCGGCTAGTGAAGGCTCCAGTAACGACGAGGTCGTCGAAGCTGACTACGAAGTAGTCGACCCTGAAGAAGAGCAGAAATAGTCTGGTAGGGTATCGAGTCGGAGCTAGGCAGGTGTGTCATGGTCAAAAGAGATTTTGAGATGGATAATGGAAAGGGCTCCCCGCGTAGCGGGGGGCCAACTCCCAGAAAAAACGATAAAGAGAGAGCCAATCCTCAAAACGGCGCAGCAGAATCTTCCGCCGCCGAGGCGTCTGAGGAATTCTCCGAAGAGATGGCTGCAGAACTTGTGGGCCTGGATGAGTTGGCAATGGCCTTAAATGAGGTCAATGAACTACGGGACAAGCACCTCCGCCTTAAGGCAGAGTGGGATAATTACCGCAAGCGCACTGAACTGGAACGTGCTGATGAGCGTAGCAGGGCAACACAGGGGTTAGTTGAGAAACTCCTCCCCATATTAGATGATCTGGAGCGCGCCATCGATCACAGCGACACGGCAAGTGAAGAGTCGCTCAAGGATGGCATCACCCAGGTGTATAGCAAGATACAGAGCATATTAGCAAGTGAAGGGGTCAAGGTCATTGACCCTAAGGGCGAACCTTTTGACGCAAACCTGCACAGCGCCATTCAGAAGGTCGAGGACAGAAAAGTTCCTGACGAGACGGTGCTTGAGGTTTATCAGAAGGGTTACGAAATGGGGAGCCGGGTACTGAGACCGGCCTGTGTGGTCGTAAGCTGTAAGTAATGATAGAAGGTGAGGGGTTTTGTGAGTATGCAAAATGTCGCAGAAATCAGGTCTGGCTCAAAGGAGCTTATGTTGCAATAAGTGGCTGGGAGCCGATTTTGAGTAGAGCGCCAGGATGTGACTCACAGAACGCCTTCAATATGTTAGATATAAGAGATTAAGGAGGTGAAAGCCCTACTATGGTTCAAACAACTGACAAGTCCTATTATGAGGTTTTGGGGGTGGACAAAAAGGCTTCCACCGATGAGATAAAAAAGGCCTTTAAAAAGCTCGCGCGCAAGCATCATCCAGATGCGGGAGGCGATGAAGCGGTTTTCAAAGAGATCAGCGAGGCCTATGAAGTCCTCTCAGACAAGGAAAAACGTACGGAATATGACAATATGCTCAAGTACGGCGCCTTTACGGGAGCCGGGGGAGCGGCTGCTTCGGGCATGCCCTTTAACTGGGGCGGAGGCCAGGGAGGCGGTGGCAGATGGACCGTCACAGACATGGGTGCTGACAGCGGCAGGGGTGGAGCCTTCAGCTCCATCGGTGATATCTTCAGTCGTATGGCTGCCGGCGAGGGTGCCTTTGGCACCGACTGGGAATTTGGCAAGAAAAAAATCAATGGGCAAGACATCCAGGTGACGTTGGAAGTAACTTTTGAAGAAGCATTCAAAGGTACAGAGAAACGCGTTACGGTTAAAAGTTCTGACGGCTCCAACCAGACCATTGATGTCAAGGTACCGGAAGGTGCGGTTGAAGGTGGTAAGCTCCGCTATAAGGGCAAGGGTACACCTGGTAGTAATGGAGGCGCTAAGGGCGACCTGCTTATTGTCACCTCTATCAAACCTCACAAACTCTACAGCCGTAGCGGTGCCAACGTACTTATGGACCTGCCGCTTTCTTTTGCCGAAGCCGCGCTTGGCGCGAACATAACCGTGCCTGCCCCCGATGGTTCAAAGGTCAAGCTCAAGATCCCTGAAGGTACACAGGAAGGCAAGATCTTCCTTGTCAAGGGCAAGGGAGCCAAGCGGGTAGGCAAAAAAGAAGGCGCTTCGGAATATGGCGACCTTAAGGTCAAGGCCGTTGTTGAGGTGCCCACCAAGCTTAATGACGCGCAGAAAGAAGCGCTGGAAGCTTTTGCTGCAGCCAGTGATGAGGATATACGAAAGGGGTGGGGTTCATGAACGATAGAGAACGCCCCCTGTACATGATAAGCGTAGCTGCAGAGCTTGCGGGTATGCATCCTCAGACCTTGCGTGTGTACGAGAGCAAGGGGCTGGTAACACCCAAGCGTTCCGAAGGTAACACACGTTTGTACTCACAAGCGGATATTGAGCAGCTGGAACTCATCAGCCAACTCACGAATGAAGGCATCAATCTGGCCGGCGTCATGCGCATCCTTGATATGCAAAATCGTCTGGACGAGCGCGACGAGCAGATTGAGCGCCTTGAGCGCAGAATGCGAAAGATCGCCGATCGCCTGCATGAGTATGAGATGCGCCAGCAGATCACAGCCATGGTGCGCTATCAGCCTGGTACGCTACGTGTTATTGAGTAATTAAGTAGGAGATGGAATGATGGTATGAAAGGTGCGCGCTGAATAATCCATTCCATCTCCAGGAAGTTAAGGAGTGAATATATGAGACCTGACAAATGGGCGGTATCGACCCAGGAAGTATTCCAGGAATCCATGGGCGTGGCTGCTGACGCGGAAAGCGCCTTCATAGAGCCTGAGCATATGCTCAAGGCGCTCCTGGGCGCTGCCGATAGCAATATCACCGCAATCATTGAGCGAGTAGGTGCCTCTGCTCAGGCCATTGACGCTACGGTGACATCGGAGATCGACTCGGCACCCAAGGTAAGTAATCAACCGATGACGATGCCCTCACAGGCATTGCTTAATCTCATGAATAATGCTGAGAAGATAGCCGCCAAGATGGGTGACAGCTTTGTGACCACCGAGCATCTCCTTATTGCGCTCGCAGAGGATAAAGGCAAGGCGGGTAAGGTACTGACCGTGGCCGGGGTCACACGAGAGCGTGTAGAACAAGCCTATGAGGATCTACGCGGAGACACCCGGGTGACCGATCAGACCTCCAAACCAACACTTGATGCTCTGGAGCAGTTTGGCCGTAACCTTACCGAAGATGCACGTGCGGGAAAGCTGGATCCCGTCATCGGTCGCAGCGAAGAAATACGGCGCACCATCCAGGTGCTGAGCCGTCGCACCAAGAACAACCCAGTGCTCATTGGCGAGCCAGGCACAGGTAAGACGGCTATCGTAGAAGGTCTGGCACAACGTATCGTGGCTGGTGATGTTCCAACGACGCTTAAAGACCGCGACGTGGTGGTATTGGACATTGCCGCCATGTTGGCAGGCGCAAAATATCGAGGTGAGTTTGAAGATCGTCTTAAAGCAGCCTTACGTGAGGTGCAACAGGCCGAGGGCAGAATCATCCTCTTTATCGATGAACTGCATACCATTGTGGGTGCCGGAGCCGGAGGCGACGGAAGCATCGACGCAGGCAATATGCTCAAGCCGGCGCTTTCGCGCGGCGAGCTGCACGCCATTGGCGCTACCACGTTGGATGAATATCGCAAATACATCGAAAAGGATGCTGCGCTTGAGCGGAGGTTCCAACCAGTTCTGGTAAACGAGCCAAGTGTAGAAGAGACCATCTCGATCCTTCGTGGCCTCAAAGAGAAATATGAGATCCACCACGGTGTACGCATTACCGACAGCGCCATTGTTGCAGCAGCCGAACTCTCTAACAGATATATCTCCGAACGATTCTTACCTGACAAGGCAATTGACCTGATGGATGAGGCTGCGAGTCGTCTGCGTATTGAGATCGACTCAATGCCTGAAGAGATCGATATCATCGAGCGTGACCTTGTCCAGATGCAGATAGAAGAGCAGGCGTTACTCAAAGAAAGCGACAAGGCTTCTGCCGAGCGTCTGGAAGCGCTTCGCAAAGACATGGCCGGTGTACAACAACAGCTCGATGGCATGAAGGCCACCTGGGCTAATGAGAAGGATGCCATCACTCTCGTTCAGCAGCTCAAAACGGATCTTGACCAGGCACAAAGCGACTACGAACGCGCAACCCGCGAAGGCGATTTACAGGCAGCAAGCGAGCTGCGTTACGGACTCATCCCTGATCTTGAGATCAAGCTCCAAGACGCTACCGAGCAGCTGGAGAAACGTGAAGAGGATGACACGCTTCTTAAAGAGGAGGTTACCGCAGAGGAGATCGCCATTGTCGTAAGCACATGGACAGGTATTCCCGTTACCAAGATGATGCAGGGCGAACTCGATAAGCTCATCAACCTTGAAGAGGAGCTGCACAAGCGTGTTGTTGGTCAGGATGAAGCCGTTGCCGCTGTTGCCGGTGCTATCCGCCGCAGCCGTGCCGGGCTCTCTGATCCCTACAAACCCATCGGCACCTTCCTCTTCCTCGGGCCTACTGGTGTGGGCAAGACCGAGCTTGCCAAAAGTCTGGCGCAATTCCTCTTTGATGACGAGAAGGCGCTTATTCGTATTGACATGAGTGAGTACATGGAGAAGTTCTCCGTGCAACGTCTTATCGGCGCACCTCCAGGGTACGTAGGTTACGACGAAGGCGGACAGCTCACGGAGGCGGTACGTCGTCGCCCCTACTCAGTCATCTTATTAGATGAGATAGAAAAGGCACACCCTGATGTCTATAACATCCTGCTCCAGGTCTTTGACGATGGTCGTCTCACCGACGGTCAGGGCAGGGTAGTGAGCTTTAAGAACGCTATCATCATCATGACCTCAAATGTGGGCTCACAGTTTATCCGTGACTTCTATTTACATGGTGCCGATGCTGCCAGCGCTGGCGCAACGCTTGGAAAACTCAATCCCACCACACAGGCTGATAAGGGCGATCTGGCTGCCTCACTCGATGCCAGCGGCGGAATACAGGGCATGGTTGATGACATGATGGAAGAGATCACCTCTCAAATGGATCCTGAGGAAGCCGCCCGAATCAAGGCCAGGAAATCCAAGAACCCAGCACCTGCCGCCGAGACAGATGAAAAGCGGAGATTGCAGCGTGCCATAGATGAAGCTTTGCGGGCAACGTTCCGCCCGGAATTTATCAATCGGGTAGATGATGTCATCATCTTCCAGACTTTGGACATTGCCAATATCGACGCTATCGTGGCACTGCAATTACTGGATGTGAGCAAGAGGTTGGCCGACAGGCGTATTGAGCTGGAGGTTAGTCCGGCGGCAGTCGAACGTCTCTCGATCGATGGTTTTGACCCGGTGTATGGCGCCCGTCCACTTAAGCGTCTGGTGCAGCGCAACATCGTTGACACGATGGCTAATGCCATCGTCGCCGGCGAGGTCGCAGAAGGCGACAACATCATGATCGACCTGGACGAAGACGGCGATTACACAGTAATCAAGCGATAAACAAACGAAAAACGAGGATGGTCTCTGGTAGCACCAAGCAAACCTTCAAGAAAGACCATCCTCATGGTATCTGATGTAATCATCAAAGCGTCCTAGCTATCCTAAATCCTCGGGCACTCAGTATCCATGAGCCACTGTTTGCGTTTTTGCCCAATTCTAGCGACTATTTGTGTGCTTTTAAGAAATCCGTACTGAATATGACCCTGAGTGAGCAGCAGGAGCAACACCTTCAATGATGAGAGCTACCTCTGCAGACTTATAGAGACTGCTCGTTGAGAAGGAAATGCGTCATGATCTTCTGGATGCCCCTTTCATCAAGGGGATAATAATCGAGAACCGTACCCTCATCAATATGCAGGACCGAAGTGCAACAGGTGAGAATAAACTCAAGATCATGGGTAATTACCAGAGAAAGCAAGGCACTCTCGGCGGCATGTTTAATAAGTTTGCAAGTTATCTGCATGTTTTCAAAATCAAGGCCGCTTGTGGGTTCATCGTAGATAATGAGCTCCTTGCCGGAGCAGAGAGCTCCAGCAATCGCTACGCGTTGTTTTTGACCTCCGGAAAGCGCAAGCGGGTGAGTCTCTTTATGGTAGTCGAGATTGAGCTCTCGCAAAACCTTATCAACGCTCTTCATGGCGTCTTCATCTAATGCAAGCGTAACCTCATCTAAAACGCTCTCGGTAAAGAGCTGATGATTGACATCTTGCATCACAATATAGCTTTTCGGAATACGCTGCTTGGGTCTGAAAAGCTTTCCCTGTATAGAGACCTCCCCTTTGTGCTTTTGCAAGCCACAGAGGCAACGGGCAAAGGTGGACTTGCCGGCGCCATTCTTACCGATGATGGCGGTAACACTTCCGCCGGATAAATCAAGTTCTTTAATATCCAGAACACTTTTTTTATTGTAGGCACAAACAACCTCTTTCATCGAGACAAGCGAAGTACCTTCCTCTTCGTCGAGAATTTGGCTATTCGGTGCTTTACACGGGTTCGATATGGTGCGAATATCGAGCGCACGCAAGCACATTTGTGCCAGTTCTTTGCGCGGAAATGCTTGAATTTCTGCTGCACTGTAGGTTGCCTCAAGACATCCATCTTTGAGATAGAAGTAGCGATCAGCCAGGTCTGTTAAATAGTAGAGACGGTGCTCTGAGACCACCACAGTCTTACCCTGTTTTTTGAGTAGATCGATCGTTGAACAGAGTTGCTCAATAGCAGAGGCATCAAGATTGGATGAGGGCTCATCCAAGACGATAACATCAGGATGGGTTGCATACACTGATGCACAGGCGATACGCTGCTTCTCCCCTCCTGAGAGTTCAAAGATGCTTCGATGCAGCAGGTTTTCCAGCTTAAACAACTCGCTTGTCTCGACAAGACGCTCTTTGATCTCATTTACCTCCATGCCCAGATTTTCGCATCCAAAGATCAGTTCTCCGGTGGTATCCACATTAAAGAACTGACTGCGTGGGTTCTGAAAGACTGAGCCTACCATACGTGCAGTTTTGACCAGAGGTTGCACACTTATATTGATGTCGTCAATATAAGCCGCTCCCGTAAGCACACCCTCATAATGATGAGGGATCAAACCGTTGATAAGACGCGTGATCGTAGTCTTGCCACAACCACTGGCTCCACAGAGCACTACGCACTCACCGGTCTCGATTGTAAGGTCAATATTCTTGAGACTCAGCCGCATAGGATCATCTTCACGGTATGAAAAACTGACGTCTTCGAGCCGGATCATCTAGACCACGACCTGAAACACTGCATAAGCAAGACATAACACAATCACAACATAGTCAACAGGCGTCATGCGCACCTGGGTAAGGCAGCTTCGCTTCATAGTGGCGTCAAGCCCTCGTGAGAGAGAGGCAGCAGCTAGCTCACTCGATATCGTTGCCACTGACATCAACAGGGGGATCATTCCATATTCGAGGGACTGCATTGGGGCTTTCGCAATTGCAGCTGGCGAAGTAGCAATACCGCGTAGCTGCATGGCGTTGCGAATAGCACACCACTCTTCTTGGGTCGTGGGTATAAAACGAAACATGACCGAAAATGGGATTATCACGCTCTCGGGGATATGCATCTTATGAAAGGCTGCGGTAAACTCGCTTACCGAAGTGGTCTTAATAAGTAATTGCGCGGCCATAAGAATAAGCAAAACAACACGCGGAAGCTTAACCGCAGAAAGAAAAACCACGCCCACCCAGCCACTGAGGAAAGGTGCGACACCGAGTTCTAATGCCACCATCACAAGAAACACTGCGTCTATTTTAAGCGTGAAGCTTCTTAGATGATAAGAGAATAAAAAGAATGACAATACTGCAAGCTCACAGAGTTCTATCGGCAGATAAAAACCGCTGAATCCAAAGGCGGCCACTGAGATGAGGAGAAAAAACTTTGTGCGAGGGTCAAGGCCCAAGAGGGGCTTGACCGGCTGAGTAATGACGTCCAACTACACAACACCTGCCTTCTTAAAGTGCTTGCTCACCAGTCTCATGCCAAAGAGTCCTCCAAGGATGCCTCCGGCAAGGGCAAGTGCTATGAGTACCGCAATAAACCAAACCGGAGTGAGTGCATCGATTGTTGCTGCGTACTCTGCGCCGTAGTACATAGCGCACTGATCCAGAAAAAACTGCTTTGCAAAAACGAGCAGCCAGAAGGGACCCATATTGGTACAGGCAAACACCATATAGCTTATTAAATATGCCTTGCGCGATGTATATTTACCTGACGCGGCAATGAGTTCGGAAATGATTCCAATGGCAAGAGCCCATATACCGGCTTGCCAGACACCACCCATCATAGTGACCAAGCCGACGAGGACAGCCAAGATGAGAATAGCGCCCCGCTTAGGGATCTTTGCGACATACAACGACCAAATTGGGCCGAGGATAATTGCGAGCACAAAGGGGGCACAGAGGTATAACAGGGGAATAAATCCCATGAGGGTTACACATACAAACATCACCACCACATAGAGCGCTGCAAAAGCGCCCGCGACAATGAGGTCTTTTGACTGCAACTTCTTCTTGTTGAGTGCTTGTTCTTGAGCCATGGAGTATTCCTCTCTTAGTTAGGGATAAACACCTTCAGGGGAGTTCAAAACTGCTTTATTGTGTCCCACCTCATGCGAGGTTTCCTTTTGCATAAGATTCTGGTTTGTGCTGTATCTGGTAATGGACCCCGGCAAAGTGCTTTGTGAAGCATGAGTGCGGCGATATGTTCTCGGAGCAATGCCATATCGAGCTTTAAATGCATCGGAAAAACTACCTTGGTGCATAAATCCCAACCGTGTTGAAATTTCATGAATCGAAGCGCTGTCTTCGATAAGCAGCCTGCAAGCATAATCCAGTTTTGCATCACGAGCATATTCAATAGGGGATTTCTGCTTGGTCTGTTTAAAAAGAACGGTGAGTTTACTTGCACTCATGCAAGAAAGCCTGCAAAGATCATTGAGCGTAATATGCTTTTCAAGATTTTCCTGGATGTATTCGAGCGTGACATTAATTGCCGTCTGGTCGGCCGGCCTGATTGGTTTTTCCGATTCTTCTTGCTTAAGCAGCCACCAATCCACTAATAGAGCACAGGCCTCAACGATCTTGCTTTCGTAGTATGCTCTCGCAGCAGTCTTGCCAGGACGTATAGTAAAAAGTGAGTCAAGGAGATCGCTTAGCCCAGGGACCATTTGCATCCCATCAAGCTCTGAGATCGCAGAAGCAAGAACCAGTGGACCGACCTTAAAGTGTCTGCTGATCCTGTGCATCGCCTCGGGCAAAAGACACATGCTTGCTGTTTGGAGGGGGGAGTTCTCCTTAACGGTTTCAGAGAACCTTTTATGTTTCCATACATAGCCCAAAACTCCCTCAAATAGCTGGGGCCTTACAAGAGAGTGAAAATAAGATGACATGTTCTTGTTATACTTTCCTATGCAAAAGAAGTCTGGGACCTCATACGCAAAACTGAATTGCTCATAAAACTCGAGTTCGCAGAGACTTACCACCATAATGTCATCAATGATGTAGTTCCAGTAGTAGCCTTTTCCAAAGTCTGGCTCGATCTCCCAAAGCTCTCCGGGCAACGTGCTCTCGTTGGCCATATGCCCATGGAATGCTTCGATCTGAGGCATCATGAGAGCGTCAATCCTGGGTGAGGCGCTGCGCGTAGCTTTTTTCATCATCTTTCCACTCTTTCCTGCTATGCGAGAAAACTAGTTACCACACAAGTTAGCTAAGGCTAACTATTATATAAGTTAACGTTAGCGAACTTTTCGGCGAAATTGCAGAGTTTTTCGGAAAGATCACAAGAATGGGATAGAAATGCCCAAGGTTTAGGAAGGGTCGCTAGTATGTTAGCCATGGTGAACTCTTGGCTCAGCGTCCCGCACCTCTATGAGAGAGAGGCAATCGCGAGGTACATGGAGGCTGATCTCTGGATAAGTGAGGAAGATTATGGAAAAGAAAGAAAAACAAAAGAGCCCGCTTTTACGGATTCTTGACTATGGAGGGTCTTACAAGAAGCTGACATTCCTTGGCTGCGCGCTTGCAGCTCTCAACGGCATCGTTACCATAGCACCTCTTATTTGTGTGTGGTTTGTGCTGCACAGTTTTATGATGGCCGCGCCCAACTGGGGTGACGCCATAGATGCCACAGTGTGGGGATGGGGAGCCGTTGCTCTTGCGATAGCAAGCGTGCTTATCTATTTTGCCGCATTGATGTGCACGCACCTTGCAGCATTTCGCACGGCAGCAAATATGCGCAAAGCTACACTTGAACATCTGTCTAAAGTGCCTCTTGGTTACTTTAAGGCCCACTCCTCTGGTTCTCTCAGACGTGTGATTGATGGCTGTGCGGGCCAAACAGAGGGAGTCCTTGCCCACAAACTGCCTGATTTTTGTGGTGCCATGGTTACCCCTATCGCTTTTGTGGTTGTCATGTTCATCTTCAACTGGGTCATGGGGATTGTCTGCTTGATCCCACTGGTTGTCTCAGCACTTTGCCTGATGTACATGATGCGTAGTGGCAGCGGAGAGAACAGCTATATGGGTTTTATGGAGCGCTATCAAGATGCGTTGGACAAGATGAACAAGGCGGCTGTTGAATATGTGCGTGGCATTCCCATTGTCAAGGTCTTTCAGCAAACGGTACATTCTTTCAGGGCTTTTCAAGAAGCGATCTATGAATATCGCGACATGGCTCATGGTTATTCCAAAAAGTGTGAGGTTCCTCAGTTGATACAACTTGTAGCTATTAACGGTACCTTTGCAGTGTTGGTGCCAGCGGGCATTCTCCTTGCTGGAGCTGCAGGCGACTTTACCCTGTTCCTTACTGACTTTCTCTTTTATGTCGTTTTCTCGTCTATCACCACTACCATGATGACAAAGGTCATGTATTCCACCGAGGCCTTTACCATGTCACAGGATTCCATTCGTCGTATAGAAAGCATTCTCTCTGTCCCTCTGATGAAGGAGGTCTCGGCTCAAGAGGCAGAGTTCCCTCAAGATGACTCTATCGAGTTCAAAGGTGCCACTTTCTTCTATCCTGGCTCAAAGCACGCGGCGGTCAGTGATTTGAACATGAGGGTGGCGGCTGGATCGACAGTAGCCCTGGTTGGGCCTTCGGGAGGCGGTAAGACCACCGCCGCCAGTCTGGTGACCCGATTCTGGGACGTCACAGAAGGATCGGTAGAGATTGGTGGGGTAGACGTACGCAACATTCCAAGCGCCGATCTCATGGATCGAGTGGCCTTTGTATTTCAAAACGAGCAGCTGTTCAAACAGAGCCTGCTTGAGAATATCCGTGCTGCCCGTCCGACTGCCTCGCGAGAAGAGGTAGAAAACGCCGCCCATGCCGCCCAATGCGATGACATCATAGCCAAGATGCCCCAGGGTCTGGATACGGTCGTCGGCACAGCGAACACCTTTCTCTCGGGTGGGGAATGCCAACGAATTGCACTGGCTCGGGCTATCCTTAAAGACGCTCCAATCATCGTAATGGACGAGGCAACCGCCTTTACAGACCCAGAGAATGAAGCACTTATTCAGCAGGCGCTCACAGTTCTTTGTAGGGGTAAGACGGTTCTCATGATCGCCCACCGTCTATCCTCCGTAGTCCATGTTGATGCGCTTTTTGTTCTGAGTGAAGGGACGATGCTTGAACAAGGTACCCATGATGAGCTTATCGCTAAGCAGGGGACCTATGCCCGTATGTGGAAGGATTATCAAACGTCGGTCTCCTGGAAGATAGGACACGGCGAGAAGGAGAGCGTGGCTCATGTTGCGTAATAAGTTCGCCCTTACTGAGCAAGGGGCACGTGAATTCAAAACAGGCACATTCTATTGCGTGCTTGGCAACCTGGTGCTCATGGCACCTGTTGGCATACTCTTTATGGTCGTCAATGACTTTGTGAACCACCTTATCGATCCTGCTTTACCGCTTCCTGACCTGTGGTTCTACACGGGGATGATCCTTGTTATTTTGGCCTTCATGTATATGACGCAATGGCTTGAGTACGAGCATACCTACAATGTGGTGTATGGGGAGTCGGCTCGCAAGCGCATAGACCTGGCAGAAAAATTGAGGAAGCTGCCCTTGTCATTCTTTGGTAAACGAGACCTCTCGGATCTTACTACCTCTATCATGAAGGACGTGAGTGACCAGGAGCGCATGTTCTCGCATGTCATGCCACAGCTTTTTGGCTCAGGTATCTCAACACTTATTATTGCCATAGGCCTCTTCTTCTTTGACTGGCGTCTTGCCCTTGCCGCACTATGGGTGTTACCGGTGGCCATTGGATTCGTTACACTCTCAGCACGTTATCAGCAAAAGAAAGGCAGAGAGCAAAATATATGCGGTTTGTCGCTTGCCGAGGGTATTCAGGAGTTTCTCGAATGCTCCGAGGAGATTAGGGAAACCAATCAAAGGCAGCGTTTCCTCGACGATCTGAACGGCCGAGTCAGAGCTTTCGAAAAATCCCAAATCGCAACCGAGCTTGGTGCTGGTGTATTCGTAACCTCCGCACAGGGATTTCTTAAGCTGGGTATTGCCACAACGATACTCACGGGAACCTCGCTTCTGCTTTCAGGAAGCATATCTTTCATGGTGTTTTTTGGTTTCATGCTGGTTGTGACCCGAGTTTATGATCCAGTCAGTATCGTGTTGCTGTCAATTGCCGAACTCCTCAATACAAGGCTTTCACTCAGTCGCATGCAAGCGATAGAAAACGAACCCGAGCAGACGGGGTCAACGGAGTTTTGCCCGAGCAACTATGACCTTGCATTTGATGATGTGTCATTTTCCTATAAGAATGAAGAGCAGGTGCTTAGTAAGGTAAGTTTTACCGCACGTGAAGGAGAGGTCACTGCGTTGGTTGGGCCTTCGGGAGGCGGTAAGTCAACTGCGATCAAACTGGCTGCCCGGTTCTGGGATGCCAGTGTGGGGACAGTGTCTGTTGGAGGTGTAGACGTCTCGAGCATCGACCCAGAAACCTTGCTGAAGAATTATTCTGAGGTCTTCCAGGATGTAGTCCTTTTTGATGATTCTGTCATGGAAAACATCCGATTGGGCAAGCTCACGGCACGTGATGAGGAAGTCCTCGCTGCGGCCAAAGCGGCAAACTGCGATGAGTTTGTCATGCGACTGCCCCATGGGTATCTCACACTCATTGGCGAGAATGGGAGCCAGCTCTCAGGAGGAGAGCGCCAACGCATCTCTATCGCGCGTGCCCTGCTTAAGGATGCCCCCATTGTTTTGCTGGATGAGGCAACTGCTTCGCTCGATGTTGAGAATGAGACGCAGGTGCAGCAGGCTCTTTCACGCCTGCTTGCGAATAAGACTGTGTTGGTGATAGCACATCGTATGCGCACGGTTGCCAATGCAGACAAGATCGTTGTGCTCGAGCAGGGGTCGGTGGTTGAGACGGGAAGCCCCGCTGAGCTTATGAAGCAAGAGGATAGTGTCTATCGCCACATGGTAGAGCTGCAAACGAGAGCCGCTGCCTGGTCGGTGTAGGTATGCAACCTTCTCAGCTCATGGGATTTCTGGATAGTCTACCGTACTATCCAGAAATCCCAGGCTGGTAGATGCGAGAGACCGGGAGTAGTGTGCCGCCCTACTCCGGCTTGCGGTCTCCTCTGTCGAAGAACGGGTTCTTGCCTCCGGCATACAACGGAATGCCCATTATCAGGGTGTGGTCGTCGAGTAGCCGCATGTCTCTTGCAGCCATACCTGCGGTAAAGAAGATACGGTTGTCAACATGCTCTCTTGCAGCCATGGACACCGCACTGCCCAGCGCTATACCAAGATCGATACCCGCATATACACAGGATGCGCCTGCCTCCTCACACTCGGCACAGGTCTCAAAGCCACAGAGCTGACAGATCTCACTTAATCCGCGCGTGTTATACGTCATACCAAACAAAACGATGACCTGTGCTTTATCGACGTTTTGCGCATCGCGTATAAAAAGTCTGCCGCGTGCGCCCAACAGCTCTCCGTGTTCGCGCATCTTTGCAGTGAGTTGCGCCTTTTCTGCCCCAGTAAGGATAACTGTTGCCAGGTTATCAACCGCACAGGCCTTGGGGGCGGTGCGCGCGGCCACGCAAAGACGCTTGGCTAACTGCAACAGTGCATCGAGTTCTGCTTCTTCTGCATCAATTCGCATAATGTCTCCTCAATGAACCTCTGGCCTAATAGGCGGTCCAGCCTCCATCGGCAACAATGGTAGCGCCATTGACAAAGCTGGAATCATCAGAGGCAAGAAAGAGCGCCACTGTTGCGATCTCAACCGCTTGACCGTTGCGTGGATTGGTGCCCATACCAGACATGGCTCGCTCAAGGCCAAACTGACTGGGCGCCGTCATACCGGCGGCAGCGATTTCTGTTTCCACTGCACCAGGGCAGATGGCGTTACAGCGGATGCCTTTCTGGGCGTACATAAAACCGATGTTCTTAGTCATGCCAACCATGCCAAACTTTGAGGCGGTATATGCGGTTCCTGCCCTGCAACCGTTAAGCCCACCTGCCGATGCAACATTGATGATAGTCCCGCTTTCGGATTTGAGCATCAGCCGGATAACGCTGCGCGTAAGACGCATGGGTCCGGTGAGGTTGACATTCATTACCTTGTCCCACAGCTCATCGCTCAACTCATCAAGGGGGACCATATTGTCCATGATTCCGGCGTTGTTAACCAAAATGTCTATAGTGCCATACTGCTTGGACACGGTCTCAACGGCCTTCTCAATATCCTTATCATCACAGATATCGCATTGCATAGGCACTATGATGGCACCTCGACTCTGTGCGTCCTCCGCCAGTGCATTAAGGCGATCAATACGACGGGCTAATGCGATAACCGTGGCACCTTCCTGCGCAAACAGTTCGGCGATTGCCTTTCCCATACCTGCGCTTGCACCGGTAACGAGTGCAACTTTGTCAGTAAGCTTCATGATGCGCCTCCTTTTTCTCAGTTTTTAGTTGATGGATAGTTTTCTGCCTCTTACGTTACCATACAGCCCAAACGCACAAGATACAATATCCCGCTCCCCGCCGGGCATGTCCGTCAGGTGTAGTGGTTACAAATCTCAGGCCTCAGAGGAGTGTGATGTTACTGCTCGGCCTCATCTGAGGTAGGGGTGCGGTAAGGGCGTAGTGGTTTCCTTCTCCCTGTTGTATGCCGTTTATCTCTCTATTCATCGCCTCAGTTCGTTGCTGCCGGGTCCGCCAGGTACAAAGCAGCTTGACCAATAGTAAAATAGGGGGCTGGCCAATCTTTATTCAGCCTGTGGAGAAGGTTGTGCACCTCCGCAAGGCAAGGGCAGGATCGTGGCAGAAGCACAGTGCAAAAGTCAGGATTGTGACTGAGTCAATGCACTGTTCAGGTAACAAACGTCGGCAAAGGAGTTTTTGATGTCAGAGAATAATGTCTGCAACTATTATGGAAGCATGGTCTTTAATGATCAGGTCATGCGGGATAAACTGCCTAAGCCGATCTATCAGGAACTGTCCAAGACTATCAATGAGAACTGTCCTCTGAACATTGAGGTAGCCAATGCGGTGGCCCATGCCATGAAGGAGTGGGCTATCGAGCGCGGAGCTACCCACTACACCCACTGGTTTCAGCCACTTACCGGCATCACTTCCGAGAAACACGACAGTTTTATCATGCCAAAATCTGACGGTACTGCAATCTTTACCTTCTCGGGAAAGGAGCTGGCACATGGAGAACCGGATGCATCCAGCTTTCCATCGGGAGGCATACGGGCTACTTTTGAGGCCCGCGGCTATACAGCTTGGGATCCTACGAGTTTTGCCTTTATCAAGGACGAGGTGCTGTGCATTCCCACCGCATTTGTAAGCTACACCGGCGAGGCACTCGACAAAAAGACCCCCTTGCTTCGTTCTATGGAAGCTCTTGGGCGAGAAGTAAAGAGGGTACTGGCATTCTTTGGTAAGAACCCTACGCTGGTAAGCCCCATGGTTGGCGCCGAGCAGGAATACTTCCTTATCAAAGAAGAGGATTATCAAAACCGTCTTGACCTTCTTCTCACCGGTCGCACGCTTTTTGGTGCAGACCCGTGCAAAGGCCAGGAGCTGGAAGACCACTATTTTGGGGCCATCCGCCCCACCGTCAATCGGTTTATGCAGGAGCTGGACGATGAACTTTGGAAGCTTGGTATACCAGCAAAGACCAAACATAACGAGGTGGCTCCCTGCCAACATGAACTGGCACCTATTTACCTTAATGCCAATGTGGGAGTAGATGCCAATCTACTCACCATGGAGCAGATGCGTAAGCTGGCGAGCCATCATGGTCTCGTTTGCCTTCAGCACGAAAAGCCCTTTGCCGGCATCAATGGCAGCGGCAAGCATAACAATTGGTCTATCAGTGCTGATGGAGCCAACCTTTTTGATCCCGGCTCTACCCCAGAAGAGAACCTGCAGTTCCTCCTGTTTCTCACGGCGGTAATCAAAGCGGTAGATGAATATCAGGGGCTCCTTCGTATGAGTGTAGCTACCGCCGGCAACGATTTGCGACTGGGGGCAAACGAGGCTCCACCGGCAATCATGTCGATTTTCTTAGGAGATGACCTGGAAGCACTGGTCCGCTCCATCATTGATGTGACGCCCTACACCAGCGACGATGCAAAAACCATGGACTTAGGGCCACAGGTGCTGCCCAACCTCATCATGGATAACACCGACCGTAACCGCACCTCGCCCTTTGCCTTTACCGGCAATAAGTTTGAGTTTCGTATGCCTGGCAGTCAGATCAATCTCTCTGACGCAAATATGGTTCTCAATACTATCGTTGCAAAGGCGCTCTCAGATTGTGCCGACGCCCTGGAAGGCTCCAGGGACTTTGAGACGGATGCCAAGGCCTACATGAAACAGGTGCTTACCCACCATCAGCGTATCATCTTCAATGGTGACAACTATGCCCCCGAATGGGTCCTTGAGGCGGAGAGACGTGGCTTGCTTAACCTGGCGAATACTCCGGAGGCGCTCCCGCAACTCGTTGCGCCTGAGAGTATTGAGCTTTTTGAGAAGTTCAGGGTACTCTCACGTGTTGAGGCAGAAAGCCGCTACGAGGTCAAGCTCGAGAACTATTACAAGAGGATCAATATTGAAGGCCTGGTCACTGCCCGAATGATACGCGCACGTTTTATCCCAGCACTTATCGAGTTCTCTACGGCGGTGGCACAGGCGATCGCATCCAAGCAAGCTGTGTCGTTGGCAGTTGATGTTACTTCTGAAGAAGCATTACTTCTCAAGCTTAATGAGGGACTGAACACGCTTACCACCGGTGTTGAGACGTTGACTGACACCATTACTGAGGCACAGGTCATCAGCGAGCCTCAGAAAGCTGCAGATTTTTATCATAACAGTGTCCGCCCAGCCACAAACGCTGTACGCACAATTGTGGATGAGATGGAACTGATTGTGGGACATGATTACTGGCCGGTGCCGAGTTATAACCACATGCTCTTCTATACCTGACCTGCGAGGCAGAAGGGCGGCCAACACCTTATGCTACCCAGCCTCCACCGTTATTGTGGATAAAACCCTCGGCAGCAAGGTCTGAGAGTATGCTCTCAGTGAGCTCAAGGTCATATCTATGGAGCTCCGCGAGATCCGAACTGCCCCGTCCTGCGGTGGAGAGTATCGCTTCAAGTAAACGTGCTCGCTTCTGTCGGCGGGAGCCCTCATAGGCCGACTGTTTATTATGGTGCTTGCTACGCCGAGAGGGATTAGGATAGGTTTTTTTGAGGTAGACGCCATAGTCGAGCAAAGCGTAGTTCCAGCTGCGTGCGTCGATACCCCGGTATGCTACGCGCTCATTAATGGACTTCAGGAGCACTTTGAGCTCTTTGTCACTCACCTCATCCGTTTCGGGAAAAAACTCATGGATCAAAACAGTGCGGACATTGGTTTCCAGATAGTCTGCTGGTTTGTTGTGAGCAAAGGCGAGAATGCCGGAGGCAGTAGCAGGCCCGATACCAGGCAGAGCCTGCAGCTCTTCGATACTCTCTGGCAGAACACCGCCCCTTTGTTCACTTACTTGATCTGCAGCGCGCTTGAGCGCTAACGCGCGACGATTATAGCCGAGTCCCTGCCATACTTCCAATACATCGGCTGTTGAAGCGGCAGCCAAAGCATCTACACTGGGAAAGTGATGCATCCAGGTGTCAAAATATCGCTCAACGCGTGTTGTCTGTGTCTGTTGCAACATAACCTCGGACACAAGTACAGCGTAAGGGTCTGAGGTACGCCGCCAGGCAAAGTCGCGATAAAGCGTCTGTCCTTGCATGACAACGATATCGATAAAATCGTCAAAAGTATTCATGATGCTTACCATCATAACGATTGTGCGTACGTTTGAGAGACACCGTTTGCCTGCAGGTTTACTGGTCTTGTGTATCGTGTCTATCGTTTTGCTCCAAGCTCTCCGAAGACACCGGCTGTCAGGAACAGGTTCATCCCGTCTTGGGCTGAAGCCTCCAGTCTTCACCCCACGGTTTCTCAAGTGCAAGAGGAGCTTATGCTTTAATCGCCAGTAAAGTCAGCGTGTCGGGTTCGCCTGGCGCCCAGGTCACCGAAAGCGAAACACCCTGGCCGTTATCCGCAACGTAGGTAAACCCATCATAAAACTGCGTAGGTTCTGTCTTGCTTGTGATGTTCGTAAAACCAGCTGCTTGTGCCTGATCCCAGTACGCCATTGCTTCCTCTTTGCTCACATCAGTTATCATGATAAAGTCGCTCGCAGCTGTGTCGGTAGTATGGGCAATCGAACCGCCTCCCGTGTATTGAGGGATCGCCTGCGCCGCTGCCCCCGATGGCCATGGGGTGCTCTCTGAGGAGGTGGGTTTTGAAGGGCTGCTTGAATCCGACTCCTGCGCACCAGAGGTGTCGCTTGAGGGTGGGTTGTTATTGTCGGCAGGCGGCGGGGAAGGGGCAACACAAGCACAAAGGGTAACTGCAAGAATGCATATGACGGACACGGTAAAAAATCTTCTTATCATTTCGTACTCCTTTCCTTCAATCCTGGCTGATGCTTGCAGAAAGAGGTATCCATGAAACCTTAACAGGGATACCGTAGTGGGGTAACATCGCGTTAATAAAAATCTCTATCACCTTATGCCTCCTTTGTTCCTTCTCCTGTAGTGCAACCCGGTAGTGCAATTCAGTAGCACAATCCTGTAGTGCAGCC
>JAVBUQ010000131.1:0-8935 GCA_031555185.1 Coriobacteriales bacterium
AAAAGTAACGGTGACTATATTTGAGTAATAGGGAAGCAAGGTAAGGTCGTCGGCAATGGTTTGGGTTGCAAAGTCAAAGCTCTCTGTTGCTGGGTCCGCTGCCCCTTCAATATACCAATGCTCCGGTACGGGGGAGAGCACAGGAATATCTGACGCTCTGATTAACTCGCCCGTTTCAACGTCAACTTCTTTTATTATCCCCTCATTGATGTCTTTGAAGGTAACCATATGGGTCGCACTTAAAAGGGAGGCGCTCCATGGGCTTCCTGTTAAAGGCTGTTGTCCCTGATCAAGGAGCGGCGCTCCTTGTCCCCCTTCTTGTTCATGAGCTTGCTTAAGCTGATATTCAACTCTGATTATATTATCTGAGTTGCCAAGGACATAAGGAGCATCAACTTGAACACCCTGCCCGTAGCCTTCTGGCTGCAGATAACCAAGCTGCCCCGCAGCCGAGCCCGGCTCAAGTATTATCTCTGAGCCGATCTCAGCAGCCAACCCACTGGCAGTTCCCAGAAGCTCTTCGCTCGCGGAACCATTTTCATCTGTTTTATAGTATTCAACGGTATAAGTGGTGGCTATTTGTTCCTCTTCGTTGGCAAAGGCTGCCAGCGCACCCAGCGGCACCATGCCCACTACGAGCAGTATTGCAATGAGAACACTTATGAGCCGCCCCGTAGTTTCTTTTCTTCTCATGATACTGCCCCGCTTTCTCCTGTGCAATCGCACATACCCTCTCGCCCCAAAGGCAAGCCACCCACAACACAATGTGCCTGTAAAAGGACACTATATTCGTCCCTCAAGTCTATAGAGAAAAAGAGGGTATACCTAGTGTCTTTTAGTCACATCTTTTCTGTATACCAGGAGAGCTGCGCAGGTTAGCCGCAAATCATAACGCACCCCCGATGTCGCGGTTAAATATTCAACCTACCGGAGAGCTGCGCATTAAAAACAGGGTGAGGTGGCCGAAAGGAGAGTGCCTGTGAGAAATAATCAAAGCCGTATCAAAATATGACCAAAGTAGTTCTTTTAGCTTGTTAAGACGTCTGCACACGACGCATGTGAAGACTTTGGAATCGTCTCTCTCAGTCAAAGACCTCTGCAGAAAGCGTGCAGTAAGAGTTGAGGCGACGGGTGGAGAGCTGCCCCGCCTCTGTAGCAGCAATAACGGTACAACCGGGCTCATGTGTATGTGTGCAATCCCTGTAACGACACTCTGGAGCAGCTTCTGCTATCTCCGGAAAGGTTCTTTTGAGCCCCACTACGTCCCCAAGCACACCAATAGCACGTAAACCGGGTGTGTCTATAACCGCTCCGCCGCCGGGCAATTCCACTAAACGGCGGGCAACTGTAGTGTGTCTACCTGCTTGATCCTTTTTTCTCACGCTGCCGGTTGCTTGCCTGTTTTCGCCCAACAGACGATTGACCAGAGTAGATTTGCCCACGCCACTGCGGCCAATCAAAACACCCACTCGATTGGGGTAAAAGCTGGTGGTAAGGTCATCAAGAGGATCATCCTTGGCTGTGCACACTACCCTGCATCCTGGAGCTATCGCCTTTACAGCTGCGCAGTCCTCGCTCTTTTGGCGAGCAAGGTCTGCCTTGGTGAGAATGATCAACACCTCTGTTTCGCTCTCATGGGCCATGACGAGCTGACGTTCAAGATAATCCACATCAAGTGCTCGTTTGCCCAGGCTTTGCACTATGGCAACAAAATCAAAATTTGCTGCCAGCACCTGCTCATTGATCTTTCCCGCACCATCGTGAATGGACTCCACAAGTTCTCGCCTTACAAGAGTGCTCGTGCGCTCCTGTATTGTAGTAATGAAGGGTGTATCCTGTCCGGGCTCTTCGCAAAGGGTGACTACATCTCCCACCGCTGCGCGTTTGCCCAGATTCTTTACCAGTTCAATAGCATGTTGCGCACGCACCTCGCCGCTTTTTGTACGCACCAGAGGATACCCTCTGTCCAACGAGACTACGAGGCCTTGCATCAGCGACGCCTTCCGCTGAGTACGTTATAGATAATGATCAACACCACAGCCACAGCTATGAGCGCAGCGCCTGCAATGAGAAACAGCGGATTAACAGGGTGCTCCTGAGCACCGCCAGAACTCACAACATCCATTACCGATGTTACATGCACATCGCTACTGCCATCATGTTGGCTGCAGGCAACATGGTATTCTCCCATGACCTCAAGCTGGGTGCCCTCGTAGGCGTAGCTTCCAAAATACTCAATCTCATCGAGGTAATCTCGCGATAGATATACGGTTACATCCCCGCTGCCGTCGCTCATGGTAATCCACACATACTCGGCTTCTGTTGCATCAATGCAGTCTCCCACAACCTCTCCTTCAAAGGAGACGGTAGCACCATCAAGTTCTGCCGGCACTGCCGCCAACTCGCCAACAGTAACATCTGTTACGCTGGGTGTTGACGATGCTGAGGTAGTCTCCGCATAAGCACTTTGTATTGGGGCGAGTATAAGGAGTACTGCCAGAAGAGCCGCTGATACAACCGCGAACAGGGTTTTGCTGTGGCCTTTTGTGTGGTTGGCTTTTGAGTGACTGTCATCCTTTTCTGATGTAAAGCCCCTCGACTCCCGTGGTCCCTCAGATTTTGGCTTACGCCGGGGAATGAACGATGCGATTAAGGAGGCAAAAAGTGCCAGCAAGGTAATAAACTCAAGGCGGCCCAGCCACATCTGCAGAATATAGACCACCTCGAGCGGCACCGGCATTCCTGCCTGTACGATACCACTTGAGATGCCAGCATTTGAGGCAGCGGAAATAGACTCAAAGGTAGCGTGCAACGCCTCATATCCGTAGGCGATACCCACCAATGCGCCTACCACATAGCTGATGACATAGAGCGAGGCGATAATGAGTGCCGATGAGAGCATTTCTGGAGCAAGCTGGTGTCTGCCTATATGATTGTAAGAAGCTGTGATATGAGCAGATCGGGGCTGAAGGATCCTGCGTATGTAAAGTCCAATGCCTTTGAATATCAGACCAACGCGCAAGGCTTTGATACCACCTGCTGTTGAGGCTGAAGAGCCCCCCACTGCCATGGATACAGCCAGGAGCAGAAGAGCTCCAGAAGAGAACAACGTGGTAATCTGCGGTGTGGTGAGCACCTGAAATCCCGTGTTGGTGGTAGCGCTGATGATGGTGAAGATGCCCCGACGCATCAGCCCCGAATAGTCGGTAAGGAAGTTTCCTGCCGCCAGGGCAGCAACAAAGATGATGACCATACCAACCGTCCAGATCGCAAGGGTGCGCACCTCAATGTCGCGCACAAACTCCCGCCAGTTGCCTTTGTTGACCTGAGCAACAACCGCAAAACTCAACGCACCAAACATCATAAGGATCATGGTAACAACTTCAAGCGGCCAGGAATGATAGGGGATGAGGCTGAGACTGCTCGCTGCAAAACCTCCCGTGTCGTACGCGGCAATAGTGAGCCAAAGCCCCTGAAATACCCCTCTCATGGGATCCACACCCAGGACAATAATTGCTATGGAGGAGATGATGGTACCTATAAGTACCGCCGCTGAGGAAAACTGCAGGATAAAGCGCGCAGTGTTCTTAACACTGGGAACAACCGACTCTTCGCGCGCTTCGGAGCTGTAGAGCGCATTGCCGGTTCGGGTAAAGATGCCAAGGGAGAGCGCCACAACCACCACGCCCTGTCCTCCTATGAACTGCAGGGAAAAACGCCACATGTTATCTGCCATCGACATGTGGTTGACATCTCGAGCCAGCGAGAGACCTGTTGCGGTGAGGCCACTCACCCCTTCAAACAGCGCGTCCAGAAAGTCCGCATACTGTCCGGAAAGGTACAGAGGCACCGCTGCAATCAAAGCGCCGACGATCCAGACCATACCTGTTATGGCAATGGCATGCTTACGTCCCATACGCTGAGGTGTGATCTTGGCCAGGCGTAAGAGCGCTCCAAGCGTAAAGGCAACACCGATTCCCAGGACATAGTGGGTGCATATCGCCCACTCGCTGTTGAGTATGCCCACCACAAGGGGCAGAACCATAATGAGACCAAAGACCATCATCAGCATACCCAGATAGTGGGAGATGATCCCCAGATCGTTTCTGTTAAAACGTGGCCACATCAGCCGATGATAAGGAGTTCTAACGCAACCAGCAGAATCAAACCAAAAAGAAAGGCAAGCAAAATAGCAGTTACCACAAGATAACTCTTGATGATGCTCATTGGTTTAGCTACCCGGGTTCTCTTTCGAGAGACCTTCACTATTGCCTCACTACTCATTTGCAGAAACAATCTCTATTATAAAGGTTGTCCTTCACAAAACGTGCGGATTGCTTCGCTTCGCTCGCAATGACAGAACATGATCATTACGACGACTCCACAGGATTCCAAAGCATCCTGGCTGTCAAGCCACATGCCGCTCTCTATATCGCCTGGCTGTCAAACCAGATGCCGCTCTCTATATCGCCTGGCTGTCAAGCCACAGGCTGTTATTGATATCGCCTGGCTGTCAAACCAGATGCCACTCTCTATATCGCCGAGCTGTCAAACAAGATGCTCCACTCGATATCGTTCTGGCTGTCAAGCCACAGGCTGTTATTGATATCGCCTGGCTGTCAAACCAGATGCCGCTCTCTATATCGTTCTGGTTGTCAAACCACAGGCCGCTCTCGATGCTCATGCTGTACCCGCAGGTCGCAGGTACCAGCCAACGCTTACGCCTGCGCCTGTTTGATGATCGTCTCCGGCGCGAGCGCATGCGTGACCATCTCCTGCTGGCTTATCTTGCCTTCTTTGTAGAGAGCAAGCAGGCTGGCATCCATGCCCACCATACCTTCAGCAGCTGAGGTATTGATGACCGCAGACATCTGATGCGTACGACCCTCGCGAATGAGGTTGCGAATGGCAGGCGTACAATTCATGATCTCAAACGCGGGAACCATTGATTCATCAGTAGAGGCCAGGAGTTGCTGTGAAACAACACTCTGCAATACCATCGAAAGCTGCATACGCACCTGTGCCTGCTGTTCTGCCCTGAAGGAGTCTACCAGACGATCCACCGTATTGACAGCACCTACCGTATGCAGGGTTGAGAGCACAAGGTGGCCGGTCTCAGCAGCAGTGAGCGCAATGGAAATGGTCTCCGGGTCGCGCAGCTCGCCAATCAAAATGACATCAGGGCTCTCGCGCAAAGCCGCACGCAGGGCTTTTGCGTAACTCGTTGTATCAATAGAGATCTCGCGCTGCGAGATAAGGCTCTTCTCGTGCCGGTGCAAGAACTCAATGGGGTTTTCCAGGGTAATGACATGAGAGTTGCGTGTACGGTTGATACGATCGATAAGACAGGCAAGCGTGGTGGTCTTGCCGCTGCCGGCCGGCCCGGTAATAAGCACCAGGCCACGACGCAAGTCTGCAAGGTCCATCACCGTTGAGGGTATGTGGAGGCTCTCCGGGTCGGGTAGCGCAAAGGCAACAACTCTAATAACCGCAGCCAAAGAACCACGTTGCTTATAGGTGTTTACACGAAAGCGGCTCACCCCTTTGATGGCAAACGAGAAATCGTCGTCGCCCGTATCCATGATCTCGTTCATAGAGCGATCTTCGGCGAGTTTATAGATCTGCGTAATGAGTTCTTCCGTATCGGCAGGTAGAAGGACTTTGCTGTCCAGGGGTTCTATGTTCATGCCCTTTTTATAGCTGAGTGGTCGCCCAGTAATGATGAAAACATCGGCTACGCCTTTTTCCACCAGTTCTTTGAGCAATGCTGCAATATCCATGATCGACCTTTCCTTCTCGCTTATCCTTTTAGGATTGCCACTGTCTTATTGTTGTAGTCCTGTCGTCGTTGACCTCTATGGTAACCATCAGTGTTCTGTTCTCGTTGATGGAAAATCCTTCTGTTACGCGCAGTTCGCCGCTGTCAGTGGTTTGAGCTGTGTAGCCTGCCTGGCTCAGTTGCGCCTGAAAGCTTGCTGGTTCGCCTGCCATATGTGCAGCAAACACATCCAGTTCGGCATACCAGATGGTTGCCTCGCTATCTGCTGCATAATACAGCTGCGCCTGGTCTGTTGCCATCTGAGAAAGCCCCAGATTAGAACGGGCAGAAACAAGGCTGAGTACGGCAAAGGCTGCCAAAAGCAGAACAACCAGGATAGTAACCAGCGTGGTAACGCCTATACCAAGGGCAGAGCGCTTTTTGGTCTGTACCGTGGCTTCATTACCAGCCAGGGTGCTATACTCCCGCTTACCCATGACGCTACCTCCCCTCTTCCGGCAGATACTGGGCAACCTCGATACTGAAGAGCTGGTCTTCTCCGTCATAGGCAGCAATCACTATTACATGCACAAGATCGCTTGCCCCGGTGCTTGGCGTGAGTATGAGGCTGTAGCGCGCGTCCTCTGCGCCGGATGGCTTGAGATCATTGTCATAGTAATAGGCGAGGGTATCCTTGTCCGAGTATTCCCCAGGAATCTCCCTCTCGCTCATACTCTGTGCCAAAACTCCCAAATCGCCATGAGTGGTCTTGTAGGTCTCGGCCAGCGTCTCGGCTTCAAGAGTAAGTGTCGTGAGTGCTGCAGACTCGTCTGTAGCGAGCTTGCCTTCTGCATATACTTGCACTACCACAACTGCGCAGAGCGCAAAGATAAGCATATTAAGCAAGAGCTCTAAGAAAAAAGCACGCGATCGCGGTGGCTGGCTGGCACCGCGTGTGCCTGGAGCTCGTTGTATTTTTTGCAGAGCCATTAACTCTCACCTCCCGCGTTTGCAGGCGGTATCATGATAGTAGGACCGCTCATGGACTCATCTTCTGTTGCGGTGTCGGAAGAAGCCGGTGGTGTACTGCCTGTATTAAAGGCTCCGCCGCTTGAGCGCAAGGCCAGTCTGGTTGCATTAAGGGCGCCCGTATCGGTGGTAAGTGATACGCTCAGTAGATTTTCTACCAGCGTGAGCTTAAGCTCCTGCATGGGCATGATACGCTGAGCCTGCCCGGGAACTATCTCGCTGCCTGAAGCGATGAGTTCTTCACAGAGATGACCGTCCTGGATAAAGATCCAGGTCTCATATCCCTCCCCGGTTTCCTGCTCAATCAAAACCAACGCGTCGGTGCCGTTGTATGAATCCACACGTACGCCGCCACCAATGTCGTTTTGATGGACCTTCTGGGCTATATAGAGCACACCGGATCGTTGATCATACCCCTCCTGCAACACCGATACCGTATGACTGTACGAATTGGCACCCAGCACACAAAGCATCAGAGCACAACCTGCATAGACAAAGAACAGCAGGAGTACTACAAGAAGGTCTGCGCTATGTTGTCTGCTTTGAGGCACGTCTTTCTGGGTCCTTTCGTTTTACGTTGGGGGACGACCCCCTCTGTTAATAAGAGAGAGGTATCACTCTGATCTGTGGGAGCAGGTTGCCTCCCATAGGCTCGTAGTACACCGCAAAGTTATCGTGATCGATAATAAGACCATAATGGTCTTCCAGATAACTGAGATTGTCCGGAAAACGTCCTTCCAATGCATAACACTGCACCGCGGAACGGCGCACAGCATCCGCGAGGAACTCTGTCTGCTTCTCCTCCACTTTTGTGCTCGTGCCGTTGGCCACCAGTGTCGTTACCAACACAAACAACACCACAAAGATGATCATCTTCAGCCACACGGAGCTGAAGAATCGTCTGAGAGGAGAAGGCTGCGTTTTGTCTTTACCAGGGGCCACTGTTACTCCTAAAACCCTGTAAGGGCACCCATCAAAGGTAGCATTACCGAAAGCAGTATCAGGCCCACAAGAATACACATGATAGCCACAAGGGTCGGCTCAATTGCCGCTACCAGGCGTTCCAGGCGGTTTTCTGTGGTAATGGTGATGTGCTCACCCACCTGATTAAGGGCCTCGGCATCAACACCTGTCTTAATACCCACAGAGAGGAGCGCCAGGTCTTTGTTTGAATACAGGTTGCTTTTCTCAAGTGCCGTAAGGAAAGAGCCCCCCTCGTCCACTACCTTGCGTATCCTCTTGACTGATTGGCGTGCGCGTTTGTCGTCCACCAAGCCTTCGGCATAGGTAAGCGCATCGTTAAGCTCCAGCCCGGCACTGAGCATTGAACTCATGGCCAGAGAGAAACGCTGCGCAGACAGATTGAGAGAAAGATCGCGGGTAACAGGCGCACTTTGGAAAAGCGTGTTGTAGAATCGTTTGCCCCCTGGCGTGAAGGCCAGGATGATGCCAATGACTACGAGAACAAAAGCAACTCCCGCTATCCAGAAACCCGCTTGTCCGAGCGCATTGCCTACATTTAGCAATACGGCTGAAACACCAGACATCTCGTATCCCAGCTGACGAAACACATTGTCAAAAACAGGCATGACCTGTACCAACAACACCGCTACAACCACAAAGACCATTACCAGCATGGTAACGGGATAGACCACCGAGGAGCGAAGGGACTGACTGAGCTCATCGCGTTTGCTGTAGTAGTCTGCAAGGGAGGCAAAGGTCTCTTCCAGGCGACCTGTCTTCTCACCAATAGCCACAAGTGAGCAGGCATATTCAGGTATGATCCTGCTGTTCTCAAGTACCTCTGTAATAGCCCCGCCTGAGTTGGCAGCGTCATAGAGTTTGTCTATCAGCCCTTTTTCAACTGCGTCATCCTCATTCTTGCGCAGGATGTCAAAACCTTCGGAGAGCGGCAATCCGGAGTGTGTGATCATCTCCAAATTGCTGAACAGCACCTTAAGCTGTGCTGGTTTGAGCTCCTTATGTGTGCTGCTCATCTCTCGTCCTCTCCTTGCTGTCGTGCGTCTTGTGTATCGTTGTGTTCATAGTATCGGGCTCTCTCAAGCGCGGGTCTTTTCACGTTGCACACGCTTAAGAGCAAAACATCGTTAGTAGTAAAACATCGGCTGATAATTGCTACCGTCACCA
>JAVBUQ010000037.1:0-6734 GCA_031555185.1 Coriobacteriales bacterium
ACCAATGACGAGCCACCTGCCCAGGGAGATATTGGTAACTGGGAGCTTGAGGTGGCTGTTCCCAAAGCCCAATTTGGGCAGCTGTATCTCCAGGAAGGCAGCATGATAACCATAACAGACTCTCTGCCGGCAGGTACAAGCTTCATCTCTGCAAACGATGGAGGCAGCTATGACAGCGCTACGAATACGGTGACCTGGACTCTTCCTGTCCCCACTATTGCCGACCAACAGGCAAGCACCGATGCCCTGTTTGTGGGGAACTACACCATTGAGATGCAATTTGATGAGGATTTGCCGGACTTCAGCGTCATCACCAACACGGCCTCTGTATCCATCACAACCATCGATGGTCAAACCCCGATGCAGAGCGCAGATGCGTCTATCCAGATAGCAAGCGGCAACAGCCTGTATGATGCTCCTGAAGGAGATTGGATATATCCTCGACACTGGCTCAACGCGAGCCTTGATACCCCCACAGTATATGACTGGGAGCGGCTTGTTTTTCAGACGCAATACTATATTCATCAAACTTACGATTTAGGCGACACGACGATAACCGATCAAGCGGTATTAGACTTGGGGTACCAGGAAGTAACCCAGCAATACAATATCGACCCAAACCTCAACCTGTACTCTCTGGCCACCTTCCTCCCCTGGTATGAGCCCACCACAGGCTCACCGGCAGCCCCTTTACAACCGTTGCCTGAAACCACAATCTCCGCTAAGGTTAGCGGCGCATGGCAAGATCCCTTTACCGTTGATTTTTCTTACATCAGCCATGTGGCGGGAGTTCAACAGCCGCTTTATATCGCCCTGAGCTCCCTTGGTGTTGATGCTGGTGAGCGCGTTGAAGCTCTCGCTATCACCTATTATGATGTTTCGGGAGGGCTGGCCGTCAATCCGGCACTGTATATGCACTGCGCCATAACTCCGGGCTTTGTCGGAACGGTTACGAATACCGTGGAGGAATACGGTATTTTTGTCGATGGCTCGCCCTTCGTCGTGACGGAATCACCGGTGCTCCAGCCCCGTTCTGCGAACGTGGTGAGTCAGGATGGCCTGACCGCTGTGGTTAGCAATCAGGTCTACTTTGATAATGCCGACGGAAATCTGGTGGGCACCGGCAACAACGTCGTGCAAGGCATCTTCTCAAACACCGGAAGCTCGCAAAAGCGCATGGCAGGACCTTTTAGCGACATGGTCTTGCTTCCCAATGGTGTTACTGTTGACGAGGAAAATATCGGTGCAGTCTTTAAGAACGGGATTGGCAGCTATAGTCCTTCGCATGGCTCGCTTGAGGTCTTGACTGATGACTATGAGGACACCAGCAGGCAGCTGGTAAAAATTACCTGGACTGCTGAAAACCTGAATCCTTTCCAAACCCTCGGGTTCCGTTTCAATGTCATTGTATCTGCAGATTCGCCGAGTCCTCTGCCCATAGAGAGTTACGGCTTTTCCGGTGAGTCTGGGATGGCTGCGTCAAGCGCAGCAACCATGATCGAGGTGGATGTGGATGACTTGAATGAAGACGGCAATTCTACCGAACCATGTGCCTATACAGATACCAGCTATGTATTGGACTATCTGGTTGGGTTGACTACTCAGAAGTCTGTTAAAGGTGATCTAGACAATGATTTCTCATGCTTTGGACATGTTTCTCCGGGTGGCACCATAACTTACAATCTTGCTATCACCAACGCCTATACCGATGTGATCAGCAATATGTCTCTGCTCGATGTATTGCCTTCTGTTGGGGACCTGGGCATTACCGACAATGTCGAGCGCGGAAGCATGTGGACTCCAGAGCTCACAGGGCCGATTATGCTTCCTGCCGAGTGGCAGGGCAAGGTGAACGTGTACTACTCTACAGCGACCAATCCCAAGCGCGCAGGCGACCTTGACCAATACACCAGGTACCCTGCAACCACGACTCATCTGGTCGATCCAACTGACGCACAGGAGCCAAACTGGGTAGAAGCAAGTGGTGTAGCGTCCTGGAGTGACATCCATAGCTACAAGATAGAGCTTGCTCCTGGAGTTACCTGGACAAAGGGTGCAAGCATGAACCTGCAGTTTACCATGACCGCTCCAACGACATACGATCCCGGCTTGGTAGACCCCGCAGTTGACGAGAGGGAGCGCGCGGCCTGGAATTCATTTGCCTTTGCCGTAAACAGCTCCCAGGCTGTCGAACCCGAACGAGTGGGAGTGGTAATGAACACCCTGCCTCCTGTTGTCACTAAAACCGTGAATGATGCCGAAAGCGTCAGCCTCGCTGCGCGTGATGATGTATTCCACTTCGACATTGCCTACGACTTTGGAACAGGCACAGGCACATGGGAGACAGCAATGCTTGTTGACGATCTGGCACTCCTGCCAGCTCAAGATGGGGTGAATGTACAGGACGTACTGGAGTTTCTGCCGGACAGCGTTACGATCACCGACGAGAACGGAGACTCCGTTATTGCAGAGGGGTCTCTGGAGGCAACGGAGAACAGGGTCTCCTTTGAAATCGCGCCACAAGGAGAGAGCTACCAGTTCCTGAGCGGGCAAACCTACACGTTGGGCATGGACGCGCGCATCAAGAGCACGGCAACCGATGATGAGTTGGAAGCCTTTATGAGCACGCTGGGAGGTATACCTAACGCTGGGTACCTTCAGTTCGAGGATGGTGGTGTCCAACATGCGGCGTCCAGCAACGAAGTCGTCGTGGTGCCACCAACACCGCAAATGGCATCGGCATCAACAGTTTCTGAAAGTTCGCAGTCAATACCTGTTACCGGCGACCAGTTGGCAGCGATTCTGCTCGTCGCGCTTCTTATAGTGGCAGCAGGCATTATTGGGGCGGTAGCCTACACCAGAAAAAGAAAAACAATGAACAGCCACCCCGGATCCAAACTCAAACGCTAGCCGTAAACTGGGCAAGGCACACAGGGGGGCAACGGAGCACGGAGCTTCCTCATATAATCCAATACTTGCAGTAAGGGCTGAGCGAAACCTTTCGGGATCGCTTGGCCCTTCTTTTTCGAATTTCCGGCAGGTCAATGAAATGCCCGAGGCTCAAACCTACTCTCGTGCATCTGGCAGTATCACTTGATTGCCGCAATCTACCTTCAGGCTCAATTAAGCATATTGACAGAAATAAATACTCTGATAAATTACATTGTACACAATGTAATGAGGATCACATGCAATCTTATGAAATGCTCAAACTGGAGAACCAGCTGTGCTTTCCACTCTATGCTACGGCAAAAGAGGTGGTGCGGCTTTATACACCCTTCCTGCGCGAGGTGGGTCTCACCTATACACAATACATTGCCATGATGGTGATATGGGAAAAAAGATCGTTAGTCGTCAAAGAGCTTGGAAAGCTTCTGTTTCTTGACACCGGCACACTCACGCCGCTGCTCAGAAAACTTGAGCAAAAAGGGTTCATTCAACTCAGCAATCTGCCAGAAGACCGACGGAGCATACTCATCAATGTTACACCAGAAGGGATGAAGCTCCGTGATGACGCGGTAGAGATCCCTCTGAAGGTGGGGGCATGTGTACAGATGGATAGCGAGGATGCCAAACTTCTGTTTGAGCTCACTCACAAACTGCTCAACCAGATAACGAAAGGGGACGCTAGTAATGCATGACTCGCAGCCGTTTGACCTTGAGTTTTATTTGAGCGAAGGCGTTGAGAGTATAGTCAAACAGGCTATTCGCGCAACAGCAAGAAATCCCAGAGGAAGCCTCTTTCTGGCTCGCTATGCCAGAAAAGTCAACAGGGCAGCGCAACGAAGACATACCTTTGAAGAGAGGGGCGAGCATATTCCCCTGTTTCTTATCGCCAGTATAACTACCGACTGCAATTTGAAATGTACCGGGTGTTATTCTCAATCACATTCCTCTTGTAGGGATACTGCGCAGCAGATGTCCGCCGATGAATGGGACTCAGTATTCTTTGAGGCAGAGGAACTGGGCATCACCATGATACTGTTAGCAGGTGGCGAGCCTATGATGCGAGGCGATGTCATCACAAAAGCAAGTGAGCATCCTGGAATTGTGTTTCCTCTCTTTACCAATGGAACGCTGCTCAACGATGAAAGCCTTTCACTCTTTGAGCAAAGGCGCAACTTGATACCTATCGTGAGTATTGAAGGCGACAGGGCACTGACCGATGCACGCAGAGGAGCAGGAGTCTTCGAAAGTACCTTGAGTGCCATGGAGCAGCTCAGGCAAAGAGACTTGTTATTTGGTGCCTCGATAACAGTGACACAGGAAAACCTTCAGGAAGTAACCGATGAAAGCTCTGTCAGAGAGCTGCAGGATAAGGGATGCAAAGTACTTCTTTTCATAGAGTACGTACCGGTAGACGAGCGTGATATCGCCCTTTCACCCCAGGAGCAGGCGCTCCTGGATAGCAAAGTGCAGGCACTGCGCTCAAGGTTCAAAGATACGATAATCATTTCCTTTCCAGGAGATGAAAAAGAGGCTGGAGGCTGCCTTGCGGCTGGACGAGGTTTTGTCCATATCAATGCGGCAGGAGGAGCAGAGCCTTGCCCCTTCTCTCCTTATTCCGACACCAATGTGCGCGAACAAGGGCTTCTGGGATCTTTGCGCTCTCCTTTGTTCACGTATCTGAAGGATTCAGGGATCTTATTACAGGAGCATACAGGTGGTTGTGTGTTGTTCTACCAGGATGAAAAGGTACAGCAGGCCCTAGCTCACAGTGCGATTGAAAACAAGGCGATTTTTGAGTAGAGATCTCTTTTGGTATAGCGCTTGCCACAGTCGGTCTTAACGTATGCCTGCTCTCGTGACCAGTAGTTCTTGAGCACTCCTGCCGCGTTTTTACGCGAACAGATAGAACGTTTCGCACGTATGGGAATCGCGGGTGAGAAAGATCCGCCGTCCAGACAGCGTCCAGGCGGCGGAGATGAGTTTTCTTTAAGCTGTGACTCTTTGCATTTCAAGGTTTTCTCCAAGATATCTGGCACAAAAGCCCTTTGCTAGTGCTTCTTTGCCTGCCTTCTGCTGAACAGCACGATCGCAACTATTGCACCAAGAGCGAGAGCTGCCACAATAACCACAACCACAAGCACACTATCTGTTGGTTGAGATTCTCCCGTTTTCACCACAGGTTGCGTTTCTCCAGCTCTGGCACTGCCTTCGTCCGATTGAGAAGTAGCCAGAGAATTCTCTTCAGAGCTCTCTATTAATTCCGGCTGTATACCGCTGTTCTCTTCCTGAGAGATACCATTGTCTGCTGTGTGTTGTACGCCTCTGTGCGCACCCGTATTGTTGCTGGTCTCGCCCGAGTTCTCGCTACCCTCATCCGGATTATCACTACCTCCCACAGGAGTATCTACGGTGCCGTCACGTAATTGCCCAATAACCACCTTGGAAAGTTTGGTGAGCGTAAAGGTGATAACCAGATCGTTTCCCTCTTTGGTTACAGAAAGAGGAGTGATTGAGGTAGTCTCGATTCTTCCGTCATGTTCGTGGTAGTGGAGTATGAGGATTTTCTCGGGATTCAAAGAGCCGCTGCTGTTCACGCGTACTTTTACTACGAGAGGGGCTTTAGGCTGGATTCCATCCAAACCCTCAACCAGATTATTATCCTCATCAGCGATGCTGAGCGTGACATCAACAGGAATCAACGAGTTCAGGTCAATAGCGCCAGGTAAAGCTGCGGGAATCGCATCAAGAGCAACTGGTTTGATATCGATCTGCGCGTGAAGTTTTTCATTGGAAAGCGGAACAGAAAGTGCCGCTCCTTCTACTTCAACGCTTGTCAAAGAAGGGTTCTCATGTGCTTCGATTTTAGTTGCCGCAATATGGTCGCTGTTCTTCTCAACAAAGAGGGTCTCAACCGCTGCAATTTTCTTTGCATCCTCAGTGGTGATCATCATGTCAATGGTTGCCTGATCAGCATTGATAAGCGACTCTACTGCCGCATTGACATGCTCAACGTCAGGATTTGCGTCTTTGGCAAGTACCGCTTCGATCTTCTGTTCGATTTCTGTCACTTGTTGCTCGACGGTGCCCCAGTGGGCATACAACGTAGTATCAGTTTCAAGCTTTGCGGTAGCTGCTAAAATCTCATCCCCGCCAGCGGGTTTGGTGAACCAGCCAAGAAGGACCTTGCCAGCACTCGTTGCCGCAGGAAAGTTCAAGGCGGTCTTTGTAGATCCATCCGCAGTGAAGGCTATAGTCGCAAGACCCTGAGCCTGTGAATCATCTACCAATGATCCGCCGTTTGGATTGAAGGTAAGGTGGGTGATAAACGTGCTCCCCTGCGCCTTGATGCTGGTGTTTTCACCAAGACCGACAATGCGCGAAGATACAAACCCCAGGGGACCCCAATAGTTATTGGATAGACTAAATACAAATCCGGAGGTGTTGCCTGGAGCAACGGTATTCTGGAGAACAGAGCCACTCGCGTTAGTATTAGTGATCTCACACTCGGAAATCGTTACAGTTTTGGGGGAAGTGCCTCTGAAGATAATGCTGCCATCAGCCGCATCTTTTGTGCGAATAATCGAATGTGTGAGAGCAGCTGAGTTGGAAGCATCAAGTGCTCCGGAGCCTGAGCCAAACCTGAGCGCATAGGTGATGACGTCAAAATTGTTGTTGTCAAAGATAACGTTTTGCCCCGAACCAAAGAGATTGATCCCGCCTTTGGTATCAAGGACTGTGTTGCCGGTAAAGACAAGGTTGCCTCTGGTGCCACCTACAAATTGGGC
>JAVBUQ010000018.1:0-16006 GCA_031555185.1 Coriobacteriales bacterium
GGCAGTGATGATAAGGGAGTTACAGCTGGCGCGGTGGCACGACCGCGGCTTTATTGTTAAGCCTCTCGCGACACCTGCGAACGTTCTCATTGATCTGAGTGACCGTGGTCTCAATATGCGAGAAGACCGTATCAGCATAATCCTCAGCGCCTGCACGCATCTCGCGCTCCTGCTCACGAGCATCAGCAAGGACATTCTCTGCCTGCTGCTGAGCAATACGTACGACTTCCTGCTGGCTTGCAATGGTCAAAGCCTGGTTACGCGCATCCTCAAGTATACGATTGGCCTCAACCTCGGCATCTTCCAGAATATTCTGCTGCTCACGCACGATTTGACGAGCTTGAGCAAACTCCTGCGGGAATGCCTGCCTGATCTCATCAAGGATATCCAGGGCCGGACCAACGTCGATTGTGCGACGATCTCTATTTCCTAATGAGGGTTTGCCATCCTCGATGAGATCGGATAGTTCATCGATTAGAGCTAAAACGCCAGTCTCGTCCATTGTTGTTCCTTTCAAACCGTTCAAAATCCGCTCACACATCGGATGATATTGCTATTTTTGCCATCACATAGCTGTAGTAGTGTAGCATAACTGCTTACTGGATGTTCAATCCTTCTCGATTTCAAAACGTACTGATATGGTATTGCCTTTGACACGTATCTTAGGTAGGTCAACCAGGCTCAGGTAATAACGCTCCCCCAATACTTCAAACGCGGTCTCAAGGGCACGGGCAAAACGATCGGAATCCTCCTGGGCAATCTGTAGGCCACGAGTATCTCTGAGAGGAGACCCCTTTGAGGCTCGACCATTCTTAGCTGTTAACAGGATACTTTTGACAAGAGATTCGAGAGGTTCGATCTGCCCGGCCAGAATACGGTGCGCCGTACGCTCCGAAATACTCAAACCAAGTTCTGCACAGCCTTCCTGCAACTCAGCCGAGTCGCCTGCAACGGCGAGCCGATACACAATTGGCAGGGACAGAACATCTCTGCAGAAAAGCAACTCTTCACGTTTAAGGCTCTTTTGCCCATATTCCAGAAGGGTGGCGGCAATTTGCGCAGGCGAACCCAGATAAACAGCGATGCTCTGGTCTTCTGCCAAAGCAAATTCCACTGCAGTGCGCGCAATATTATGCGGACCTTTTGACACTTCCAGCGTCCCCAGGTCATTACGGCGAAGTTGTGGAAGTGTGGACTGATCGGTGCGCTCGGGCAGCTGTTCTGTATCGGTCTCGATGGATAGAGCGGTTCCCAGCTCAGGTGCTGACGTTCTCACGCGTGCTTCCTGTGCGTTTGAGGCAATTGAGTAGAGCGCCATACCACGTCCGTGCACACCCCAGCTGTCCATGACCATGGTGTCAAGTTTTGAGGTGACCCGCGGTTCAAAGATCCTCTTCTGTAGATCTGCAGGAATACCTTTGCCATCATCAATCACAGTCAATGAACGCAGTGAGTCCTCACGATTCGTTGCAATGAAGATATGCCTTGCCTGTGCGTCGCGGGCATTACGCAGCATCTCTATGACAATATCCTCTACCTGCCGGATATCGTGCTTTGCCTGGCGGCGTTCAGCCTCTGCACTTCGCAGACGAACAAATCCCTCACCGAGGTTCTCCTCAACACGAAGATGCACCTCTCCGGAAAGCTGCTCTACAAATTCTATAAGTTGGTCGTCTGGCACGGGGTTCCTTGATCGTTGAATGTTTAGTGCCGGTCTTGTTCTGTAAGGTTGTACATACTTTTATCCACTGAGACTGTCTCTGTCGCTTCAGGGCTTTTGTGCGCATACAGATAAGCTTCATCTCGTGTCAAGCCACGCTTTGCTCTACAGGCTTGACACTCTTCTCGGCACACATTGCTCTGCATTGTAGCACCGTGGCGAAGGCCAAAATGCCACTCACAGGAAGCCTCAAACCTATTTTGCTATGTCTTCCGCTCTGCTCTCACGGATGACCAAGACCTTGACCTGGCCTGGATATTGCATCTCGCCTTCGATCTGCTTGGCAATATCATGTGCCAGGACCTTTGCCTGATCATCATTTATCTTGGTAGGCTCTACCATGACACGGATCTCTCGTCCTGCCTGCATAGCATACGTCTTCTCAACACCGTCGTGAGCGTTGGCAATACCTTCCAGCTGTTCAAGACGTTTTATATAGCTCTCAACGCTCTCGCGGCGGGCTCCGGGGCGCGCAGCAGAAATAGCATCAGCAGCCTGGATGAGCACTGCAAGCACCGTAGAAGGCTCTACATCAGCATGGTGAGCTTCTATGGCATGGACAATCTCTGGTTTCTCGTTAAAACGACGAGCAAGATCGGCGCCAATAACAGCGTGGGAACCTTCGTTTTCATGGTCGATAGCCTTGCCGAGGTCATGAAGCAGACCCGCGCGCTTTGCCTGCGTGGGATCAAGCCCCAGCTCAGAGGCCATGACACCCGCCAGATAGGCAACTTCCAAAGAATGGTTGAGTACATTTTGGCCAAAGGATGTACGAAAACGCAGACGCCCCAGAGTTTTTACCAACTCGGGATGAATGTCCAACACGCCGGTATCAAACGCAGCTGCCTCGCCGGCATCCTGCACTTCACGCTCAACAAGTTTGGTTGCCTTATTGAACATCTCCTCAATTCGAGCAGGATGGATGCGCCCGTCAGCAATGAGGTTCTCAAGAGTAATACGGCCGATCTCTCGACGGACCGGGTCAAAACTTGAGACGGTCACCGTTTCTGGAGTGTCATCAATGATGAGATTGATACCGGTGATCTGTTCAAAAGTACGAATATTGCGGCCTTCTTTACCAATGATACGACCTTTGATGTCATCAGAAGGAATGGTGACCGACGACACCGTATGCTCAGCAGCATGGTCGGCGGCTACACGTTGGATGGCAAGTGAAAGAATCTCACGCGATTTTTTATCTGCTTCATTGCGCGTCTGCTGTTCGCTCTCGCGAATGATAGTGGCTGCCTCACGTGTAACATCATTTTTTACACTTTCAAGCAAGGCCTCGCGTGCCTGGGCCTCATTCATATGAGCAATGCGTTGAAGGTCTGTACTCACCTGGTCGAGCGCTGCGGAAAGATCCCGATCCTTCTTTTCCACCTGACCAGCCATGGATGAGATCTGATGCTCGCGGGCATCCAGACTTTCGACTCGTTTGTCGAGGTTCTCTTCACGTTGCATAAGACGGTTTTCCAAAGATTTGATCTCTTTGCGCCGTTCGGTAAGGTCTTCTTCTGCCTCCTGCTTGAGTTGGTAGGCAGCGTCTTTAGCTTCTGCCTTAGCCTCGCGTTTAATGATGTCGGCTTGTTTTTCTGCGTCACTTTTGATCTGCGCGGCGTTTTCTGCTGCGCTCTTGGCGGAGCTTTTAAGTACAAAGCGCGCCAAGGCAAAGCCGACAACTGCACCAACGACCAGCGCAATTATCAAGCCAATAATTATCTCGATTCCCATTTTTACACCTCTTCAATGTTTAAAATTCGTTTGAGATGCACGTATCCAACAAATGCGCCGGATATAGCATCCGGCAGATTGATCATAGCTGATGACCGCTTGAGCAGGGCTATCTACAGGTAGCCCACCCGGTATATAGTATCAAAACGCATAAGCGATAAGATCAAAATGCCTGTTTATATAGTAATTTAGCGCTGGGGTACACGTCAAGGGTCAGTACGGCCTGCGTCAAGGTATTGAGGGACTCTGTTTCTGGTCACACCCCTCTGAGGCGGCCAGGGTATCCCGAGCCGATATGCCGTCTCGGGTCCCCACAACACTCGAACGAACGAGTGAGCGAGTGTTGTGGGGTGGGAGCAGGGAGGAGATCCGCTCGCTTTCTACTTGTTTTCAGTGCTAGCGAAAGCTATTCGAGCTCCGAGCAAGAGCGAGCTCGGAGCCTCGAGATACCCTGACCACCTCAGAGGGTTTGACCAGTAACGGGACTCTTGATTAAACGCTTGAAAGACACGCTATTCTTTGCGCGGCGTGCGAGGCTTGACCCAGCTGAGCCACGCTTTTGCCTCTTCTTCGGAGATGTCGATGAGTTTCATCGTTGTGCCGCCTATGCCTGCTGCCGTTCGCGCATTGATCGACATAACATGCGCCCTTCGCTGGAACGGATTGGATTGGGTAAACCCATACTGAATCTTCTTACGCGGAAAGCTCACACTGTTACGGGAGAATCCACCATTAGTCACTTGCATAAAGGCACGGTTATATGCGTAGCTTGACCCACGATACCAAAGCACCGCGCCAATGATCTCAATGACAATTATCACAAGACATAAGGCGTAGAGCCCAAGAATGCCATAGTTTACAAACATCTGGATAATATCTGCACTCTCCTTGATAGAGGGCAGCACCACTGTATTAAAGAGTACAGAGGCAATGGTGACTATGATAGCCAGCCAAAACCCACCTCCAAACAAGAAACCGCGTCTGATGACAGCGCGCCTCAATGCTTGTTTTGCCAGCGGTTTGGTCTCGGTAGGAACTCCGGCAAATTCGGGAACCAGCCCAACCAATATCTCAGGAACCCTGCTCATCTTAACAAAGGGATGTACCACAAGACCGAGGCTTACGTTTTGCTGTTGCTCGTTTGAGTCGCCTGACAGCGCATCAATCTTGCCTAGCGAGAGCTCACAATAGCCAAAGATCTTACGGATAAAACTCTGTTTGACAATAACCGACTGCACCCGGTCTACATCAACACCTTGAAAATGATGCTGTAGAAGACCGCGCTCGACTTCAATACGACTACCGCGCCTCATCGCCTTAAACCCACCATAGGAAACACAGGTGCCCAGGATGGAGAAGAGCCAGACCACGAGCAAAACGATAACTGCGCCAGCAATGATAATCCCTAATCCCCAGGGAGAAGAAGCAACATCTGAAGCAATGCTCACCCCACTCTCATAGGCCCATCTCCCGACAGCAGACTGAAGCAGCATCTGCACGATACCTATCACTCCACCAATCACCGAGACAACGATGAGAGCAAAACCGGTACTGTTGGAAAGACCTGAGAGAAAGAGCTCTTTGTTCGTCAGGCCATAATGGTAGGTGACCACTCCGGTATCGACAGGCGAACTGCCAAATACTCCGCGATTCTCTGCCATCATCTCGGCAGGCATATCAAGAATGTTGCGAGAGCTCTGACCTGCGCTGGCTGGATATCCCAAAACCGCAGCACCAGCTGGAGCCTGCGCACTGACTTGGGCAGCTGGAGCCTGCGCACTGCCTTGGGTAGCTCTACCCTGTTGTGCTGTTCTCTGTGTTGCGGCACCGCCTGAGAGGACCAACTGTTTTCTGGCAAAGAGTTCATGGCGCAGCTTCTCTGCCTCCGTATTCTGAAGGTACGGCACAACTATTGCTTTATTGGATGCCCCTCCGGCAGTATCAATGCTGACAGTGCAGACGCCAATTATTCGCTGAACAAGCGTGGCTTTTTGGTTGACTGATTGGATGCGTTGGTAGGGAACATGCAGGCGATGTTTACTGATAACACCTGAGTAGAGATTAAACTCCTCTTTGCCAAGCTCATAAAAGAGGTTGCGATAACTGAGCACTGAGCCAAGTATGGTCAGGCCCACTATGATGACAAAGAGAACAACGATACCAATGCCAATAACCAGGTTTCTTGTTCCACTGCTACTAAAAGCCCCTTCAATGACGAGAGGCACTATGGTAAACAGCATAACCAACAGCAGTGCCAGCACTACCTGTATGGTGTTGAGCCAAATATAGCTGTGATGCACATGCTTGCGTTGCTCGTTTTGAAACTGGAGCGTTTCCTGAGGCGCCTGAGGAGCGCCTTGAGACACCGTCGCCTGCACAGCTGGTGGCTTGCCTTGAGGAGCTGGAGACTGCACGGTAAGAGGCTTGCCTTGTGGAGCAGGGATGTCAGGGGAAACCGACTGGCCCAGTGACGCAGGTATGCCAACCGGGATTGGCTGACCTTGAGGCGCAGGAGTCTGCACGGCAAGAGGTTCGCCTTGTGGCGCAGGAGTCTGCACGGTAAGAGGTTCGCCTTGTGGTGCGGGTGTCTGCGCGAGACCGGACTCGCCTTGAGGAGCGGACATGTGAGGCTGCACAGGCAGCTCCGACTGAGGAGAGAACTGAGATTGTCGCTGTCTCGGATCATCTGTCATGATTAAACATCTTCCTGGGCAATACGGGCAAGCTCAGCTGCCTTGTCTCTCAACTGTTCGGCAATCACAACGTCGAGGCCGGGAATCTCGTGTTTACCTGCCGCAGTGGACACCGTAACACTCGCTAGCTTGAAGGCGCGCAGTACCGGCCCCTGCTGAGTATCGGTATTCTGAACGCGGATAAAGGGGATAATGAAACGCTTACGCCAGACAATCCCCCGCGCTATATCGAGATAGTCCTCTGAAAGCTCGTAGCGCCATCTCCTGAACCGAATAGGTGGCAAGACCGCCAGGAAAATGATAAGACCAAGGATGTAACAAGCAATCATCACCAAAAGCACGTAAAAGGCCCATCTTTGAGAAGCGAGAGCAAAGACGAGGAAGAATATCACAAAAAAGATCAGAAAGGTGATGGTCAGACTGATAGCATCACTGATCCGCCACACGATCTTTACTTTTGGGTTCAATTGATTTACAGGCAATTCATTCATAGAGCCTACCTTTTCCCTTGTTGTCTCCACACCATGCACCAAAAAGTGCTGCGCACAACATAGTAGCTTACTTGTGATTTCTGGTAAATGTAATTACCTCTTACCCTTTGGTGTGAGCGTGATTTTTTTAGCTATAATCAGTTATCTTGTTGCACGATGCCTGGAAGCAAACGAGTAGTCTCACGACAATCTGCAAAAGCGGCAAGACATAAAGACGGCCCAAGTTCAATATCCTACTATCTTAAGGAGACGCGGTGACTGCACGACAGAAGCGAGCCATTACTATTCAAGATATCAGCTGTGTGGGCAGGTGCTCCCTGACGGTGGCGCTCCCTATACTCTCCGCGTCCGGTGTAGAGACCGTCATATTACCTACCGCAATACTTTCTACTCACACTGGTGGTTTTACCGGCTACACCTTTCGTGATCTAACCGAAGATATTGATCCGATCTGTGCCCATTGGCAGGAACTGGGCATTCGGACCGATGCACTCTACACGGGCTATCTGGGCAGCCAGGATCAGCAGCTGCAAATCGCACGTATCTTTGATGATTTCAGCGAGGGTAATCCTCTTATTCTGGTTGATCCAGCTATGGCGGATGAGGGCAAACTCTATCCCGCCTTTGACGAAACCTTTGCTCATGGTATGGCGGATCTCGTTGCAAAAGCTACCATAACCGTACCCAATATTACAGAAACCTGCTTCCTTTTGAATAAGGAGTATCCAGGCACGGACTATGATCAAGCTTGGATCGAAGAGACTCTGCGAGAACTGGCGGCACTCGGCCCGGTTCAGGTGGTCTTGACCGGCGTGTCCTTTGAAAAGGGCACCTTGGGCGCCGCCGCTTATGACAGCGATCTCGACTCAGTGGAGTACTATTTCACCGAGCAGATACCTGGTTATTACCACGGCACGGGCGACATCTATTCCAGCGCACTTCTTGCCGCCCTTCTGAATGACAGGAGCCTACCCGAAGCTATGGGCATTGCATGCGAGTTTACCGTAGGGGCTATTCGCCGTACAGCCGCCGCCGGTACCGAACCGCGATACGGCGTGGATTTTGAGCACGAGATCGGACATTTACTGCAGATGCTTGGCACAGAGGTATAGGTTACAGGCCACACCCTTCTGAGGCGGCCAGGGTATTGAAAGCCGATTTAGGGAGCAGTGAGGAGATCCGCTCGCAGCTGACAGGCCTCAGTGGCGGGTAGAGGAATGCGAGCTAGCTCCGAACGATCGCGAGCTCGTAGCCTTTCAATACCCTGGCCGCCTCAGAAAGGTGTGGCCTGTAGCAGTCATAGGCCTGTGCTACACTAACATTAATTAAGAAAGCTCCGTAGTAGCATTGCTGCGGTAGACTAAGGGGTGGCAGCGCGCTGCCACGGCAGACGGGAGGCTGATATGAGTGACTCAGCAGATCTTAACAATGCGGTACCTGAAGTAAATGAAGGTGTTTATCAAGAGGTTCATTCTATTGAGGACATCGATACTGCCACAGACTTTGAACTCAAGCACACGCCTAATATAGCGCTTGAGGAGTTGGCGTCAGGTCAGCTCCTTAAAGTGAGCATTGGCCTTAATGGAATTCTACACCCTCATACTTAGTAGCACTTTATTGAGTGGATCCGCGTCTTTGATGGCGGCGAGATCGTTGGTGAGCGCCTGTTTGGCCCCGGTGAGGAACCTGTGGCTGCTTTTGAGGTAAAGCGTTCCAGCAATCAGATCGCCGTGCAAGCACTGTGCAATTTGCATGGCGTTTGGGAGGCCAGACTCTAGACGGGTTTACCTCAGACAGGTTTTGGTACACAGGATTCTTGTAGACAGGTTCCTGGTCTGCCACCTTTATAACAGTGAGCGAGAAAGGTCAGACTCTCATGGGTCTGGCCTTTCTCTTTGCTTATATGCATAGCTAATGGGGACAGGGGTTTGGATAACAGATAAAGGTTAAAGCTGCCAGGTGCCTCACATCATCCTGTTATATGAAGAGCTCCGGCTTACGGCGTTCAGAAGCTGTTGCGCTGAGGAACTGCTCAATCATGGCTGCAGCCTCTGCCGGGAGCTCACGGGCGTCTTCGGGGCAGACCTGTATGCAGAGCGTACAGCCCAGACACTGTGCTGGTGATACAGCTTCATCATCCACCTCTATCACTTGCGTGGGACATTCATCTGCGCAGATCCCGCAGGCAATACAATCTTCGTTTGTTAGAGGAGAAACACCCAGCGCATAGGGTTTGATATCCGGAGCTTTAGGAAACTCAAGCGGCACCTCGTCGTTGGTCCCGAGTTTCTCGGCAATCTGTACGCCTATATATTTGAGGGCGGAAGCATCTTCTGCATCAGGGCGGCCGGCGCCGATTTTTGCGCAGAGGGAGTGTTGGGCGACAGCGCCCACCAGGGCGACAACCTCAAAGCCGCGCCCCGTCAGGTATTCATGTATCTCGTTTAAGGCGTTCTCATAATCGCGATTACCATATACCACAATGCCCACCGCCTTTCCCGCTTCCTCCAGCGCAATATCAAGGCGCTCAAGAATGACAGGTGCCACGTGTCCACCATACACAGGAAAGGCAACGATACTCACATCGGCAGGGCCTGCCTTTGCAACCTCCGGTGAGAGGAGATCTACGCTCTTTGCTGTCTCCCCCATCCCCTCAAGTATGAGCTTTGCACATTTCTCTGTGGTTCCGCAAGGGCTGAAATGAAAGAGGTTAACCATCGTTGCTCCTTTTCCCAAGTTTCTTTTCTTTTACCAACCGGGAGAACGGCCCCCTTGATCTCTGTCTGCAGGACAGTCTCCTTACAAGCTGTATATCTAAAACACTATCGAGGATAATCATCCTCGTCAAGCTCCTGTTCGTCAAGCTCCTGTTCGCTGAGAAATTCCTCCATCGCCTCAGGAGCGGCGTCTGCCAACGTGACATCAAGATCATATGCCCTGGCGATAGCATCAGCTTGTTGACGTCGCAACTCCGCTTTCTCCAGCTCACCGTTCTCTTCCAAAAGGTCGGACTCATAGTAGATCGAACGCACCGCATACACTGCAAGGGCCGGGTCAACATTACCCAGCTGCAAAAGTGAGACCAGTGACTCCGGCTCAAGTTTGAACATGAGACGAGGATCAAGATCCAAAGCCTCTGCGACCTTGCCCTCAATATCGCGTATCTCAGTTTCTGGAGAAGGATATTCCCTGATAAGTGAACGGCGCAACACCCGAGTGAGCTGCAGGATCATTCGCATTATGTAGTCATTTTCAAACATGCTCTCCTCGTTTCCACAACTAGGCTTTCTGTAAGCGGCATCTGAGCCTTCTGTGAAGAACCGTGCCTCAGTCATTTATTAATATAAACTCCTATCGGCAAGAACCTGTCCATCGGGCTCATCTGCGCACTTACAGAAACCCATCACTAGCTAATAACATACTACAGACCTTCGATCTTTGTTTGCGTTGCATCTGCGCCATCGTTATAGGGCAAACCACGATGCTCAAAAGCACGAGGTGTTGCCACACGCCCCTTTGGAGTGCGTTTGATAAGTCCCTGTTGGAGAAGATAGGGTTCGTAGACTTCTTCCACACTGTCCGGGTCCTCGCCCAGGGCACTCGCCAAGGTGGAGAGCCCTACCGGTGCACCGGCAAAGGTAAGAGTAAGTATGTCGAGTATCTTGTTGTCCATGTTGTCGAGCCCCAGGGTATCCACCTCAAAAAAGCTCAAGGCCTCTCGGGCAACTTGAAGTGAGATACAACCGTCGGCACGCACTTCGGCGTAATCTCGTACGCGTCTGAGCAGACGGTTTGCCAGACGGGGCGTTCCCCTGCTGCGTCGAGCAATCTCCAGTGCTCCCTCAGAGTCGATACGCACCTCCAGAAGCGAAGCAGAGCGTTCTACGATGTGTTGTAACTCCTCAGGTAAGTAGTAATCCAGCCTGAAGGCGATACCAAATCTGTCGCGCAAGGGGCCAGTCAGAAGCCCGGTACGTGTGGTAGCTCCTACCAGGGTAAAGGGCACGAGATCCAGCCTTATGGAGCGGGCAGCAGGACCCTTGCCTATGACGATGTCCAGCATATAGTCTTCCATCGCCGGATAGAGCACTTCCTCTACCGCGCGGTTGAGACGGTGGATTTCGTCGATAAAAAGCACATCGCCCCGTTCAAGGTTTGTGAGGATAGCTGCCAGGTCACCGGCACGTTCAATGGCCGGGCCACTCGTGACCTTGATGGAAACGCCAAGTTCATGAGCCACAACTCCAGCCATGGTGGTCTTACCAAGCCCGGGAGGTCCACTCAGCAAGATATGATCTAACGACTCGCCTCGTGCCTTTGCAGCCTCAATCAAAACCGCCAGATTGTCTTTGACCCGACTCTGTCCAAGATAGTCGTCTAGATTCTGCGGACGAAGGGAACGATCAAGCCCGGCGTCATCCTCGGTAACGCTTGCAGAAAGGTCACGCACCACACTGCCGTGGGAAAGGTCATCACCCAGGTTATCAGCTTCCCAGCTTGTCATGTGCTTATCCCAACTTCTTCAAGGCAAAACGTATCAGCTCCGAGGCATCAGCACCATCTCCGATTGTACCTTCAGGATCATCAGCCAATGCCCGCGCTATCTCCGGGGCAGAAAAGCCCATCGCTTCAAGGGCAAGTACAGCCTCAGCTTCAGGACTTCCGGGCGCCACAGCCGCTGAACCTACCTTACCGGCCAGCGAATCCAGGCTGCCCTGTAGCTCAAGAATAATGCGCTGTGCAGTCTTCTTTCCTATACCGGAGACAGCAGTAAGGCGCGTCGTGTCGCCTGTCTGCAGGATCTTTGTGAGCTCTGACGGTGAATAGGCAGACAGTATTGCCAGGGCGAATTTGGCTCCTACACCAGAAACCGAAGTCAGGCTCTCAAAAAGGGAACGTTCTTCGGCTGAAGCAAAACCGTAGAGTGCCAACGCATCATTTTTACACTGCATCAACGTCTCCACACGCACCTGGGTTCCCACGCTTCCCAGAGTCAGAAGAGAACTCGTGCTCATAAGACACTGATAGCCTACGCCACCTACATTGATGACAACACGAGAGCTATCCTTATGCTCCAGAACACCGTTGAGTGAAGCTATCATGTCTCCTCTTCCTTATCCCATGAGATAAAGGCCCAGCGTACATCACGCAAGTAGTCCTTCGCAACACCCCAGCGCTCATCCTCCGAGTTACCGCTTTGGTCAGTGGCGGCCTGTGCGGCTGTATTGTGTCCCTGGTGGCTGGCAAAACGCGCATGCTCCTCTTTGGTAAGCTGCCAGGGGATAAGGTGTTCATCCAGATAGCGATCAAGGAGTTCCTCTTCCTCGGCAGTAATAGTTCCCAGCGAAGGACCGAGCGATGCTTTAGCAGCCTCACGATTGGGGAAGACATCTCGCTTGGCTGTGCCGAGCAAACGCATCTCGGCAATAATACCCATTGACGCCAGGGCACCGAGGGCGAGAAAGTAATCTCCCACGATCCTGGGCTCATGTCCAATAGCCTCTATCATACGTACATCATAACTGGGAAAAGCCATGACGCCCATGGTGAGGCATACACGTCTCTTAGCCGCTTCATTCAGTTTGCGCAGAGAGGCGCTGAGCTCAAGCGTAAGAAAAGAGCGGGACGCAATTGCCACATCTACGCACCCGGGTCTGAGGCCCAAAGCATGCCAGTCATCGTCCCACCCCCCTTCAATGACCGTTATAAGATTCTCGATTCCATCTTTACGCGCCTCATTCAGAAGTTGATCGAGCATACCTCGAGAAAAATCCATAGCAGTAACGTGGTGACCTTCTAAGGCCAGAGGAATGGAGAAGGTGCCGGATCCGGAGCCCACGTCCAAAATGGTCCAGCCATCCTTGATATGTAGATACTCAAGGAAGCGGTGATGATAGTCGTCTCTTTCTTTCTCACGATAACTGGGGGCTCTGCTATCCCAGAAGCTTGGGGTATATGCTGCAGATCGGGTAGTCTGCACGCGTTTCCATTCTCCATCCCAGTCGATGTCTGCGAGTGACATACACACTTCTTTCTCATTATGACAAAGGAGACCGGATGTCTCTCTTGTCAGCATTTGTTATCAAGGTATTATAGCCGCGTAAGTGCGCGTGACAGATGGCGGCAGCCAGGGCATCGGCTGCGTGATCCGGATGAGGCGTATGGTCGAGCTCCAAGACGTTCCGAACCATGAATTGCACCTGTTGCTTGGATGCCGCTCCGTTGCCCACTACCGCTTTTTTTATGGCAGCAGGGGCATATTCGTTTACGGCAAGTGAGCGGCGGGCGGCGGCTACCAGTGCGACACCCCGTGCCTGTGCCGTAGCAATGGAACTGCGGGGGTTGCCTTTATGATAAATAGTCTCGATACTCAATTCCGAAGGTGAGTATTTGAGGATGACGGCAGCCAACTCATCATAGATGCCGGCCAGGCGGAGAGGTAAGCCGTCATCAGTCGTTGTAGTGATGGTGCCATAGGCAAGCGGCACCAGCTTGCTCCCCCTCATAGAGATGATGCCCCAACCACAATTGGCTAAGCCAGGATCAATACCGATTATGCGCAGCTCTGTTTGCATAGAACAAGTATATCAAACAAATGTTCGCATGCAACTGAGATATCCTATCCTGCGTGTTAGGTGAATGCGAGTGTCCTGCCCTGGTAGTCACCTCATATATCTGTGTGACATCACTGAAACTATTTGCTCAACCTTTTCAGCTGTCAAGGAGTGTTACACTAGCTCGTTTTACAGGCACCAATGTTTTGCTGAGAACACCAAAAATACAAGCTATTAGTTATACAATATATTATGCTTAACGGCCTGATAGGCCAGATAAATTGGTCCGTGCGTTTGATGAGTGATCATGTTTGGGATTTTTGAGGAAAAATAGAGCTAGCAATAGTTGGGTGATTACTACACAAAGAATATTTGACGGCAGTACAAAAAATATCTGGGTGAAATAAATTGTTCCTTGTCCAACAATAATGAAAGGGAGATACACAATAAAAGATACGAGAAAGAAGGATGCAGCGTTCAAAAGCATAAGCATCTTTTTGTTGGGGACCTTAAATAGTGAAGAGACGAAATAAGCGTATACCATGGAAAAAAGTATAGAAATGTAAAGGCCTAGATTATGCTTAAGTATGGTAGCAAGTATTATTCCTGGCGTCGGTGGCAGCATCAGTGTAATGTCAAAGACAGTAAAAAAGTTTACTACTACTGTTTGAATCAATGTCAAGAGAGCCAATTGGACAAGACTGACCACACTAATTAACAACAATATTAGGAAGGTACCAATACTGATATTATTAGGTTTTTTGTACTTTGTTTTAGCTTTCAGCTCGTTTGCTATATTCATAGCAAGACACCTCCTCGCACTTAGCATCCTATAACGCTTAATGTGCAGAATAGCTAAATAGTTATTGTGACGATATTAAGGAGAATGCTCTTCTCCCAAATGCAGCGGGTTCACAGAAAGAGTATACCCGCTGCAAAAGTGAGAAACTTGGAGAACTTAAAACTTACAAGTTAGAGGAATTATGAGCGTTCTCCTTTTTAGCTGGAAGAATTGCATCAAGTAATGGTAAGTGTATAGACATCTGTTGTGTAAAGAGTTGGCCCACGGTAGAATCGTACTTGCGTATTAAAGCTTACAGTTGATAAATCACCGGTTGTGGCCCAATAGTAATCACAGCTAGAATTGAGTCGATACGAAACACCTGCACTTACATTATAATAGATGCTGTGAGACCAAGGATCGCTTGTAGTAAATGAGTTTATATTGTTTACACAATCATCGTATGTTGCATAACACCTACCAGTGTATCCAATCCACGCGTCAATAGCATCTAACTGCACACCAACAAATTGATTTATTGTAGTAGTGCAATAAGTAACACTTCTACATTCAATGCCTAGCGGACCTCCCGAATAGGCTACGTTGAAGTACGCCGTCAGCGTACAATAGACACTATATGTTTGATCCCATAAATTGGTGGAGGCGCTCCCTGATTCTATTCTTGCAGGAGTAACAACAAGCCCAATTATTACATGCTCCTCTATGACATTATTTAATTACGCATGTGAGTACTGCCCATTGGAATCACCTTCTTTGTGTCTATATTCTGCCCGAAAAGACAACATTAACTGTACTCTCCTTTTATAATAATGCAAGTATTTATCATTTCTTTCTGCGTGTTTGGGAATATAAAGAGAAGGACTAAGGCCTCTCCCTATGAAACAATTGCATTTACACTTACCATTGGTTGAGGTGATAATCGGTTCTGTAATGTAACCGGTATACCCGTTGTAGGCGGTAAGATGTTTTTACCCTGGTTCGCCTTACATGGACCCTACTATCTCTCCGACGCAGCTTTGAGGGCGGCCACCTCATCCTCGGTGAGCTCCCGGCACTCGCCGGATGGCAGATCGCCTAACTCTAGCGGACCAAAGGCCTCGCGATGCAAGGTCAAGACCGGGCGGCCAACAGAGGCAAACATCCGCTTGACCTGGCGCTTACGGCCTTCCGAAATAGTGATAGCTACCTTGGTCGTTACGACCGGTAACTCCCCTGCCGCTACCTGGATACGCTCATTGGTATTGAGTTTCTTGAACTGTTTGAGATGCCTGCCGTTGAGCTCTGCACTCTGACCGGGAGTACGTATCTCCACCTCGGCAGGTTTGGTTCTGCCGTCATTCAGAAGCACACCTTCACGCAACTGCTGGGCAACTTCTTCGGTAAGCACACCGTCCACCTGTGCAAGATAGCGCTTGGGCACGTGGTGTTTAGGATGAAGCAGCTGGTGGGCAAGTTCTCCATCGGTCATAAACAGAAGGAGGCCGGTGGTGTCGTAATCGAGCCTGCCCACAGGAAAGAGGCCTGCTGCATGCTCCTCCGGTAGCAACTCCACCACCGTGTGCCTCTCCTGGGGATCGGACATCGTGGTGAGATAACCGGCTGGTTTGTTCATCATGAGGTATGACCACTCATCAGCCAGGCCTACCGGCCTACCGTCTATACAGACTACATCGGCAGCGGGATCGACCTTGCTCCCCAGCTCAGTGACTACCACCCCATTGACGGTCACCCGTCCCGCGGTCATGAGGTCTTCAGAACCACGACGCGAAGCTACACCGGCACGCGCCAGAAACTTCTGGAGGCGCATCGGATAGATCTCAGTCATCGGGTACGCGCTCCTCCTGGGCTCAGGGGGTAGAACTGTGACATTAAAGTGCCCATGTCTTACGTTTAATGTTCACTCTCGCTGAGCTCAACGGCCAATTCCAACTCGGGATCATAGTCCTCGTCATAGTCGTCAACCTCCTCGGAGACAGAATCAAGACCTGATTCGATCCCCAGTGACTCAACAT
>JAVBUQ010000043.1:0-7054 GCA_031555185.1 Coriobacteriales bacterium
CACGCCATCAATTGCAAAGGTATAACTTGCATGCTCAAGCGCTGAGAAGTGGCCGGAGTTCATTATGACCCTGAGGATCTTCCTGACTTGCTCGTCGCTCATAGACTCCCTGAGTTCGGCTGCCCCAACAGGCGCATAACAGAGCCGCGCAGCTGTAGCAACAGCGCGATCCGGATCCTGAGTGTGATACAACAACGATACCTGCAAAAGGCACCCCTCTCTCTCAGTCTCAGGATACCGTTTGCATCCTGCTCAGAATAGTTTAGTTGTTGGAGTGTTGATTACTCAGCGGTGTCCTCAGAAACAGCCTCAACGGGGGCCTCTGCTGTTTCAGTGGCAGAAGCTTCCTCCGCGGGAGCCTCCTTAGCGGGAGCAACTTTGGCCTCAACTTCAGCAGCTACTTCACCGATCTCGGCTTTAACAGCACCCTCGGTGGTCTCAAGCTCAGCTTCTACACCGGCCTCAGTGGCCTCAAGCTCGGCTTCTACACCAGTCTTAACAGCTTTGAGCTCTGCCTCAGCTCCGGTCTTGGCTGACTCGGCAGCAGCTTTAGCGGCCTTCTCAGCATCACGGGCAGCTTTGTCGGCATAGCGAGCTGCATTCGCCGCTTTCTTGGCAGCTTTCTCCTCGCGGGCGTTTTGAGCAGCAGCAGCAGCAGCTTCGGCTTCGGCGGCTTTCTCGGCTTTTCTGGCAGCCTCGCGTTCGGATACAGCACTGGCAGCAGAGCCATATTTATCCGCAAAACGCTGAACACGTCCACCCGTGTCTACGAATTTCTGTTGGCCCGTATAAAAAGGATGGCAGGCATTACAAAGCTCTACGTGTAGTTCTGGTTTGGTTGCGCGTGTTGTGAAAGTATTACCACATGAGCAACGAACCGTTGCTTCAATATATTCTGGATGTATATCTTTTTTCATTCTCTGACTCCTTCGTAGTGCCCTGGTTTCCAAGCAGGGCTGGTGCGTATGCACAGGATAACAAACCGTGTAAGTCTATCACATTTCTTTTATCATACCCACGTCAATAGGCAAACCAGTACATGACTACGTTGCATAGGTATCTGTTCTGTCGCAACAAGATTATAGGGTGATCGAGTCGCTTGACTTAGCCTGTGCCTTCTTGGCTGTCTTAAGCAGGAACTCTGCGTTGGTGTTGGTCTGCTTGAGGCTTTTGATGAGCATCTCCATGGCACGTTCCGTGTTGCCGATGTTGGCGAGTATCCTACGGACAGCCCATATAAGCGGTGCCTCCTGAGGATCAAGCAGCAGTTCTTCTTTTCGGGTACCACTTGAAACAGGATCAATAGCCGGAAAGACACGACGGTCTGAAAGGTCACGGTCGAGCTTAAGCTCCATATGACCGGTGCCCTTGAACTCCTCAAAGATAACCTCATCCATTTTAGAACCGGTGTCAATAAGCGCCGAGGCCAAAATAGTGAGAGATCCGCCACCTTCAATATTACGGGCAGCACCCAGGAACCGTTTAGGCGGATAGAGTGCGGTTGAGTCCACACCACCGGAGAGAATACGACCGGAAGCGGGTTGAGCGAGGTTATAGGCGCGGGCAAGACGTGTGATGGAATCCAGAAGGATCACCACATCTTTACCGGTCTCCACCAGACGCTTGGCGCGTTCGATGACTAGCTCAGCTACCGCAATATGGTTTTCGGAGGGCATATCAAATGTGGAGGAAACAACTTCTCCCTTGATTGAGCGCTCCATATCGGTAACTTCCTCCGGACGCTCATCCACCAGGAGGCACATCAGGTGCACATCAGGATTATTGGCACTTATGGCAGCGGCGATATCCTTGAGGATGGTGGTTTTACCAGCCTTGGGAGGCGAGACGATAAGACCTCGCTGTCCCTTGCCAATGGGGGCTACCAAGTCAATGGTGCGCGCCGTTATGGCGTTGCTGGCATGCTCCATCAACAGACGCTCATCTGGATAGACCGGCGTGAGGTCGGCAAACTTTGCGCGGCGGGCAATATCTTCAAGTGCCATGTCATTGACACTGTCAATGCGTTGGAGAGCCGCATACTTCTCGTTCTCACGTGAAGGACGCACCTGACCGGTAATCCAATCACCTTTTCGGAGACCGTTGCGGCGGATCATACTCATACCAACATACACATCGGTCTCACCTGGCAGATAGCCACTGGTACGCAAGAACCCATAACCTTCAGGGAGCAGATCAAGCAGGCCAGCGCATTCAATAAAGCCCTCAGCCTTCATACTGGCCGCAAGGACTGCCTCAATGAGTCCGTCTTTCTTGCGCATATCAAGGCCGCTCACATCAACATCAAGCTCAGCCGCCTTGGCCCGCAGTTCGCTTGCCTTGAGTCCCTCAAGATCTTCACGCGTTGTTTGAGGAACTACCTCGCGATTCTTGCGATTCTGTTTGCGGTCTTTTTGCTGCCCTCTGCCGTTGGAGTAACCATTGCTTTGTCCTCCATTATGAGAGGAATGCCCTGGAGTTGAAGCGGGACTATTATCTCGAGCATTATCTCGAGTAACCCTACGTCTCCGTGGGGCTTCTTCAACAGTGTCTGCCGATGTGGCAGACGCAGGAGCCTCCGCACCACTCGCACCTGGAGCCGCCTCTTCCTTTTTGCTCTCGGCACGTTGCTCCACCTGATCGGGAGCTTCCGTGGTCTCAGGCTTAGCCTTTGTGCCACGACGAGGTTTACGTGAAGGTGCGGGACGTGCATTAATAGGCTCGTCGGAGTCCAGGGTCAGGGTCTGATTTTCTGTTGCTTCGATCATGCTTGTTTCACTTTCTCCCAGTCTGCTTCAAAGGAGGCCAGACCGTTGGTGGTTAAGGGGTGCGCGGCGCACTTCTTGAGAACACCAAAAGGTACAGTCGCGATATCCGCGCCGATTAAGGCCGCCTGGGTTACATGGTTAGGATTTCTTATAGAGGCTGCGATGACCTCAATGCTCTGGCCGTTTGGCCCGTCATCGCGAAAGTCATAATTTCCCAAGGCGACGACAATGTTTGACAGGTGATCCAGGCCATCCTCAGCGATATCGTCAAAACGGCCAACAAAGGGGCTGACATAACGAGCGCCAGCGCGAGCGGCCATTATAGCCTGAGGCACTGAGAAGACCAGCGTCATGTTGATCTCGATGCCCTCGTTGGCAAGAGCACGGGTAGCTGCCAGGCCATTGAGGGTCATGGGGACCTTAACGGCCACATTGTCTGCGAGGGCGGCCAACTCCCTGCCCTGAGCGATCATGCCTGCAGTGTCCGGTGCGGTGACCTCAGCGGAGACCGGACCATCTACCAGTGCGCAAATCTTCTTAATATGCTGTTCAAAGTCTTGAAGCTTGCCACCGATGCGGGCATAGAGTGTGGGATTTGTGGTTACGCCGGCAACGGCTCCCCAACTAACAGCCTCGGAGATTTCTTCCAAGCTGGCAGTATCCAAAAAGAACTTCAATGCGGTTTCCTTTCTTGCTATATTCCCGATTATTGTTGCTGTTTGGCTGTGTCAATAAGATGTGAGTCAATCTGCAGAAATATTAAAAGGGGGATTTATATGCAGCAATAATAACATACCTTGAGGCTATGCGAGTGAGAATTTCTCAAACTGAAATACAGGGGCCGGCTGAACCTACCGCAGGATCTAAGCTCACATCCCACTGAGGCGGTCAGCGTATAAGATCAGCAACAACAGGTTGTGACAAAACACGCAATTACAGACAATCGCAGCGGGTTGAGTGCAGCCTACCTGCTTGTGGTGGGATGGGGTCAGTAAGCACACATGCTGTACAATCTTTGCGTTATGGATAGGACTACTCCCCATATTTTCCTGGCATCTGGATCGCCTCGGCGTCTTGCTATCTTACGGTCTCATGGTATTGAACCAGAGATTTTCCTGCCTGCCATAGATGAGGATGCGTTGGTAGCTTCTTGGGCAGAACCTCTCTCACCAGAAGAACTGGTGAAGCAACTGGCCTTACGTAAGGCACGAGCCGTGTATGAACAGGTAGCTGCTGCGATGACCGGGGATCAAAGCGCACTTATCCTTGCTGCCGATACCGTCGTCTATAAAGAAGGCATTGGTATACTTGGCAAACCCACTGACCACAGTGCCGCAGTGAGTATGCTTTGGACACTGCGAAATTCTGAGCATAGTGTTATCACCGGTGTAGCAGGCATCAAAATGCCCACGGGGAGAGAAGCCAGTTTCGTTGATGTGACCTCCGTGCGTTTTGGCAACTATTCCCTTCAGGATATCGAAGACTATATTGCCCTCGAGCCGCCCTTTGATAAGGCGGGCAGTTATGCGATCCAGGGCATGTGGAAAAAACATGTACTGTTTCTCAAAGGAGACTTGGAGAATGTCATCGGGTTACCGTATTATCGTTTGAATGAATTATTCAGAGAAGAACCTGAAGATCCTTCCAAAATGACAGATGCAGAATTAAGGGTTTTTTGATCCCTCTTGTGATATCTCGGTCACACTTACCTCATCCGCAGCTTGTGAAACTACATAGTACCTCAGTATCTCGGCCGCTGTTTCCTCTACAGCACGATTATCGGTTCGCACTACAATACAGCCAAGCTTGCGCATAAGAGCGCGTGCTTCATCCAGGTCTTCCTGCACATAATCAAGGCTGGCGTAGCTACCTGCCACCTCGCGGGCGTTTCCGAGCCGACGATAGCGGATGCTTGCCAGAAGCTCAGCCTTGGAGGTCAGTCCATACAGGCGTCCTTTCTCTACATCAAAGAGCTCCTTGGGTGGCTCAGTGCCCGGCGCAAGAGGCACATTGGCTACCTTGTAGCCCTGGGTGGCAAGATAGATCGCAAGCGGTGTTTTTGAAGTACGTGAGGAGCCTATGATGACGATATCCGCCTTGGCAAGATCTTGAGTATTACGGCCATCATCATGATCAACAGCAAACTCCATTGCATCGATACGTCGATAATATTCGCTCGTTGTTTTGTGCAACAGCCCCGGTTGGCTCAAGGGCATCTGGCCACTGACACTTGCGATAGCGTTGATCGCCGGACCCAACACATCCACATAAGCGATGCTCATCTCATTAAGCAGCTGTTTGGTCTGCACACTGAGATCAGGGTTAACAAACGTAAAGAATGCGATAGGAGCCGCCTCAGGGTATTTTGCCTGAACACTCATGAGAAAGGTCTTGATCTGATCTACCGTTGTGGCATTTGGGAGACGTTCCACAACGATATCATGGAGCTCGAACTGTGCCTCGGCCGCCTCTGCGATGGCAGCGGCGCTGTCTCCTAAAGAGTCACTGATGATTACGATTGGTTGCATGTTTCCAGTTTACACCATCAGTAAGGGGGCTCTTGCTGGAAGCTGTGGCATGAGGGCAATGCTATGATGGTCTGATTGCAGACGATCAACAGAGCCATGTGCAAACAGGTCACGCATACGAGCAGAGAAAAGGGACTATTCATGACGGTAGAGCTCAACAGAAGAAGTTTTCTCAAAGGGGCCGGTATAGTCGGCGGCGCAGCGGCACTTTCCGGCACGGTAGCGCTCACAGGGTGCAGTCCAGACAACAGCTCTGGCGATACCAGCACTACAGCCACCACCCCCACTACTGCCGAAAACGTCAGCGCACTTGGTGTGCCTTCATCTGTCTTGCCTGTAGGCACTTACACAGCCGATCTCTGCATCATGGGAGCAGGTATATCAGGCCTTGCAGCAGCAGTCACGGCTGCTCAGGAGGGTCTTTCTGTCATAGTACTCGAAAAGCAGGGTGGCACCGGTGGAGGTGGACGCGGCACCGAAGGTGTCTTTGGCGTAGGCTCCACCATGCAGCAGCAGGCTGGCATTGCCATAGACCCTGTTGAGGTCATAGGCAGAGAGATGGGCTATCACCATAACCGTACCGATGGATTGCGCTGGCTTGATATGATCCAGGCCTCCGGAGCAAATATAGACTGGCTCACTGAATGCGGTGTTAACTTCAACGGCACGGTAGACAATTATCACGGAGGTGAGTTTGAGACCTTTCACTGGTTCCCTGAGACCCGTGGAGCACAGAACTATGCACCGCAGATGACGGCAAAAGCCGAAGAGCTTGGTGTCAGGTTCCTCCTTAACACCGCAGCAAAAGAGCTGCTCACCAATGACGAAGGTGCTGTTATTGGCCTCATCGGCCAGAAAAAGACCGAAGATGGCTCGGATGGTGACTACATCCAAGTCAACGCGGGCGCGGTGCTGCTCTGTGGTGGCGGTTTTGCCAACAATAATGAGTATCTGGCCAGAGGCCACTTCTCGGATGTTGAGAACGTTGTTCGCTTTCTCTCCGGCTTTGACGGCGATGGCCTTACTATGACTCTGGAGGCGGGTGGGACCGACACGATCGACCGGTTTTCGGGTCTGTTCCAACTGACGGTCTCAGGCGCTCCGGGTGGGGAGTATGGCACCTTTGGAAGCGGGAATGGCCTTGTGGTAGGCTCCCACTCTCCTGACAATCTCTGGGTGCAGGAGACCGGCGAGCGCTACTGCGCGGAGAACTCAGGTGATGAGAACTGGATGGCACTTATGACCCCCACGCAAGTGCATGAGTCCTTCTACTCTCTCTTTACCAAAAGCCAGTTTGAACGTAACGTGCAAAACATCATGTTTCCCGCCCAGTCCTTTGATGCGGACATGGCACAGTTTGAGGAGCGTTTTGCCTCCAATCCGTATAACGATGCCTTTGTTGCAGATACCCTGGAAGAGCTCGCACAGCTTGCCTCCGATGCTTTTCCAACGATCAAAAAGGACACGCTCCTTACGTCAATCAATCACTACAACGATATGTGTATTGCTGGTGCTGATACCGATTTTGGCAAACCGGCTGAATACATGGTGCCAATGACCGAAGGCCCCTTCTATTTTATCCGTCAGATCCAGGCCTGCATGGTCACCTTTGGGGGTATCCATGTTAACCGCAATATGGAGTGCATCAAAACCGACTGGAGAGTCATCCCTGGTCTCTACTCAGCGGGTGTTGATTCAGCCGATCTCTGGCCCAATATCTATACGATAAATGTGCCAGGTGGAACCAACGGTAATAACGTA
>JAVBUQ010000015.1:0-22085 GCA_031555185.1 Coriobacteriales bacterium
CCCAGAGGATCTCGACCTGCTCGGCAACGATCTTTCCTTCTTTGGTAACGCCGGTCTTGACGCGGGCGAGTTGCCCTTGTCTGCACGGCAGAGTCTGACATTCTTCTTCACGAGTTGGTGTGAGCTTTACCGGTCTTCCGCCGGCTGCCTTGGAAAGCAGGCCTACCAGAGGCTCCAGATGGATACCGGCCTTGCCGCCAAATCCTCCGCCAACGTAAGGGATGTTGACCTCGATGTTGGCGCGGGGTATCCCAAAGCCTATTGAGAAGAGGTCGCGTACCGAGAAGGGAGACTGGCAGCTGGCCCAGATTTTGATCAGGTCTCCAACACACCATTGGACGATAGTAACGTGCGTCTCAAGGGGCACGTGGAGTATCTGGTTTTGCTCAAAGGTGTTCTCCAGAATAATATCTGCCTGTGCAAAGCCCGCATCTATGTCGCCCCGGCGTATGCGTGTGTGATTGGCAACATTGGTACCCGCCTCCGGGAAGAACACCCCTTCGCTGTGCGCGTAGGTGCCCAGGTGGGGATGGATGAGCAGTGCATCTGGTTTGATGGCATCCTTCACATCATTAAGAACCTTAAGCGGTTCGTACTCCACTTTGATGAGCTGTACCGCCTGCTCAGCGATCTCTACGTTGTCAGCGGCAACCGCTGCTACGATCTCACCCTGATAGCGCACGGTGTCGGTGGCGATGACACTTTTATCCTGCATGTAGATACCCACTTTGACCGAGCCATGCTCGCCGGTAATGACGGCACGTACGCCGGGAAGCGCCTCGGCTTTGGTAGTATCTATACTGAGGATTCGAGCATGGGCATAGGGGCTTGTCAACAGCTTGGCATGAAGCATACCCGGAAACGTAAGGTCTCCGGCATACTGGGCCATACCTGTGACTTTCTCGGGACCGTCGCTTCTTTTGACGGGTTTACCTATATACCTGAACTCTTGAGAATCGGCATGATATTCACTCATTTTACGCTCACCCCCATAGATTCGATGGCGGCGATGATGCTTTCGTAACCGGTGCAACGGCAGAGGTTGCCCTCCATTGCTTCCTTGATCTCATCGCGACTTGGGTTGGGATTTGCCTCCAAAAGCGCACGCGCTGACATAATCATGCCCGGTGTGCAAAAACCACATTGAAAAGCATTGTGATCTATAAAGGCTTGTTGTACGTCGGAGAGTTTACCGTCCTGGTATTCACCCTCTATGGTGCGGACCTCGGCGCCTTCGCATTCCAGCGCCAGCACCATGCAGCTGTTAACAGGCAGGCCGTTTAAGATAACGGTACAGGCTCCGCACTCCCCTGCTCCACACCCTTCTTTGGTCCCGGTAAGCCCGAGTTCATCGCGCAGGAAGGAGAGCAGGGTGGCATTCTCGGAGGTAAAGGCATCATAGACCTGACCGTTGACCGTAAGGTGAAGTGGTTTTCTGGTCATCTCTCTACCTCCGTTTCGTTAGCGAACGCATCTATGATACGCTCGGTAAAGAGTTTTACCATGGCTGATCGATATTCTTTACTGGCACGGACGTCGCTGATAGGCTTTGCGGCGGCCACTGCTTCGGCAACTATCTCGTCCTTGCGTGCGACAAGTTCGCTGGTGCTGAGCTTGCCAAAGTCATCAAGCAGCAGTGGGGTAATAGCTACTGAGCCTAAGGACAGACGAAAACTTCCGTCAAGGCCGTAGTAGCCAGCAACACCGACCTGGCTCAGGTCATGACCTCTGATACGACGCTTTTTAAGATAGATCCCGCGTCCAATGGTCATGGGAAAGCTGATCTTGGTGACTATCTCGTCGGGTTCCAGGACATGCTTCTTTACGCCCACGAAGAAGTCCTTAAGATCGATAGTGCGACCACCACGGGGGGTGACCGTTGTTAATACTCCATGCAATACCAGGGCGGCCGGAGCCATGTCGGCACCGGGTGAGGCGTTGCACAGATTGCCTACCAGGGTCGCGCGATTGCGCAACAGGGAGTTGGCCAGGGTCAATGCAGCCTGCTTGAGTACCGCGCAGTCATCAATCACATTTTCAGAGGCGATGATCTGTCCACAGGTAACGGCTGCTCCGATATCGAGTGATTCATTGGTAACAGTGATGCCCTGTAATTCGGGCAGAGTCTTAAGGTCCATGAGGGTATCGGGCGTTATGATGTTCTCGCGCAGTTGCACAATAAGGTCTGTGCCGCCTGCCAAAAACCTTGTTTCACCTTCTCGACTGAGACCCTCAAACGCTTCAGCGAGGGTTGTGGGATGTAGATAGGCCGGCATAGTTCCGTCCTTTCAGTCACTGACTCCTGCAAGAACGTTCTGTCCAATACTCGTTCTTACGTGGAGCAATTGTTGCTTCTCCAGATGATGCTTCTTGCCTGGATCCCGGATCTGAAAGTCCACCTTCTGGCGGTTCTTCCAGATCCCAGGCTCCTTATCTACGACAACGTAGATACTTCATTCCTACACGTCATCAAAACCGGTAAAGGCGACGATGCGGGCAAAGGCAGACTCGCCATCCTTGAACTTCCAGGGGAAGCAACCGATGACACAGCGCTGGTTGGACAGCTCATCGATCTGTCCGCCCAGACACTCCGCATGGATGATCTCGCCATAACGGCGGGGGAACATCTGGATATGCATTGCCTGGTAGTCCTCCGGCCAATGATATACGTCATTCAAGGCCTTGCCATAGCGCTGTTGGAAAAGCTCGTCACACTTCTTGGCCTCGGCAGGCTCCCAGTCACGGATCTTGGTGTTCATGGGATGGTCGGCGCTACCACAGTCAACACCGATCCAGGCCAGCTTCATGTCATGTGCCCAGTCCACCATTTCCATACTGGGGCCAGGATGGCGAAGCATGTACCGACGTTCGTCGGCCTCTGGCTCGGTCCAGCCATACTTGTGATAGCCGGTATTGATGATAAGGACATCGCCCTCTTTGACCTCACAGCGTTTGGTGATGTCTTCCGGCGTATAGATGCCAAAGTCCTCTGCCTGATCGCTCAGGTCAACGATAACACCCGGGTGACAGAGCTTGGTAAGCTCCAGCGAAGCCATATCGCGACCCGCGGTGTCAAAGTGAAGAGGGCCATCAAGGTGCGTACCAACATGATTGGTGGTCTTAATGAGCATACCGTTGGCACCGTTAGGGCTCAAACGTTTGAAATACTTTACCTGCAGTGGCTCATAGGTGGGCCAGGGAGGTGTACCGATACCCGTATCAATGGATAACTCGTACATTTTGATGTCGCTCCAGTTTGCCATGCTTTTACCTCACTTCCATACTTATAGTGCTCTTTCTTATTTGCCGTACGTATCCGCGAGCGCCAGCATAGCGTCGTGGAAGCATTCCCAAGGAGGATTAACGAGTCCCGCTCCAACCTGTCCGATACCTGCATCACGATGGGCGATGCCGGTGTTGATCTGCGGCAATGTATCCAACTCGACGACCTTGCGTACGTCAATACCTGTTGGATTGCCGCGGAAGTCGAGTGATGGGATGGAGAATGTCGTACTCTCACCGGTTGTAATGGTGTACATCTTCTCCGAATAGCGGAGAGCGTCGGCCGGTGAACCGCCGACGAATTGGACGATAGCGATACTGGCGGCCATAGCAAATCCGCCAAGACCGACCGTCTCAGTAATAGCGCTGTCTCCCATGTCGGGATTCTTGTCTTCGTCGGTAAATCCGGGGAAAAGTAGTCCTTTGACCTCTTCTGCTGGCGCAGTGAACCATTGATCGCCAAGACCGGCAACACGGATACCAAAGTCGGTGCCGTTTCGGCTCATGCAGGTCACAACCGTGCTCTTCTCTATGCCACTGGCTGCGTCAAGCATAGCTTTTGCGCAAGGCATGGAGAGATTGAGGAAGAAGTGGTCGTTAGAGTTAATAAAATCGATGACTGCGATACGCTCTTCAGTCCCAATGTCTGCCTTAAGCAAAAAGGGCAGCAGCTCTCGGATAAAAAGTGACGTTGCGGCTTTGTTGCGGTTGTGCACCTCATCACCCATATGCAGCGCCTGGGCGATGATCGACTTGACGTCAATGCCACCCGAAAGCTCAACGGCCTTTTTAACCGCAGGAGCCAACACATCGCGCATCCAGGCGAGCCTATCCAGTACTTCCTGGCTGTAAGCACCAAAACGCAGTACCTTACCAAGACCTTCATTCATGGTTGCATAAGAACGGTTACCGCCATTCTTGTTCTCCAGGATAAAGACTGGCATTGAGGGTGTGATAACACCCGCCATGGGGCCAACGGCATCATGCTCGTGACAAGGGCCGAACTGTATGGTACCACTCGCAGCGAGTGCCTCGGCTTCTTCTGCGGTCTCGGCGCGACCTTCAAAGAGCAGGCCACCAATAACGGCGCCGCGCAGAGGACCAGACATACGGTCCCAGGTGATGGGCGGACCGGCATGCAGAATAGTGTCTTCCGTCATACCCGGCAGTGTGTCGAGTGCTTTACCCACACCAATCAGGAATGGCTGGGCGGAATTGATCTTTCCTAAAGCCTCCTGATTAGCGGCATCCACATCGTCACGATTGAGGGCATCCACCGCTTCAAGCAAGGGCTTGTCACCACGGGCGGCAGGCTTCCAGGTGAGATTTATGGCGTCAACACCCTGGCTGACAAGGTCATCGAAGAAATCCTTGCTGCCCAGGTTAACAGCCTTTATCTCGGATCCAAATACATCGCGGATCATTGCTGCCTCCCTTCTGCTGTCAAGGCTCGTGCAGCCAGACGGGCTGCGCGAATATTGCTGACACTCACAATCATGCCGGCATCCACTAGTTTTCTGCACTGTGCGTCAAAACCCTGAGGGTCACCAGCCGTGCCAATGACCGACGCAATCCAGAGTACTTTGCGACCCTGCTCGGCGAGACGGGCGTTAGCTTCATCCACTGCTTCTACCAATACGCCGGAGGGGTCAGGATGTGACCCATAACCAAGTTCAATATCAATGAGCATAACAGCCGTATCGGGCAGCAACGCATCATTGACGATACGCTTATTACGCAGAGAAGGATCGATCATCGGATGCGGTTTGCCGCGTGTGAAATAATCGTCACCCATATCTATGAAGGTATTCCCCTTGCTTTGATGTACGTCTTCCAGGCGCTCATCATCGGAAAGAGGGATATTGCTCGTTATTGGCAGACCGGCGCCGCGAAAATAGACCATGGCCTCATCGCAGACGGTACCACCGCAGAAGATACCGCGGACAAACTTCTGCTCGGGCTTGAGGCCGTCGATTGTTGAAGTAAAAGTGCTCTCATTATAAAAAGGATCAATGAGATCAGGAGTACTGCCGGTAGAGAGACGCACCGCAGCGGCGGCAGTCTCTTCCAGGTTGCCAGCCAACTCGATACTGCCCAGATCGGCATCCAACTCACGACCAAGCAAACAGAGCACGACCGGCTTGCCAATACCTTTTGCAGCCTCCAGTACCTTGTTGGCAACTTCTGGTGCAGGCGGTTTTGAGAGCAGTACAACCACCCGTGTGGCAACATCGTCGCGCATTGCCTCAAGTGCGGCGAGCATGGTGCGCCCACCAACCGCAGCTGAGAGGTCTCTGCCGCCAACGCCGATAGCCTGGGTGATACCGCCACCGAGCGTATCGATAAGTTGGGTGACCTGTTGCAGTCCGGTACCCGAGGCGGCAACGATACCGATATCCCCCGAACGCACCACGTTTGCAAATCCAAGACAGATACCATTGATAATGGCAGTGCCACAGTCAGGCCCCATCATCAAAAGGCCTCTTTCGTTGGCTAATTCTTTGAGGCCTATCTCCTCTTCTACGGTGACATTGTCACTGAAGAGGAACACGTTGATACCTTGACGCAGCGCACTCTGGCACTCATGTGCTGCATAGACACCTGGTGCCGAGATAACAGCAATGTTGAATCCCTCGTCCAACTCGGCGACCTGATCGATTGTCTCAAACACCGTCTCGCCCGCTTCTTCGCGGCCGGGCTTTTTCTTGTTCATACCTTGTTCAATAGCCTCCAACGCACGGTTTGCCGCAGCCTCATCCGCCGCGACAACCGCTATGAGGAGATCATTAGGTGTTGCTGCGTCGGCCTCAGCCGTTGTAGCGTCCATTCCTGCCAAGAGCTCCAGATTCAGATCCGTCGCCATACCCACCAGGACATCATCGACGCCCTCCAGGGCAGAAACATCATTGGACAGGCGCATCAGACTTACCGAGTCAGAATACTGATTTGGTTTTACCAGGGTTACTTTATACAAGATTCACCTCCATCTTCTGTGGCTGTTCTACAGCCGTTTGCGTCAGATCAACGACCTCGCCCTCATAACCAATGGTCTTGAGAGGTTGGAGTTGATCAGAGTTCCATTCGAGAGCAATACGTTGTAATGCCATCCACATACCGTAGACGGTGCTTTCACCACTGGACGCCCCAACCTGAGTAAGGCGGCGCAGAGCCGAGAGTAGATTCTCGGAGCTGAGGCCACAGAGAACGGCCAGTACCCGCTGGACGGTCTCGTGATAATCGCACTCCAGTGCGTTTTTGAGTAACTGGGCGGAAAGCATCGTTGTGCGATCCAGTGCGCTTGCAACCACTACGTGCATCGCCTGTGTCCATGCGCGGTTCTCGCCCAGATGGTTGTCCGCAGCAAGATAGCCGAGCAGGATATCATCGCCGGCAGGTGTGAGTCCGGGACCAAGACCGAGGAAACGGGTCACTGTTTGCGGGGCGAGAGGAGCATCAACATTGATCTCTGAATGGATAGCCAGATCTCGTACGGCCTCTGCGAATTCGGCAAAAAGCTCTGGGGTCAACGTTGCGCACGCATCTGGTGGCAAGACGTTTTGCCACCGTGGTACGGTACGTAAGTCAATACTTTTCTTGCCAACTATGAGCTCCGTACGATTGAGCTGCAGCTCGTTGCCACAGCGCACATCCGGCAGGACATTCAAGCTGAGAAAACGAGACGAACCCCCGGCCTGAGGTAACGCTAAGGCCAGGAGTTCGTCTTGGGCAACCAGGTTTATCACCCGGTTGTGTACGCTCAGGACACGCGCCGAACCTTGCCTTTGGCAGCACTGCTCAAAGCGCGCTCCTATGGCTAAGGCTCGGATGTCGTGTCGAGCTAACATCAATCGGTCACACTACGATCGGCTCAAAGATAAAGCCATAGTAGTCCTTACCAATAGCCTCTTTGACAACACCTACCGTGGAGGTAGCCTCTTCGCCAATGTAAGGCTTCTCATCATCGATCTGTACCGAGACAATCAGACCGGTTTCTTCAAATTTGACAATTGCAAAGCAGAGGTAAGGCTTCATATAACCCTCGGGCAGATTGTAGACCTTTGTCCATGTGAGAACCTCGGCTTTGCCATTAAGCGGCACTTCGGTAAACTCAGTGCTACCGCACTTGCGGCACACAAAGTGCTTGGGATGATGCAGCTCTCCGCACTCATCACAGCGATAGGCGTATAGTTCCGGCATCATGCTCACCCCTCTTCCTTCGTGGTCAAGATGATCGAAACCACGTTATTTCCAAATCCACCAAAGTTCGTGGTGAGCCCTGTCTGAGCACCTTCGACCTGACGGCCGTCGGCTTCGCCGCGCAGCTGGCGGACGATCTCCACAACCTGAGAGACACCGGTGGCACCCACGGGGTGTCCTTTGGCCTTGAGGCCGCCGGAGGTGTTGATGGGCATCTCGCCACCAATCTTCGTCTTGCCTTCACGAGCGGCAATGTGACCCTCGCCGCGGGGGAAGAAGCCGACTTCTTCACTCTCGGCGATCTCAAGAATCTGGAAAGCGTCATGAAGCTCAGCAACGTCGATATCCTCAGGACCCATACCAGCCATCTCATAGGCTCTACGTGCGCTTTCGCGTACGGCAAAGAGGTCGAGGGGGTCGGGACGCTCAGCAACTACATGTGTGTCGGTAGCCTGGCCTACACCAGCGATACGGACCGGCTTGTGTGCCCACGTTCGGTTGGTGTCCATGGCGGTAAGTACAAGCGCGGCGGCACCGTCACTCATGGGGCAGGTTGCATATACGCGCAGAGGCTCTGCGACGTAGGGGTTGATGACACCGGCATCTTCGTCATCGGTGATGGCATGAAGATCGGGCACGAGGTGAATATGGGCACAGGGGTTATGCATGGCGTTCTCGTGGTTCTTGACCGCGACGATAGCCAGGTCCTTTTCTGTCACACCATATTTTTCCATGTACAGACGTGTGAACATGCCTGCAAACGCCGGCAGGGTCAGTCCATAGACATACTCAGCATCGGGATGCGACATCGTTGCAACGAAGTCCGTGCTCTCCCAACCGCTGAGAATACGCATCTGCTCAGAGCCTACGACCAGGACGGTGTCAACGAGGCCACTGGCAATAGCCATATACGCGAGCTTGATGGCAGACGCACCGGAGGCAGGACCATTCTCGACGACCTCGGCCATGGCAGGACGCAAATTCAATGTGTCTACCAGTGCTGAGGCAGCACCGGAGATCTTGTTGACTTGTCCAACACCCATAGAGGCCAAAAAGACCTGATCTATGTTGGCCTTGCCTTCTGCTAAGTCGACGCCTGCGTCACGCAGGGCTTCTACGGCAGCGGTTGCGGCCTGATCCATGTAGGAGCCGTTCCAGCGACCAAATTTGGTGTGACCTACACCAACAATGCCGACTTCTCTCATAAGATCACTCCTTCTAGCGCTTCTGAGCGTAGCTTGCCGGTAATTTGGCAGGAATATTGGCGGCCATCAGCTCTTCGGGTACAGGACGGCGACCGGTACACTTGTTTGCCTTGTGCTTTTCCCAGAGCTCACGGGTGAGCACATAGGTCGGTACGCCACCAAGCTCATGGCCAACCTCGGGACGACTCTCAAGCTCGTACTCGATCATCCAACGCTTAAAGCCATTGGGGGACTCGGCTACGATGAGAACTTCATCCTGATTAAGAAAATCAAAGTGGTATTCCATCTTTGCTGCAAAAAGCTGGGCGCCGATGCGCAGGCCCTGTTTAATTGCGATGGTGTGATAGCTGATACCCAGATGTTTGTCTACTGAACGACCATTGACGATACCGACGATCTCGCCATTAATGGTACCAAGAAAGACATACTCATCCTTAACACGATAACGCATATAGGCGAGGATCTCGCCATACATACGTACAGCTACGATGTCATAGAAGTCTTTCACAACATCCATCAAGGGCTCGACAGCCTGAAGGGCAATCTCGCATTCTTCACGGTCGATCTGACGAATGACCATCTTCTCGCCGCTGGCCAGGGTGATATACTTTGCAGGGTACTTGACGTTTTCGAATTCCTCCGGTGGGCGGAGTTGTTTTTCCATCTCATCAATGAGTGCCATAAACTCACCTTCCTCTTGGGTTGAAGTGCATTTTTCTCAGGGCTGTGTTTGATACACTTCCCACTATGGATACATTTTACGTACGAGGCAGTTAGTGTCACAATGGAAAAGGTTCCAAAATCACGCCGTGTCCGCCGCTTGTTTATTGTGCAGAAGCACAAATCTGGTATAGAATGACGCCTTAAAACGTCCTGTCCGCCCAACATGAAGCGCAGGAGGACTTTCAGATGAACATCTCTCATGACCTGGCACAACCCATTGTTGATCGTTTGTGCATGGTATTAGAAACCCCCATATGCATTACCGACGCAAAGGGTATAATCGTTGCCTCCAATGACAGCACGCGGATAGGCGCTCGTCACGAGGCTGCACTCGAGGTTATCGCCAGTCAGGGCGAGATGCCCATCTCCAAAGAGAAGGCTTCTGACTACGACCACACTTTTGAAGGAATCACCTTGCCTCTGATCATGCATGATGAATGTATCGGAGCTCTCTGTGTGCGCGGCAATCCGGAAGAGATCAAGGTTTTTGGCTCGATCATCAGTATTGCGGTCATCTCTCTGCTTGAGGCGGCAGAGATCACGCATCAGGTCAGCGCGCATCAGCGCCTGGCCGACACGTGGGTCAAGAACCTCATCAGCTCAACCGACGAAGACCATGAGCACAATGCCATCCAGGCGCGTATCCTGGGAATCGACTGTCATAAACTCTGTACTATCCTGGTCATTCGCTTTGACCCCGTGACCTATTCTGAGTTACCCGCTCTCGATACAGCTATCTCAGAAGTAGCTAAGGCAGGACCGGGTCTGCAGTTCCTCAGCTATATAGGTCAAGGTCAGTTTGTTTGCGCTCTCCCGGTTGCAAACCATGAGGGTGATGCCGAATTACAGGAGACCTGTGAGACGCTCGCCCAGAAATTAGTGAGCTTTAGAATACGTTTTCATATCGGCGTTGGCCGCCCCAACAGGGGAATCCAAGGCTACCGACAAAGCTATCAGGATGCTCTGCATAGCGCCCGTGTTGCAGAACGTCTCGGTGACGCCAAGCGAATCCTGTACTTTAACGAGCAGCATATCTTTCGCCTTTTGGAAGGTGTGCCTGATTATCTTCGTGAGATATTCATTGTCAATCAAACCGAAGGACATGATTGGGATCCGGTTTTGCTGGAGACCCTGCAGACCTATTTTGCCATGGATTGCCATGTCAACGAAACAGCACGGGCACTGTACATCCACCGCAATACGCTGCTCTTCAGACTCAACAAGATAGCCGACACCTATCACCTTGATCCCCGTAAGTTTCATGACGCCGTGGTTTTGCAGGTGTTGTTATATCTGGTTCAGCTTTCACATGATAAGACCTCTTAGCGTCGGTAGATCGAGTGTTGAGCTCTGAAGCTGCAATGCTTACCGTGAACGTGCGCTTATGGAGCGGAGAAGCCAGGAAACAATGCGTGTTCCTCGCTCTCGTAGGTGGCAGAAGAGCCCGCTTTTTTACGACAGGTTCTGTGCCTCTACCAGGCAGGCACCGCCGTACAGCTCACGCAGCTTGGGTTTCTCTATCTTACCCGTAGCGTTGCGAGGTACTGCAGCAAATATCAGCTTATGGGGACGTTTATAACGAGGCAGCTCTGAGCAGAAGTCCATGACCTGCTCTTCGGTAAGGTTGCGCCCCTCCTCCACCTGAATGATGGCGGTAGACATCTCACCAAGACGTGCGTCGGGCAGACCGATGACGGCCACATCCTTGATATCGGGATGACCGTGTAAGAACTCCTCAATCTGCACCGGGTAGATATTCTCTCCGCCGGAGATGATGACATCCTTTTTGCGGTCCACCAGAAAAATAAAACCGTCTTCATCCTGCTCGGCCATATCGCCGGTAAAGAGCCATCCATCTCTCAACGCCATGGCAGTCGCTTCTGGGTCGCGATAATACTCCTGCATGACACCATCTCCCGAGACACAGAGTTCGCCTACGTTACCTCGCTCGACCTCGCTGCCATTCTCATCGACGATCTTGACCTTCCACCCAAAACCGGGCACGCCGATAGCGCCTACTTTATGGGGGTTTTCTATACCCAGATGCACACAGCCCGGGCCGATAGATTCCGAGAGGCCATAATTAGTGTCATATTGATGATGAGGAAAATACTCCCACCAACGTGCTACCAGACTGCGTGGCACCGGCTGCGCTCCAATATGCATGAGCCGCCACTGCTTGAGTTCATAGTCCGACGCCTTAAGGGTTTCGTTATCCAGGCAGCTCAGAATATCCTGAGCCCATGGCACCAGCAGCCATACAATGGTACAGCGCTCATTTGAGACTGCATCAAAAATGTACTGCGGCTCCGTACCCTTCAGCAATACACCCTTGCCGCCCACAAGGAAGGAGCCCATCCAATGCATCTTTGCTCCGGTGTGGTAGAGCGGTGGAATACAGAGGAATATATCCTCGTGCGTTTGACCATGATGAGCCTGCTCGGTAAGACAGGCGTGCATCAGGGATCTATGCCTATGTAAAATGGCCTTAGGGAACCCTGTTGTGCCGGATGAAAAGTAAATAGCTGCCAGATCATCGTCAGAGAGTGCAACATCGTTGAACTGTGAGGAACAATCCGCAGTCAGTTCATGGTAATCCTCAGCAAAAGTAGGACTCATGCCGGTACCGCAGTAGATGAGCAGCCTTCCTTCGTTGATCTGTGAGGCAATCTCCTCCACACGTCCAATGAATTCCGGACCAAAGATAAGCAGGTCCACCTCTGCAAGTTCAACACAGTATTTAATCTCGTCGGCGGTGTAACGAAAGTTCAAAGGTACTGCCAGTGCCCCGGTCTTGAGAACCCCAAAGTAGATGGGCAGCCATTCCAGGCCATTCATCAGAAGAATGCCGACCTTGTCTCCTTTAGTGATACCTCTGCTGGTAAGCATGTTGGCCACCCTGTTGGCTTTTTCGCAGAAGATATCCCACGTTATCTCCCGTCGATAATAGTTGGTGCTCTCTGGCTGGATAAGCTCGTATTCCTTCCAGGTGACATGCCTGATAGCCTCACGTCCCGGATTGATCTCTACCAGAGCTACTTCGTCGCCATACAGTCGGCAATTATCCGCAAGAATGGTGGTAATAGGCATACGATCTTACCTCGCTTAGCACGTAGGGGGTATACACGGAGAGAGCCCTCCGGGCACTGCTGAAGACAGCGAGAGCGGGGCTGTTTCTCCTGGAAGCAGTAGCTTAGTGTGTCCTGAGAACCTTGTGGGCAGAGGCATCAGGAATGAAACCTCATAGAGAAGGTACCTATCTGTACCAGGGTGCCATCAGTTAGCACCGCTTGATCGGTTATCTTTCCATCGACCCAGGTGCCATTAAGCGATTCGAGGTCTTTGAGTACAAGGCGCTCGTCCTCATTTTCGATGATGGCATGTCGGCGGGAGACCGTCATATTATTAAGGAAAAGATCACACTCGGGATCCCGACCGATAATCACCGGCAGCGGATCAAGATCAAAGACCTGATCGCACAGGGGACCCTTGGTCACCGTGAGCGTTGGTTTGCCTCGATACACCGCACCGGCGCTGGGAATGCCACCAGTACCGGGGGATGGTATCTCCTGTGTGATACCGATGAGCATAAACCCGCAACAGGTGCATTTATTGCTCCCGGATTCGACGGGCTGACTGCACACGGGACATGTCAGTTCTTTATCCACATTCCTCACATTCTTTCTTGGCCTGTATCATAACAAATAATCCTTTGCCAGAGTGAGGCGATGACTCAATGAGACAATAAACCCAGCCGCTCAAGGGCCTTTGCTCCTACATAGTCGGAGCTGGAGCGTAACAGAGCACGAAGGCCGGACGACTCCGGCTTGATATAAGCAGCCTGCTCAGCAGGGGCAAACCAGGTATGAGCCGCCCGTCGCCTTGCCTTGTAGTCCTCAAAACTCTCCGGGTCTATCTCTGCAAAGCCGAGCAGTATCTGCTTGAAGTCTTCCGAAGCCTGTGCTGGCAGATATACCTCAAAGACCTCGCCTTCCGCCTCTAACGGCATCTGCCACCCGTGAGCACGCAGAAACGGCCAACGCACTATCATCACCTGCAACTGGCCAATAGGGAAAAGCGCCAGATTCTTGTCTCCGAGGGTCTCGCTCACATCTTTCCCACTGAGTTCATCGAGGATCATCTGCGCCTTTGGACCGTAGAGGGCAATGGTCGCGATTGGGGAGGAAACATCTTCTACACCCAGGTCCTCAAAAACAGCACCACCCTCACCGTCAACGATCTCTGCATGGGCCTGCAGCCACATGACAAGCTCATCAGTTGTCTCCGGGCTGCTGAACAGGATGTATTCCTGGTCTCCGGTACGAGCTATCATCACAAGATCGATGATGTCTCCTTCAGCATTAAGCACGAGGGCGACGGCAAATTGGCCAGGCATTTCCAGACGCCAGGGTTCGACGGTAGTCATGACCCTGACAAATTCCGACGCATTCTCTCCGCTTATACGTATCTTGCCTATCGGAGAGCTATCCGAAAACCAGGTACCGGTATCATGCATAACAACCTCTTACTGTATGCCTGTGTCCAACAGGTTGTGCTTGTATCATGTTTCTGTTGGTGCGGCGGGTATCGCCAACTCGCTCTTGAGGAGTATCGTCGTCTCTGCGTGTGGTGGAGCGCCCGAGAATCCATCCCAGAAACGCTGCCAGCCAATACTGAGACCTTCCCAGAAATCCGGCGCCAGAACTGTCTCGGTGGCAACAACATCAGAGGTAACAAGTACATCTTCACCCTGAGACCAGATGATCTCTCCGCAACTCTGACCCTTTGTTGCCTCTCCATTGATATCATTGATGGTAATGTCTTGCGTGATAGCACCGTTGAGGTCAAAAAGCTCCACATGCACAACCGCCGGCGCATACGCAGGCACGGTCTTGTCTATCCAGCTCAGCAAGGCAACGTCTGCAACCTGCTGTGAGGTATTGATAAGCTCAATGGTGCGATAGTGCCTGAACCCCCACTCCAACATATGGGCTGTGTCAACGAATCGCTGCTCAGTTGTCTCTTCATTGAATACAACCGAATACAGCTCGATGCCACCCAGGTCTGCGGCACCTACAAAGCAGTATCCCGCTCCTTCGGTATATCCGGTCTTTACACCTATCGGTTGTGCGACGGTAAGGTAATCACCTAATTTGTCGGTAGTGTAAAAATTGAGTATCTGGCCATTTACGTTTGCCTCATAATAACCGGTAGAAACGATCTGTCTGAAGGTGGGGTTACTCATACAATAACGAGTCAGGGTCAGATAATCACGAACAGTGGTGTAATGCCCATCCTCGTCCACCTGGCCGTCTCCATCCTCATCCACATCTTCGGTAAGCCCCGAAGCATCGGCGTAATGAGTAGCAGTCATTCCCAACTCGACTGCCTTTGCGTTCATCAATTCGACAAAACGGCTCTCCATACCGGACATATTCTCCGCAATGACTACAGCCGCATCGTTGCCGGAGGGCAAAAGAAGGCCGTACAGACAGTCAATAAGACTGATAACCATACCTTCTTCCAGCTCCGCCTCGGTGCCGTCGGTATTGGCAGCGCCATACGTAACGGTCAAAGGTGTGGCCAGATCCATATTCTCAAGGGCGATTATGGCGGTCATCATTTTTGTGGTGGATGCCATCGTGACCTGTTGGTCGATATTACGCTCAAACAGAATACGGCCATCTTTAGTGCAAAGGGCTGCCATGGGCGCTTCTACCGATGGAAGGTCATCGGTAACGCTCACATAGTCCTCTGCCGGCTGTCCATCAATCAGGTCGCCAGCCTGCACGTCATAGGTACGAAGCGAAGAGGTAGCGTGGGACTGTTGCTTAACCCAGGCACTTTGTGCCTGCTGAACCTGCGGCAGGGGCAGAGAGTACGCGGAGGCAATAATGCCAAAGAACAGCGAGCCGCCTAAAGCCAGAACCAGGAAGACAACCAGGATGATCGTGACAACATACCGCCATCCCTTTTGCTGACTGTCCCGGCTACTGCGCGTGCTCGGGGTATTCTGTGTGCTTTTATATGCCTGAGCCTTTTTTATACGTGGGCCACCCTTGGCGCTTTTGGGGTTTTTCTTATTCTTTGCCAATGCTCGCTCTCCGTACTACAGGTCTCGGGACTTAAGGAGTTTGTAGCCAAGTTGCTCTACGATTTCTGCAATGCCCCGGGGATCCTCTACTCGGAAGACCACAATAACCCTTTCCAGGCCAGAGCCAAAACAATAGGCATATTCGATATTGAGGTCTGCCCTGTCAAAAGCCTCCATCAAGGTAGCCATGCTGCCCGGCACATTGGGGATCTCCACCGCGGATACATCAACAAGTTTGGCGCGATATCCGGCTTCTAATAGAGCCTCTATCGCCTGGTTGGGTTTGTCTACCAAAAGGCGAGCTACGCCATACGATGCAGTATCCGCTATGGTAAGGGCGCTCATATTGATGCCTGCGTTGGCAAGTGTCCGACACATTGCCGCTATCCTGCCCTGCTCATTTTCCAAGAATACTGTTACTTGATCTGGCATATTGGCTCCTCTCTCACTACCTGCGGTCGATGACTCTTCTGGCCTTGCCCATTGAGCGTTCAATGGATTTTGGCTCTACAACACTCACATCGACAGTGACCTGAAGGTTACTCTTGAGCTCGCCAGCAATACGTTGTTGCAGATCTTCGATCTTACGTATCTCATCAAAATCAAACTCTGGGGTCGTCTCGACCTTGAGTTCCACAGCATCCAGCTGTCCTCTACGGGTAAGAATGATCTCGTAGTGGTTTGTGACCTCAGGAAAGTCGGCGATAGCCTGCTGAAACTGGCTCGGGAAGACATTGACACCACGAATGATAAGCATGTCGTCGGTACGTCCGGAGATACGATCCATGCGTCTGAGGGTACGTCCACAGGAACATTCTCCAGGAATGATACGGCTGATGTCACGCGTGCGATAGCGCAGGAGCGGCGAGCACTCCTTTGTCAAAGTGGTAAAGACAACCTCGCCATATGCCCCGTCCGGCACCGGCTGGAGCGTCTCGGGATCAAGTATCTCGATAATAAAATGATCCTCTGCTACATGCAGGCCGTTTTGAGCACGACATTCGCAGCTTACCCCTGGCCCCATGACCTCAGAGAGGCCATAGATATCAACCGTATTGACACCGAGTTTTTCTTCGATCTCTTCACGCATACCCTGGCTCCACGGCTCAGCACCCAAGATGGCACCGCTCAGCCTGAAGTCCTTGGCCGGGTTATAACCCATCTCAAGGGCCGTATCGGCAATAAGGAGCGCATAGGAAGGCGTACAGGCCAGAATATCCGCACCAAAGTCATTCATCATCTGCACCTGACGCTGCGTATTACCACTGCTCATGGGCAGGATAGTAGCACCAATCCGGATAGCCCCTTCGTGAGCACCAAGCCCCCCGGTAAAAAGTCCATAACCATAGGCGATCTGTATGATGGATTCACTGCCACCGCCTACCTGCGCAATACAGCGAGCAAAACAATCTCCCCAATTGTCGATATCCTTTTGCGTATAACCACAGACCGTCGCATTACCGGTTGTACCCGACGACGCATGAAGACGTTGTACCTTGTCATGAACATCGATAGCAAAAAGATCAAAGGGGTAGGCATCGCGCATGTCTTGCTTAGTTGTGAAGGGGAGCCTGCTCAGATCATCGAGTGACCTGATGTCGCCGGGTGCGATACCCTGTGCATCCATGGTCCTTCGATAAAAGGGGATATTGGCATAACAGTTGATTGTTGTAGTGAGAAGTCGTTCGCTTTGTACGGCGCGGAGCGCATCCCTGCTGATGGTCTCGATATCTGGTTGGTAATACCGTTCCTGCTTGTCGTTGTGTTGTATTTCGTCCGTCATCTGCCTACCTTTCTTACTCGCAACTCAATAAGATAGCACAGATGAGTGAAATTACTACGGTTCTGATCCTACCTTGACAATTTCTGGTGTGGCGTCGTAGGAAGAATAAAACGTCCTTTGCTCCTTGAGCGTACCGTCTGCATAGTAAACAGTACGAGTGACCTCGACTTTAGAGGCCTTTTTACCCTCCTGCTCAACATATTTCTGACCTGGCGCCAGGTCCTCATCAACTATCTCCTTTTTAACAAAGTCCGCGCCCTCAACAAGTTCCCCTGCTACACTCTCCACGGTATAACCAGGAGAAATGCCCCAAAGCGTACAGGTAACGCTGGAATCGGTGTATGACATGGTAAGAAGTACGTAATTCTCCGTATCATTCTTAAACTTGAGATCGATATAGGGATAGGCAATGGCTGCGTCACGTCCCAGCGGATAGCGAGCGAGCCTGAGAGAATGGTTGGTTCTCTCCACAATAGGATATCCTGCTTCATACGCGGCATTAAAGACAGTGCTTGCCACGTTGCACACCCCGCCGCCTATGTCATCAACATATTCATCGCCCAAAATCACCTGCGCCTCAACAAAACCTTTGTCCGCAGTACATTCACCCGCCGTCTCATTAAACGACCAGATGGCGTTTGGGGCGATAAGAGAAGAGTTAATGAGGTCAGAGGCCACATGGATGTTTGTGATCGTACCCTGGCCGACCCACCAATACTCAATGGTGTACTCGCTGATCTTTGTTGAGAAATCATAGGCCTCAGCATCACTGGTCTTTAATTCTGGCTCCAGGATGCCGATGTTCAAAGGAACATCCCTGCTCTGATCGGCCTCTTCTGTTGGCTTCTCAAAAAGAATCGCATTCATATCATCCGCTAAACGGGCATAATCAACACCCGTGCCATTTTGACTGGGAATGACCTGCAGCTCACCTTCCACAACAACGAATTCCGCGTTGAGGGGAGCTATCTGGTCCTCGATGTGCCCGATAACCTCAGGCAGCAGCGACGCAAGCAGCTGGGCATCTATCGACGCCACCAGCTTTACCGTACCCGACTCATCTTTCTCAACCGCGGTGGAGATATACTGCCCTAACTGTTCTGTGGTAAGGGTCCACGAATCCTCTCCATAATTCACCGTGATCGGATCGGTTATCGCAAGCTGAGTAGCCTCAGCCACTTCCTGGGCGTCTTCACGGGTCACCTGCATGTCCCTCTCAACCAGAGGCACCACAAAATCCCGGTCTTCTGAGAAAAACGCTGTCTGGAGAGCCTGCTCAAACTGCTCTTCGTCTACGACAATACCATCCTGGCCATCCACGACGGTAAAGGTATGGCCGTCAAACGTTATATTTGCGTTTTCCATGGGAATACCAATGGCTTTGGTAAGCATCCCCTCAATACTGTGGAGCCTGTCTGCGGAGAGGTCGACCTGGGGAGTTATTGTCACCCCAAAAGCCTGTGCTGCCAGACGACCAAACAGAAAATCGCCATTGCGTCCGATTCCGTATGCCTCCTGGGCAAGCTCGCTGCCATTGACCTCAGCATCAAATGTGGCCAGGTCAACCGACCAGGAGGAAACACTCTGTTCTGTCTCGGCCTGATTGTAGGCAACGACACCATTGCCTAACTGTTGGGTCGCATCACTCACCCCCTCTTGCAGAGCCTCTTCGTCAGCAAAGAGGTTAACGGGCGCCAGGGCAGCTTCGGCGGTGAGCTCTGTGGTAAGAAGGGTTGCTGCCTCAGCCTCTCCCATAGAGCTCACATCAACTGTGCCTACCTTAACTCCGGAATGGATTACGCCATAGTTGCGAACGATATCAAAACCATAGAACACAAGAGCAACAACCATAAAGACCATAATTGCTATTGCAATAAGCATTTTTTGAGGCGTGTTGAGAAATACGCGTACACCTGAGGCAGTACCTCTCTCCTGCATGGAGCTTCTTACCTTACCACTGTATGATGTCTGGCTTTTTGCAGAGCTGGAATTGCCTGTTCGCCTCTGCCTGGTTCCAGCATCTTGACGGGGAGCCCGGGTGTTTGCAGGACGCTGGCCGGGATTATAGACATAACCCTCATGAAAAGTCTGTGCGCTTTCACCTCGCTGAGCCTGCTCATCGTAGGCGCCTTTTGTTCTCCTCTTAGTGAGGTTTGAAGACTCACTTTGGGGACGCTTGCTCTTTTCGTAAGCCCGTATCATGTAATAGATGCCAGCTGCCCAGGCCAGCACCACACCACAGTAGACAAGCCACATACCCAGGGGAGCTGGGGTACTTCCCCATCCCGGCAGGTACGCGGAGTCGATGAGACCGAGCCCGCCAACCTCCGGCCAGTTAAGAATAAGCAGGCAAAAACCCGCCATGATGATAGCTGTGGCCGCCTTGCCGATATAGGCAACCTCAAATTTAGGTTGGCCGGTAGCCCGCAACTGGGCGAGGAGGACCAGCATACTCAAGTCCCGGGCAAAGATAAGAAGGAGTATCCAGAGGGGCACTCTGCCCACTATGTATACCGCAATCACACCGGTAAGGATCAGTATCCTGTCTACCAGAGGGTCGAGTTGTTGTCCCAGGCGTGAGACTTGCCCCATTGACCTGGCGATAGCGCCATCCAGAAAGTCGGTTGAAGCGGCAACAAGAAAGAGGACAAACGCAGCGATATTGTTTTGGTATACCACCAGCGTGACGGCAAAGACCGGTACCAGCAGCAGCCTGATCAGACTGATAAGGTTAGGTAACGTCAGTATTCTGTTAGTGATCTCTGTGCTCACTTATTTGTGTCCCCACGTTATGTTGCTCTCTTCTGGACAATCCTTACAGGATTATATCGTTAATACAACAAATGACAGAGAGAGGATACCGAAGAGTACAAAGTTGTAATCCGAGAGGAGAGCTATTGTATAATCCCAAGGATATGGTTGAAAGAAAAAACAGTACCGACACGCGCAGACCCGCACACTCACGTGGGCATGCTTCTTCTCGCCCTCGGACCACCACAGGTACTCGCAGCGCCACGTCTGGCCGATACTCCGCCCAGTCAAACAACCCTGTTGACAAGAACAGGGCATCGCAAGGGGGAGTTTTTAACAGCGCAGCATTCCGCTATATTGTTATGCCTCTGGCCGTAGGCGCTGCCTTTGTCCTTATAGGAGTAATCGTATCCTGTTCGGCTGGCGTTGCAGTGCTGTAGACGGTAATCCTTCATTACAGATCTACAGATCACCCCTGGGCGCTTAGGGTATTGAAAGTAGATTTGGTGAGCAGTAAGGAGATCCGCTCGCCCGCTAACAGGCTTTTGTGGTGGAGACAGGTATGTGAGCCGGCTCAACGGTAGCAAGCTCAAAGCCTTGAAAGACCCTGACCGCATCAGAGGTGATCTGTAACGATCCTTGAGTACCTGAGGCTTTTTTAGTCTGTTTCCTCTTCAGGTTTGGTAAGAGTGGTCGTGCGCATGCTCGCTGCCGCAGGGGTGTATTCCGGCTGCATCGAAAGGCTCTTGGGCGGGCATACGCGTACACACGCACCGCACTGCACACAGGAATAGGGATTAATCGTCCACGTACGAGCAAGCTTATCAACAACAAGAGCAGTTGCCGGGCATTTTCGCATACAAAGCCCACAGAGTATGCAGGCTTCGATATTATTCTCAACGTGTCCCCTGGTCATTGCGGTATACACCTGAGGCTGAGTTGGGTAGCGTCTCGTCTCCGGTTTTGTGACCAGATTCTTTAATGCCATGCCTGTTATCTTAAATCCCATACCGTCTTTCTCCCTAACTCAGGAGTGTAACTGGACGAGCAGAGTGCTGTGAAAATCAATTTCGACTCAACAGGAGCTTGTATGCGCTGCGTAACCAAGAGTCGGTTCTGATTTGAATGCCTCGCTGCCGTCCAGATAAGCTCCTATCTCTCAGTGCAACTTATACAGGGATCAATGGTCAGGATGTTCAGCGGAACATCTGCAAGATCGCATCCCTGCAGCGTATGAACCATACCGGCGATATTATCCGAGGTGGGAGTGCGTATCCTGAAACGCTCCAAATACTTGGTACCATTGCCTTTGGCATAGTAGAAACACTCACCACGTGGCTGCTCAAGACGCGAGACCGCCCGGGATCCCGCAGCAGGAGAGCCCTTGACTTTTACCGCAATCTCGCCGCTTGGGATCTTCTCTACCATTTCCTTGATAATGTCTATGGATTGCAGGACCTCTTCTGCACGCACTTTACAGCGACCATACCCATCACATTCGTCAGAAACGACAGGCTCAAAGTGAGAGAGAAGTCCATACCCTCCATGCCCGTGGTTGCGAACATCCTCTGTAATACCCGATGCGCGGGCAAAGGGGCCGGCAACCGCATAGAATTCGGCCTGCTGTCTGGTGAGAATACCCACACCACGTAAGCGATTGGCAACGGAGCGGTCTTCAAGGAAGGTCTTAAGCAGTACCCGGTACTCTGCTTGCATACTGTCAAGGATCTGCACGATTCCAGCCAGGTCCTCATTGCTGATATCGTGATTGACTCCGCCAACATTACAGGCGCTGAGGATGACACGACCTCCCGTAGTGCTTTCAAAGATGCCCAGCACCCGCTCTCGCAAACGCCAGCACTGCATAAAGAGGTTCTCAAATCCAAAGCCATCCGCCAGTAGACCTAACCAGAGCAGATGACTGTGTATCCTGGAAAGCTCATGCCATATAACACGAAGTACCTCGGCACGTGGAGGAACCTCGATCTCCATAAGTGCTTCGATAGTCTCTGAATATCCCAGACTATGACCAAAAGCGCAAATCCCACAG
>JAVBUQ010000139.1:0-7286 GCA_031555185.1 Coriobacteriales bacterium
CGGGTAGCACCCTCATATTGAACGGGACTGGTGGTATTGATTATTACCATATTGTGGACAGCATTGCCAGTAAGCCTCGATCTGATTTCAGAATTGCCGTTGCGGCGAATGTGACAGCAACGGTTGAGTTGGAGGATATAAATATTAAAGGACAGCCTCCTTTTTCTCTCGGAAACGGCTCCGACTTAGTGTTAAAACTGAGCGGCACAAATACATTGGCTATACAAGGGGGAAACCATTCTGCCCTTTTTGTTCCGGTGGGAACAAATCTCACTATTGAGGGTGGCACTGGAGCGGCTAGTCTAACGGCCAACTCAAGTGCCGCAAGTGCTGGCATCGGCGGCTCATCTGAGGTTCCTAACTGTGGAGACATGACTATTAACAGTGGCACGATCACTGTAAAAGGAAATACCGGTGGCGCTGGCATTGGAGGCGGCGGCCATGGGAATGCTGGGAATATCACCATCAACGGGGGCACAATCGATGCCACAGGCAGTGGCAATTCTGCTGCTATAGGTGGAGGCACAGGTTCGAATGATGGTACCGCAGGCAATGTTAACACTATTCTTATTACGGGAGGAAACATTACTGCCAGAACGGGGTTTTATGCTTCCGCGATTGGCGGTGCAGCATTTGGGACAGTAGAGTCCATAATTATTACTGGCGGCACTGTTACTACTTCAGCTAATGCATACTCCAGCGGTATTGGGGCAGGCTCTAATGGGTTGGTAAAAAGCATCACCATTACAGGTGGAACAATCAGCGCCATGGGGCTTGGCGGCGGCATCGGCGCAGGCCCAAATGGGGTTGCTAAGAATATCACCATCTCCGGCGGAAACGTCACCGCGACAGCCTATCATCCACAAGCTGCCTCGACGAGTTATGGAATCGGCCCCATAGCCTCCGATGGCAAGTTGGTCATTGAAGGGGCAAGTACTGTTGTCACGGCAACCGGCACAGGAGGAAAGCACGATATAGGAGGCACTGGCACACTCTCGGTTGATGGAGGGGCAAGTCTGAACCTTACTACCGTTGGCGTCGAGCCCACCATCAACAAAACAGCCACCGGAGCTCCTGGAGTTCCAGACACCGTTGGTCTGGGGCGCTGCACCATCGCAGGAACCGGTGCCGTCGCACAAGGTATCGATGGAGTGTACTCGCTTCTTACCACTATCAACGCAACACGCAGCTGTACCGACCCCTACACCGCCACATGGAAGACCGATATTGCGCGAAGCGGCGTTTCCTTTACGTTTACGCCTACCGTTCCGGCAGGTAAGGTATTCAAACAGTGGGTGGCAACGGGGGTAACACTGGATCCCAGCCAAACAGTGGCAAATCCACTCAGTTATACCATGCCCACACATGACATGACCATTGAGGCGCTCTTCAGCACGCTGCAAGGCTACACGGTCAATTATCTTGATGCGAGCACAGGCACACCCATTGCTGCTGTGAAGACGGGCTCTGCCCTTGAGGGCAGCACTATCGCCGCATCAGATGAAGTGATAGCAATAAGCGGCTATACCTATGACCATGCCACTCCCTCCAGCATTGCGATAAGCGCACAACCTTCTCAGAATATCCTGAACCTCTATTACAAGAAAAATGTCACGCCACCTATCCCACCCACACCACCAACTCCACCAAATCCGCCAGGCCCCACTCCACCTACACCGCCTACACCCCCGGACCCCACTCCTCCCGCCCCTGAGCCAACGCCACCACCTGCTCCCACGCCTGATCCTTTTGCGCCGCCTGAAGTCAATCCAACGCCCACGCCCAACCCAACTCCTTGGCTTACTCCTCAAGAAGAAGTGCTTGAGGAACTCAGGGCAGAGGGTGTTCCCATCTTTACGATTGGCATTTTTGAGATTCCGCTGTACGGCGACCTCGACGGGCACCCCTTCTGGGCGTTGTTTAATCTCGTGTGTGTGATTATCTCACTCGTTGTATGCGTAGCTGGATCAATACAGGCAGTACTCTGTCGCCGTAAAGAGGACGGTCTCAAACAAACGCAGGAAAACAGCACAAAGCACACAAACAAGGCTTTTGTACCGCTGCTGGTGTCAGTAATTCTATCAGGGTTGTTGTCCTTGATTATCTTTTTGCTTACTGAGGACATGTCGCTGCTGATGGTTTTCTTTGATCTCTGGAGCATCGTGATGTTTGTTCTGCTGGCAGGACAACTGGTGCTTCTGTTTTTCCTTACCCGTATTGGTACACGAGAAGAGAATAGTGCGCCAAACAGCTAAAGGCATGTTGAAGCACAAGCACGTGTAAGCAAGGCTCTTATTCTGAGCAGAGAGATGTGCCGTAAAGCTCACTCACGATAATTCAAACAGAACGCGTCCAGAATGCCTGATATCGTGCTTGGGCTTGTTTCACCTCGTGCTTCTCGGAGGACTCCAGACGATAATAGGGCACAACAGTTGGAGTCTCGACTTGTTTAGGTGCTGGCTGCCAGACACCCTCAATACGGCCTCGGACAATAAGCCAGTGGCTGTAATCTGACGGCGTCTCTTTTGGGCGGCGGAGAGGGGCAAGAGCAGATCTGTCTTTGTAGCTCATGCCATATTCGTCGTAGTCGGGAAGCAAAAAAGTCGCCCTCTCATTGAGCACCGGCGAAGCAGGCGGTTCAATAAAAAAGTACTCCTGGTCATTAAAAGCCACCTTGCTAAAGCGTGTGCAAAGCAGAGAAACACCCAACCGTGCGTCGGTAAGGGTTAGCCCAGACCAGGTGGCAAAGTCGCGTACCGTTGCTGGTCCGCGGCTGATAAAGTAACGCTCGGCTAGTTTTGCAAGCGCTTCGGGGCGGGAGAGCGACTCTGCCGGAGGCACAAGAGTATCCAGCAGGGCATAACTGAACTGCTTACCAACGCGGGCCCCGCTGCAGATAAGCCCTTCAAGCTCCGCAAACATCATGATATAAGCGAGGCGGTGGCCTGTAGCAGAAATGCCAGCATGCTCTACATGTCTGGCAAGCTGCGCGCGCGTAAGCTGACCTTCTTTTGACAGCGCCTTCTCAATCACTTGGCTTGCCTGTGCGAGGATCTCCGTTGAAAGGCCAGTTTTACGATACATGGTTCCATTGGCTTTGTGCACCTGCGGAGCAGTAAGTTCAAGTATCCAGCGAATATCTTCAGGTGTTACAAAGTGCCAGGTGGGACGCAAAAGATGGGTGCGAAGGAGGCGTCCAGACTGCAGGGCTGCTTCAACCGCCGCTTCTGTTCCGGTGTTTAGCCGCAGTCCAACAGCCCACTTTGCCATGGCATATTCCTGAGCTTGCATTGCGCCCAGATGGGCAACAACAGAGGCAGGAGTTGTACAGCTTGCTGAGAGTATCTGCTGGTTATAAAGACGCAGACGTCGTATTTCATCAAGATCCATGAAAGCCTATCTCGTTAATTTGGCATGACAACCTGTTTTATTTGACTTCATACTGCATGATAGCAATTATCTTACACGCGTTTTCATTGGCAATCTTCTCAAACGTGCGCTCTGAGTAACAGTGTTGAAGGTAGTCCATTAATCGAATCTGGCCTCTCTTTCGGAAGCTTCTCAACACACTCTCATAACCAGATAGGTGTTCAGATCCTCTGTCCTGCCATCAGCTTTAAAACGGGAGAGTATATGTGCCTTGCCAACCAGTGAAGCCACTAACTCATCTATCTCAGCATCACTGAAGCTGTGACAGTAGCGATAGGCTTTGGGAGTATTCTGCCAGCCCAAAATATAGTCGTTTTTGTCTAATGACGGCAGATCGAGCTCCTTGAGGGCATGTTGATGCGTAAGTTGAGCTTTTTCTGCCAGCTCCTCACTGTTCATGAACTGCCAGAGTGACACTATAACCAGGCCACCGGGGCAAGTCTGCTTAATCAAACTCAGAAGGACCTCCCTACGATACTCAAGAGTTGGTACATGATGCAAAAAGCCAAAAGCAACCGAAAGGTCGCAGGGTGGCGCCTCAAGATATTCCTGTATAGCAATTCCCTGGCACACGAGATTGAGAATATCAAGGTCTTGATAGTTGAGGCAAAGATCCGGCATATCAGGCAGCAAGGATGAGCAGTTATCAACTGCGTAATACGTGATAGAGGCATGAGGCATCTCGGCGTTAAAGAACAGCTCAAAGCGCAGATTGCCGCATGCAAGATCGAATACAGAAAGGCCTCTCTGTCTGGCACTCTCGGTAAAATAAACGGAAGAGCTGGTCTCAAGCACCTCACGTACGAGTGCCACGCAACGTCTCCAACCACTCCACGGCGCCACGCGTGTTTCTGAAAACGACGCAGCGTTGTTGTGGTAGAAGGAGTTGTTAAGCTCACACAGTTGTTGTGCTGTCTGGTCATTCATAAGGTTTCACCACCATGTTGTATTATAGAATTCTTTGGCATGGGAACAGCACCACCGAAAAAAACGTCTGAATATCCATGAAGCATCACCATCACGTTGTACTATAGAATTCTTTGTTATGGATACCGTGCTCCTGAACATATTCTCTGAATTACGCGCAAGGGGAGAGCTGAGCAACAAGCAGCTCGACCAGATCATTCGCAGGCATAATAAGAACCTGGGAAACGGAAGCCAGGGAGACAATAAAAAGGGGAGAAGTTCCCATGATGGCGCTCAGCGGAATTATGCAAAAAAGAGATTGCTGCCTTACTATTTGCAAGTAAAAGAGTCCGATCCAGAACGCTGGGCAGGCTGGGGCCTTGACGAAGACCTCCACTGCAAGGTGGTTCGATTATTGCAGATGAAGCCAAGGAGAACAGCCTCGGGCGTAGCAACGATAACGGTTATCACCAAGCCATGGAAATGCTCCAGCAACTGCCTGTACTGTCCTAACGATCTGCGTATGCCTAAAAGCTATCTCAGCGGTGAGCCTGCCTGCCAGCGTGCCGAGCGCAACTACTTTGACCCCTATCTGCAGGTGGCCTCAAGGCTTAAAGCCCTCACGGACATGGGGCATGTGACCGATAAAGTAGAGCTGATAATACTGGGTGGTACCTGGAGTGACTACCCTTTGCAGTACCAGCTGTGGTTTATGAAAGAGCTTTTCAGAGCACTCAATGAGGGCGTAACCGATGTTAAGGCAAGACAACACAGTGAGGAGCGTTACTCCTTCTACCAACAGCATGGGCTCAGCAACAAAGAAGAAGAACTCAAGGAGTTTGTGAGAGATCAACAAGAGGCGGTCAACACGGGAGTACTTACCTTTAACGAGGCCATCAGACAGCTGTATGGAGAGAATACTGCCTGGGCAAAGATAAGTACAGTGCAGGCTGCTACGACGGAAGAACTGCAGAAACAGCAAGACAACAATGAAACAGCCCAGCACAGGATGGTTGGCCTGGTAGTAGAAACACGACCGGATACCATTTCTGCTGAGTCTCTTGTTGCGCTCAGACATATGGGATGCACCAAGATCCAGATGGGTATCCAAAGTCTGGATCCTGTCGTTTTGCGGATGAACGACCGTACTATCAGTGAGGAGCAGATTCGCTCTGCCTTTGAATTGGTGCGTATCTTTGGATTTAAGATACAGGGACACTTCATGCTTAATCTGTATGGCTCTACCCCAAAAAGGGACAAAGAGGATTACCTGCAGTTCATTACCGGGGCTCCCTTTTTGCCTGATGAGATAAAGCTGTATCCGTGTTCGCTTGTTGAGGGGGCGCGTCTTTGCAAGGAGTATTCTGAGGGTACCTGGAGGCCTTATACTGAAGATGAGCTGATGGATGTCTTGATAGCCAACACCCTTGCCACGCCACCCTTTGTGAGAATATCACGGATGATCAGGGATATTTCCGCCGAAGATATTCTGGTGGGCAACAAGAAGGCAAATCTCAGACAGATGGTAGAAAAAGATATAAAAGCAGCGGGGGAGACGATACAGGAGATCCGTTTTCGTGAGATACGCACCAGTGAGATAACCATCGAGGAACTTGAGCTCACCAATGTGTCTTACGAGACAACCACTGGCATTGAGCACTTTCTCCAATGGGTGACTCCGGATAATCGTATCGCGGGATTCCTGCGGCTCTCGCTGCCGGATGTAAGCTATGTAGAGCAGCACCAGAAAAAACTGCCAATCAAACCTCATGAAGCAATGATCCGAGAAGTGCACATATATGGAAAGGTAGCTCGCCTCCACACAACCGGAGAGGATGCCCAACACCTGGGATTGGGTAAGCAACTGATCGAGGCAGCCTGCAAGATTGCGCAAAAAAGCGGGTACGACAAGATAAACGTGATCAGTGCCGTGGGAACCCGCGAATATTATCGCAGCCTAGGTTTTGAAGGCAACGGGCTTTACCAACAGCTCCAGATATAAAGAAAATACGCATTTGTGGTTTTATTGTGAGTTATTGTAATCCTCACGAGCGAGGAGGTTTTCTTGGTTTAGAATCCCTGTAAAGGTTAAGAGCGCACAGTATTGCAGATCACATGGTTACGGATACAAGGCTTTTATCCTTGTAATGTTAAGGAGATGCTCCTTTGAGCACTTAGTTTCGGAAGAGACTCCTTGGGAGTAGCCGAGGGTCTCCTGGCTCCAGAAAAACAAGATCAACAAATAATTCGTCCAAAGTAAAAGGCTTGTTTGGACAACAAGGTCCACAACGTAGAGAAAGGAAAGGCAATGCAGCTAGAGAAGATACAAGACTTTGAATTTATCGAGGGGTTTCCTACTGATGAGACTATACAAAAAGCGTACGATGCGCTCGACTTTAATCGTGCGGTGCAGATGTATCGTTTTTTCTTCCCCTCGGTAGCTATCTATGGAGTTGTACTCGGAAACCTCAACGCAGGCATGAAGCCAAATGAGATCTATGGCATACTTTATGGGTCGCCGGATCAAGTTGTGTTTACGCCTAATTCTGACACCCCCTATGCAGGTATCATGCTTGATATGAGCGAATGCGGTCCTGTTGTCATTGATGTTCCTGCTGGGCCAATTATGGCAGCGGTTAATGATCTCAACCAGCTTTGGGTAATGGACGTTGGACTTCCCGGCCCAGAACGCGGCAAGGGCGCAAAACACTTGATAGTGCCTCCAAATTATACAGGTGCTATCCCGGAAGGATATTATGCTGGTCAATCGTCTACCAATCGCGTTCTGGTTTTACTGCGTGCAATGCCTGTGGGAGATCAAGACCCTATTGAACTCATGAGGTCTGTGAAGTTCTACCCACTTGACAACAGCATTACGTGGCCAGAGGCTCAGTGGGTAGACCTCAATCGCAAGCTTGACTTTACCATCAACGAGCAGCAGAAGAAGCTTG
>JAVBUQ010000089.1:0-14215 GCA_031555185.1 Coriobacteriales bacterium
GTATTCACCGCTTTAGGCGGGGTGGACTGTGCGATATGTGGCCATGACTCCCTGGCAGAGCAGGGGTTGGATGTGGTAGAGATGGTGGACCTTGCCTATGGCGCCTGTCGTTTTGTGGTGGCCGAACCCGAGGACGCCCTCCACAGGGCTGATGACCTGTACCAAAGACGGGGTGTTATGCGTGTTGCCACAAAGTATCCCGCAATCACCCGAAATTACTATGACAGCATTGGCGTGCAGGTTGAGATCATAAAACTTCACGGCAATATTGAACTTGCACCACTCTCAGGTCTGGCTGAGCGTATTGTCGACATCACTGCCACCGGCGCAACGCTCAGAGAGAATCGGCTGGTCATTGTTGATGAAGTGCTGACATCAACAGCACGATTTGTTGCGAACACGGCGAGTGTACGCACCGATACGCGCATACGTGTCTTGGCAGAGAGGCTGGCAAGCCTTGTATAATGGTTCTGTCAACGGATAATAGGGGAGTTAGTCTCCAGGAAGCGGTGGATCACCTCTGTGCAGTCAAGGAGAAGATTCCTTATACAACCCCGTGGAGTAGCCCCTTCAAAAGGAAGAAGAGAATATGAGAGTAGTGACACTGGAGCAGGGTGTAAGACCAGAGGCAGATCTCATCAAACGAAGCGTAGCCTTTGAGCCAGAGATCGTCTCAGCAGTTGCCAGCATCATCGCCACCGTACGTGAAAAGGGAGACCAGGCGCTCTTTGATTACACAAAGGAGTTTGATGGCGCCACACTCAGAGAGTTTGGTATAACCGAGCAGGAGATACAGGCAGCGGTGAAAAGGGCAAATCAGGATGCGGTCAAAGCCATACACGAGTCCGGACAGAGCATCTTTGATTTTCATGAGCGTCAGCGACGAGAAGGGCTACTGTATGCTCGAGATGATGGTGCTTTGATCGGCACCAAGGTAACCCCTTTGGACAGCGTAGGCATCTATGTTCCCGGTGGTAAGGCTCTCTATCCCTCCACCGTGTTAATGTGCGCGCTCCCCGCTCGTGTAGCAGGAGTGCGTCGTATCGTCATGGTCACACCGCCGGATTCCACCGGCCGTATTGATCCCTTGCTGCTGGCTGCGGCTCAGATTGCCGGGGTTACTGAGGTCTATGCTGTTGGTGGTGCACAGGCTATTGCCGCACTTGCCTATGGCACCGAGAGTATTGCTCCGGTTGATAAGATCGTTGGGCCAGGAAACGCCTACGTTGCCGCCGCTAAACGTGCGGTGAGTGGGGATGTGGGTATCGACATAGTCGCCGGCCCTTCCGAGTTGGCTATTCTGGCCGACGACACCTCCGAACCGGCGCTCGTTGCCCTGGACCTTATGGCTCAGGCGGAGCACGACCCCAACGCTGCCTGCTACCTTATCACCACCGACCCCGATCTGGCAGAGGATGTGCTTGAGGAGATCTCTGAGTTTATTGAGGATTCTCCACGTTCGGAGATAACACAGGAATCATTGGATAAAAACGGCATCATTTTTATAGCACCCGATCTTTCCACCGCTTTAGACGCGGTAAATGCCATTGCGCCAGAACATCTGGAGATTCAGACCACCGATGCACTCGACCTTTTAGGGCTCATTGATAATGCCGGGGCTATATTCCTCGGAAGCTGGAGTCCCACCACAGTAGGCGATTATGCCGCAGGGCCAAACCACACACTTCCCACGAGTGGCACAGCACGGTATTCCAGCCCTTTGAGCGTGGATGACTTTATCAAGTTCTCAAGTGTCATCTCCTATTCCTACTCTGCACTGAAGAAGGATGAGGAAAAAATCCTTATCCTCGCTGCAGCAGAGGGACTTTGGGCACACGGAAAATCTGTGCGGGCCCGCTTCGAATTATTCGAAGAAGAGGAATAACATCTCATGCAATCGGTCCGCTCAGCAGCAGAGCATCTCAAAGGGTTAGAGCCCTACGACCCGCGATATCTTCAGGCGCGCATCTATCTTAATGCCAACGAGAATCCGTATGGTACACCAGATGCGGTACGCGAGTGCCTTGCACAGGCGTTGGTATGTGAGCCATTGCATCGCTATCCGGACCCTTTGGCAAAACGTCTGCGTGCTGCGCTCGCGTCAAGGCTGGAGGTACCTTCTGAGTGCATAGTGTTAGGTAACGGAGGAGACGAACTGCTCTTTAACCTCTGTCTGGCTTATGGTGGTGAAGGGCGAATACTGCTTACGACTCCACCGACCTTTTCGGTATACCACACTGATGCCATCCTTACCCACACAGAACTCAGAGAGATCCCTCGCGCCTCGGAAATCGGCCCAGAGGGGCAGTTGGACTTCAGTGTTAATGAGAAAACCATTCTTGAGTTGGTAGGTTCGGGGGAGGTAGACATCGTTATACTCACCTCGCCCAATAACCCTACCGGTGATAGCCTTTCGCTCAGCTTTATTGAAGAGTTGCTTGCTGCCACGGATGCAGTAGTGTTGATTGATCACGCGTATATCGAGTTTGCAAGCCCTGGTTATGATGCCACGGCTCTGCTCAGGAACAATACCAACCTGGCCATTCTTCGCACTTTTTCCAAGGCTTACGGTCTGGCAGGTCTCCGTATCGGTTACCTGGTAGCCAGTGAGGAGATTGCAAGGGAGCTACGCACGGTGCGCCAGCCTTATTCGGTCGATGCGCTCGCAGCGCTCGCCGCACACGCAGCCCTGGGTGTAGAGGATGAGGTACGTGTACAGATTGCGGCTATTGTTGCTGAGCGGGAGCGGCTTGCTAAGACACTGGGATCTATTGGACAGGGATTATCGGTGGCACCAAGCGAAGCGAACTATCTCCTTTTTCGGGTACCAGACGCTCACGAAGTATGGCAACTGCTCTATGAGAATTACGGTATTCTGCTGCGCGATGTCTCACGTATACCCGGACTTACCCACTGTCTGCGCGTAACGGTAGGCACTCCTGAAGAGAACGATGAGTTTCTTCGGGCACTGGACACTATACTGAGTAGCCGATGAGATCGGCACTCGTAAAGAAACGCGCAGGCCTGGTCTGGGCATACCTCGATACGGCTTTATTCTTCATCACGTGCGGGCAGCAGAACAATGCGGCTGTCAATAAAGGTTCACTTATGAGTGTTTTAACTCCTGCAAAACCTCTGAGCGGCCGGATCATACAGAAACGGGACGAGCGGATTAACAAGAGACAAGGGAGAAGGGCTTTATGGATATGATCACCCGACAGGCAACCCTCAGCAGGAGAACCAATGAGACTGACATAACGTTGACGATCGGTTTGGATGGCAGCGGAGAACATGACATCCATACCGGAATACCATTCTTTGATCATATGCTTGATGCCATGAGCCGCCACGGTCTCTTTGACCTGGATATCAAGGCTGTTGGTGATCTGGAGGTTGATGCGCACCATACGGTTGAGGATGTAGGCATAGTCTTTGGCAAGGCTCTCTCGGAAGCCTTGGCCCAGAAGCGAGGTATCGCTCGTTTTGGTGAAGCTACCGTACCTATGGACGAGGCACTTGTGTTGGCAGCGGTGGACATCTCCGGTCGGGGACAATTATATTGGGAGGTTGAACTTCCCATTGAATTCATCGGTACGTTTGACACTTCGCTCATGAAGGAGTTTCTTGTTGCTTTAGCCAGTAATGCCGGACTCACCCTGCATGTACGTAAGCTTGCAGGTGAGAATGCTCATCACATCATAGAGGCATCCGCCAAGGCGGTAGCGCGCGCTCTGGCTTTGGCAGTGGCCTATGATCCCCGCGTGGGACAGAAGGTGCCTTCAACAAAAGGCAGCCTTTAAAGGAGCGACACGACAGGGTGCCGCTCTGAGATTCTTGAACAGGAGTACTTCTTTGACCTGTATCGTTGTTGACTATAGCAAAGGCAATCTACGCAGCGTGCAAAAAGCGCTCGAGCTTGCGGGCGCCAAGGCAATTATCAGCGCACGTGAGGCAGATATCCGTATGGCGGAGGCCATCGTGTTGCCCGGAGTGGGCTCCTTTGCCGATGCTTCTCGGGTAATGCTGGCAACCGGCCAGATGCAGGCTCTACGTGAACGTGTGGAGGCGGGGATACCCTTCCTCGGTATCTGTCTCGGCATGCAGCTGTTGTTTGAATGTGGGGATGAGGGAATGCCGGGCGATACAGGAGCAGAAGGCCTGGGTATCTTGCAGGGACGTTGTAAACGTATTGCCAGTACTGATGAGCAGGGCAGTAGTTTCAAGGTTCCGCATGTTGGCTGGAATCAGGTCTCCTACGCTTATGGAGCGGAAAAAAACCCTGGCCTGGACCATTTGTTCGCGGGCATCGAGGACGGTTCTCATTTTTATTTCACCCATTCGTATGGATGCGAACTGGCGGACGCAGATGACCTTCTTGCGATAGTCACCCATGCACAGGCGATTCCCAGCGCAGTGTGCCGAGGGAGCGTTTTCGGGGTGCAGTTTCACCCCGAAAAATCATCGCAGAAGGGTCTGGCGGTTTTGAAGAACTTTGTGTGGTATGTAAAAAACACAGGAAGAAAGACAAGGTGAAACACGTGGAGCTCTATCCTGCCATTGATATCCTCGACGGCAAAGTCGTGCGCTTGATGCGAGGTAAGTACGACGCTGTAACGGTCTACAACGAAAGTCCTCTCGAGCAGGCACGGGAATTCGCAGCTGAGGGAGCCTCATGGGTGCATGTTGTGGACTTGGAAGGCGCACGAAGCGGCATCCCTACGCAGATGGAAACCATCACCTCTATCGTAGAGGCTACGGGACTTAAGGTTGAGGTGGGCGGCGGGATTCGTAGACTTGATCACATAGCACGCCTTTCAGAAGCAGGTGCAAGCCGTATCGTTCTTGGCACGGGGCTTATACGCGATCCAGAGTTTGCTGATGAAGCTATCACCTGTTATGGGGATCTTATCTGTGCGGGTGTGGATGCTTTGGAAGGCGAGGCTGCCGTACAGGGCTGGCAGGAGGGATCGGGCATGGGCGCGGAGCAGCTCATTCGGTCTCTCAGAGAGCGAGGCCTTTCACACCTGGTATATACCGATATCAGCCGTGATGGTATGCAAACCGGCATCGATGCCGAAGCTTATACACGTATTGCCGGTTTTGCGGAGTTCCCTGTTACAGCTTCAGGAGGCATTTCTACACTTGACGATATCCGCTCTCTTGCCGAGCTTGGTAACGGGGTCATCGAGGCTATCATAGTGGGAAGAGCGCTCTATGAGCTGTCTTTTACCATAAAAGAGGCACTATCTGTATTGGAGGAATATGCTCACTAAGCGGGTAATACCCTGTTTGGACGTCAAGGATGGACGCGTAGTAAAAGGTGTCAACTTCGTTAATCTCCGCGATGCCGGAGATCCGGTAGAAATGGCCGCCACGTATGATACCGAGGGTGCCGACGAGGTAGTATTTCTGGATATCAACGCAACGCATGAAGGACGTAAGACTACGGTTGTCATGGCTGCACGCGCTGCGGAAGAGTTGCATATCCCCTATACCGTGGGCGGCGGATTCACTACGCTTGCAGATGTTCGCACGATGATCGCAGCAGGCGCAGACAAGATATCAGTCAACTCCGCCGCTGTGCGCGATCCTGAACTGCTTACGCATATGGCAGCCCAGTTTGGCACGCAGGCGGTGATCTGCGCAATCGATGCCAAGCAGGTTTCTCCTGGAGTGGACAAGTGGTCGGTGTACTTAAATGGCGGCCGGGAGGATACCGGCCTGGATGCCTTAGCGTGGGCAGCAGAAGCGGCAAAACGTGGAGCGGGAGAGATATTACTCACCTCTATGGACCGCGATGGTTCCAAGGATGGATTTGACCTTGCTTTGACGCGGGCAGTAGCGCGCGCGGTGGATATTCCCGTAATAGCAAGTGGAGGCGTTGGCACCCTTGAACATTTTGCCGAGGGGATCCTTGAAGGAGAAGCCGATGCAGTGCTGGCGGCAAGCGTGTTTCATTTTGGAGAGCTCAGGATCCGTGAGGTAAAATCCTATCTGGCAGCCCAGGGCATCCCTGTCCGCCAGGACTAGGTGGCCCTTTTCGCCCCGCAGAAAAGCTGGCAGAAGGAGATTCATGAATACGGTGGAATTAACATATGACGATCAAGGTCTTATCCCAGTTATCGTTCAGCAGTACGACGACAAAGAAGTACTTATGATGGCCTGGATGAATGCTGAATCGCTTGAGCTTACACAAACTACCAAAACAGCCTGGTTCTGGAGTAGGAGCCGCAGAGAGCTATGGAACAAAGGGGCAACAAGCGGCAACTACCAAAGTGTTAAAGCGATATACTATGACTGCGACCAGGACTGTCTTCTCCTAGAGGTAGACAGCCCCGGTTCTGCGTGTCATACAGGCAGACGCAGCTGTTTTTATCGGCAGCTGCCTTTCTGAGCAGGATGGTAGCCATTGCAGCACGTATGCAGAGCACTAACCAAGAATAAAGAAGAACGCACTACGAGCCCGATGGCCGTTGTGCTGCGCAGGGGCAAAGATGGGTGAGGTCACGGCGGACGTACGTCCTGGCAATCTCGGAGAAACGCTCAAGGTGCTTTCCCGTACCATCCATGAACGTACAGATGCAGACCCGGATGAGTCATACACGGCAAAACTGCTCACCGGGAATCTCGATCAACTCCTTAAGAAGATCGGTGAAGAAGCAACTGAGCTGGTCATGGCGGTAAAGGATGATGATCATGATCATATTCGCTACGAGGCAGCGGACCTTCTCTATCATCTGCTCGTAGTGTTGGAACGTTCCGGTGTGAGCCCGGAAGACCTGGCAGGAGAGCTTGACGCTCGTATGTCGTAGCACCAGCCTTGATCTATGCCTCACGATACATAATGAACCAGGGTAACGGAGACAAGTGTGAATGAACATGAACAACCTGAGGTAGAAGAATCTACTGAAGAAGCAATAAACAATACCGATATTTCTCCAGAAGAGTCAACGGTTTCCACCAAAACACTCATCGAGGATGACGAAGTAATTAATGAGGCCACTGCCGATGCTTCAGAGGCCGCAAAGCCCCATGACGCTCCGGATACCTCTGAGACGCCTGCTTCTGAAGCACAAGGAGAAGAGCTGCAGGCAAAAGCCGATTCTATTGCGGAGGCTGTGCAATCTGATGAGCCTCTCCTGCCTGCGCATTTTGAGCCTATCCCCGAAGAGAAGTTGGTCCATGCAAAACGCAAACGTCGTACGCTCATAGTGGTCATAGTGATACTTATCATCGTATTACTTGGTGCCGCTGCGGGAAGCATCTACTACTATCTGAATTATGGTCAAAATAACGCTCATATCGCGCAGCCCAGCAATGTTATCGAAGGCGATGAGGCGGCCGTCCAGGATCGGGGTACCACTGTGACGGTAGAGATGCCTGATCTTGTGCAGATGTTTGGAAAGACACCTGATGAGGTGGTAGCCATACTTGGCCCAGACTATGTCATCACCAAAACAGACATTGTCACAGATGCCGAGGGAACCGAAAGCAGCGGTGCCGAGGGCGAGGCAAGCGAAGTCAGCCCGGTTGTTGCGAACATGGTGACCATCAGTTATACGCCCCAGGAGCAGACGAGTCCGGTAGGCGCTACACAAGTCCAAAACATCTACCTGGGGTTAGATGAAGGCGGTAAGACGGTTGAGGTTTATTTTGTCAGTTCAATGAATTTGCTCGACTATCCAATCTCGAGCTTTGCCGATCTGGTGGCTACCAGAACCTCCTTTGTTGGTTCATTAGCATCAGCTGGGGCTACTGTTTCAACCGAAGTGGAGTATATCGCGCCAACCGAAGAGGAATATACCGAATACGTAGACCCCGAGGCGAGCGTTAAGAAAATCAAAAAGGAGACGGTGACAATGAAGGGCACGCTGGTTTCTGAACAGGCGCCAACGAAGTTTGAGATCACCTACACCTATGATTATGGTGCGAGTGGCGTTGAGGCCACTCCTGACAGACAGCCATCTCAACGCATGCTGTATATTAAGTTGAGCTAACGCATGGCCGAGTCTTACACCGATAATCAGGCGGCAGACCTGGAAATGGAGCAGCAGGAGCAGCGCAAAAAGCCACCTACGCTCCTGCGTACGCTTATTGAGTTTGCTCTTGCCCTCGTTGTTGCGTTGGCTTTGACCTGGGTTATCAAGACATTTCTTGTTGAACCTTTTGAAGTCCCCACCGGGTCGATGGAGACCACTATTATGAGCGGAGACAAACTCCTGGCCGACAAGATATCCCTTAACTGGGACCCTGTGGGGTATGGCGACATTGTCGTTTTTGCCGACAAGACTACGCCGGGCCGTATTCTGGTCAAGAGGGTCATTGCAACCGGCGGCCAGCAGGTTACTATCAGGGATGGTTTGGTGTATGTAGATGGAGTTCCTCTGTATGAGCCGTACACTAATGGCGCTGAGACAGAAAAGTTAGAACAGCACTTTGAGAATATGGCAATAGAGTATCCCTACACAGTTCCCGAAGGCCAGCTCTGGGTCATGGGTGATAATCGACTTAACTCTGCGGATAGTCGCTACTTTGGCACTATCACAGAAGACTCAGTGTACGGAAGGGCTTTTATGGTATTTTGGCCCTTGGAGGACGTAGGACCACTGTGAGTATGAAACGTATACTGCGCTCAATATCAACGCTTGCTCTTGTGGCAGGGATATGCGTGGCATGTGGTGCGCTCTCAGCCTGTTCACTTCCTCAGGCAGATGCGGGCGATGCCGGGACTATGCCGGAAAACTCCTCACGTATCTACGGCGACTGGCAGAACTCTTCTGAACTGGTAGAAGAGCAATTAATGCGAGGAAGTGGAACCGATAGTTCCGGTGCTTCAAGTGGCACTGCAGGAGAGGGCACTTCCAGAGGTGGTCATTTCAGGGACACCAGTGAGGGTGAGCCGGTGGCCATTCACCAGTTTATCAACCGAGTGATCGTTGATGATGAATACGTAAAGATCACCTTGCAATCAAAAACAGCCGATGAGCTGGGTGATGCTGGTTTTGTGCTCGTAGTAGAGAATCGATATAAACCTCTCACATCGGTAGGCAACGAGAACTACTGTTACATCACCCCGATTATGGGCACGTGGTCTGTTAATGGGGTCAAAATGGACCCCAAGACGGAGGGCCAGGTCTATCCGGGAAAGCCCGGGACGCTTTATTTGTACTTTGACGAGCTCAGCACTATAGAGGAGCTGGTTGATATCAAAGGGGAGTTTGAGCTTTATTTGATTTCCGATTGGTGGAATCCCGTGAGGGTCTACGAATTAAGCCAGCCATGATACTATCAGACAGGATAATGCCTCTTCCGTCCTTTGCAGGATGCTGAGATGTTCTGCACGGGCGGCACTGTACCCAAAAACCAATAGCTAGCAGGAGAAATGATGACAGAAGAACGAATGGCACAACCCACGACCCGGCCTGAGACCCAGCCCAAGACCCAAACTGAGACCAAAACTGAGACCTATAAACACGCACTCCTCATGTTTTCCAAGCCGCCTGTCCCCGGCCTGGTCAAGACACGTCTGACTCAGGAGCAGGGTGGTCTTTTTACTCCTGAGCAAGCAGCGGAGCTGTTTCACCGTTCGCTTTTTGATGTCATGGAATTATGTATCACTGCTACGGCGCAGCTTGAGGCAGAGGATGCGGCAGTGTCCGCTGAAGATCCGAGCGCCCCTCAGCATGAATATCATTTCTTCATATCTACGACACCCGAAGAGAACGTAGAAAGGATGCGGCAGATTTTTGAAGGCGATGGTGCATGGCCGGTGGAGTTTACCTATCTCGTGGATAGTGGGGAAAACTTCGACGTACATTTTGACAGCGCCTTTGAGCAAATCTGGGAGAGAGGTTTTGATACTATCCTCAGTGTGGGAGGAGATATTCCCATGCTTCCCCTGACTCATGTGACCAGTGGATTCAGATGGCTGCAGTATTTTCTTGAGACAAGCCCTCAGGGGGGACTTGTGCAGGCGCCCTGCCAGGAGTGTGGCGTGAGCGTTATTGGCTGGACGAGAAATGCCGCTATGGATCACCAGGGGGTGTATTACAACATGACAGGCCGTCCTGCTCTTGATGCCTATGTACAGAAATGCGAGGCTGCTGGTGTACCGATGGCCTCTCTCACCCCTGTAGCGGATGTCGACGATGTGCAGGATCTGGCCCATGCTGTCTCTCTTGCGCGTTCGGCCGAATACACGCATCAATTTCAGCCAGATTTCTTTGTGCCTCGCCGTTTTCTTGACTGGGTCAATTGGCGCGGGATTCGTGTAGGAACACCACCCAACGAAGACCGGGACAGTCGCGATGGTATCGACGCATGAACAAAGAGCAGCATCTTCATACTACGCGTTCACTCTGTCCTGAGTGTTTGACAGTATTAGAAGCAAACATCAACGCCGACAGCCAGGGTAAGGTTTGGATGACCCGGAGTTGTCCTGAGCACGGCGAGGTCGCTACGATGATCTGGCCTGATGCTGAACACTATCACTGGATCAGCTCACTGGCCTTTCCCAAAGCCGCACCCAGGCAAGACGCCTTGCGCCCCAGTGCCAACGCCTGTCCTACCGGCTGTGGAATCTGTGGGCGTCATCAGCGTAAACCTACCTTGGTAGAGATAGAGGTGACCCAACGCTGCAATCTGCATTGTCCGGTGTGTTTCATGAGTGCCGAAAGTGACAGTTCTGATGTGCCACCTCAGAGAATACAGGATTTTATCGAAGCTATTGCCTCGACGGCCGGTACCGACACCGGCGTACAGTTGACGGGAGGAGAGCCTACCGTCCGTGCTGATCTTGCCCAGATTATCGCGCAGGTAAGGGCTCGGGGTTTTTGGGGTGTGGAGGTCAATACCAACGGACTGGTTATAGCCAGGGATGAAGCATATCTGCAAGACCTTAGGGAGAAGGGACTGACGGGTATCTACCTGCAGTTTGATGGGCTTACCAGTGAAGTCTACGAAGAGATCCGTGGAGTAGACCTCCTTGAGACCAAACTTGCAGCCATTGAAAACTGCCGCAGGAACAGGGTACAGGTCGTACTGGCTATGACCATTGTCTCTGGCATCAACGATGATCAAATCGGCAAGGTTATAGAATTCGCCACTCAGAACAGCGATGTTATCGCAGGCGTGGCGCTTCAACCTGCCTTTACGAGTGGGCGATTTGACGCGACGCGTATCGTACCGCTCACTATGGGAGATGTTATCTTTAAGCTGGAAGACCAGACTGATGGCCTTATCAGGGTGGAGGATATCTGGCCGCTTGGTTGCAGTCATCCTCTTTGTGACACCGGTACCTTTCTTGTTAAACAAGGTGACGGATTTTTCCCTGTTACACGAGATCTAACACGCGAGGAATATCTGGAATTGTATGATCCCGACTCACCTCAGGGTTCGGTCTTTTGGGATGTTGCCGCTCGTAAGGGGCTGAGTTGTCACGACGGACTCTCGATTATCATCATGAATTATATGGATGCCTTTACTGCCGATCTTGAGCGTATGGAGGAATGCTCCATGTTTGTGACCATGCCAGATGGTGCTCTGCTGCCATTCTGTTCGTATCAGCTTACCAACTGTTCGGGGCAACGCGTCTATCCTCCGTGGAATATACCAGGTGGAGAGAAGGGCGTTGATTGGGGTGAATACGTATGAACATCGATCAAAGTGCCCGGGGCGTAGGAAATACCCCGGAGGCGGTTAGCTATCGCATTGAGTTTGATCTGGGAGCATGTTCGAGCTGTGGGTTGTGTGAGGCCTTTTGTCCGGTTGATGTCATCAAGATGCAGAACCAGGGTTCTATCGACCTGCCTGCCCCTCCCATAGCCGCTGGCTTGCCTGATTGCCGCATAGCTGACGAACCACCCACGCACGCTGATGTGCCTGATTGCCGAGTACCTGCCGACACATCCACTCATATTGAAGCCGACAATGTGCCTGATTGCCGCGTAGCTGACGAACCACCCACGAACGCTGATGTAGTCAGCCAGCCTGTAGGCGATACTGCTCTCAATGTGCCTGTTGCTGTTGCACCTGAGCTCTGTTGGGGATGCGAGACCTGTGCTGGACAGTGTCCTGAAGGCGCTCTCAAAGTGTTGGCGCAAGGCGGAGGAAACCCCTTTAAGGATCGTGAGGTGGCACCGCCACTTCCTCCTGATGAGCAGGCGCTCTACACTGAATGGGCTGCTACCCTCAGAGAGGTGCTTGGACTTCGCTGGGAACCGGTTGCCATATCGCTCATTCCTGCTGGTGAGGCTTTGCCCAACGTGCCAATCCCTGAAGAGCGCCTCAGGTACTGTCAAAGCCTGATGGCTGCCCGGCGTGGACGCTCTATTATGATGCCGGCCAACCGCCATGCCTGCCCGGACGGAACATCTATCCTTGGGCTCACCGCCATGCCGGCAAAACTTGCCTCGGGCGAGCTGTATATCCTCTTCCATAAGCTTAACGACATCGAAGCCGCTCAGCGCATGGTGCATGAACGCCCCAGCCTGCCAGAGCGCAGTATCGACGCCACCGTGGTTTCGCCGCTTGCTAAGGCTGCGACCACTCCTCAGGTCATCGCCGTGGCGTGTCAGCCGGAACAGGCCATGTGGCTTTTGATGAGCTCCTCGTATTACAGCGGGCATCGTCATGATCTGCATGCCTCCGGGTATAACGCACAGTGTGTTGAGACAACGCTTTTGCCGCTCACAACGGGAGAGATCAACGTCTCATTTGGCTGTTACGGATGCCGAGCCTCAAGCGATGTTGGCGACGACCTGATGTTTGTGGGTATACCTCTGGAATTGATGGAGACCACGGTTAAAGGGCTAAAGGAGCTTGGTAAAAAGGCTATCAGGCAATCGAGGGCAAAGATCTACCTCCCTCCGATGGTGTAGTGTAGAAAGCGGTTACGTATGGAGCCCCTCATTACCACACGCAAAGTCTGGGCGAGTGATCTGCCTTATCTCAAGTTGCTTTTTGCCGAGGATGCCATGCCGCTACCTCCAAAAAAAGATCTTATGCGAGGCATTGTAGCGGTAAACGCATCCGGTGAACCGGTAGGTTTTATCCGTATTGCGCTGGTCAGGGATAAGAGGAATCCAGAAGGCAGGGGCAACTATGTCTATCCGATCATCGTTTTCAGGAACTGGCAGGGCTACGGAGTAGGACGGATACTCATCAAAGAGGCGTACCGCCAATATGGGGAACTCAGGCTCGTAGCCTGCAGGGCCTCACGGGACTTTTACCCCAAATGTGGATTTGAGCCTTTGCCCTGGGAAGAGGTTGCCGAAAGGATTGCCAGCGATTGCGAAAGCTGTCCCGATCTGAACACTTGCGAGCCCCAGGCGTTTATCTTACGCTAACGCAGAGAGGTGCCCCTTCCTCATGTAGACAGGTGCTCCGCCCTCGTGTAGACAAGTTCCTCTCTTCCGAGTAGACAGGTGCTCCACCCTCGCGTAGGCATGTGCATTATATAAGACATTTGATCAGTCGTTTCACCGTCTCTTCGATTATGCGGTCACAAAACACACAAGGATATCTGAGTGCACCGTTTCTTCGATTCTGCGGTTGCAAGACCTCCAATACGACCTTTTGTGTGCGGAATCTTCGATTGTGCGGTGGGCAGAAGGGCTTTTCCTCAGAATATGGGCACCATCGACCGCACAACCGAAAATTCTGTGCACGACGCGGGCACTTACAGGGTTTGTCTATCGCAGAATCGAAGAAACGGTGCAAGACACGAGCACATTTGTTAGGCTTGTCGGCTGTATAACGGGAGCGGGTATTCCCACGCCTGCGAGCCGCAGCCCCTATCGAAAGTATTGCACGCGACGAGGGCGGCTTTAAAGAGGTGTAAAAGGGGTGTAAAAGAGAGTCCAGTCGCCACTCAATCGCAAATTCCGCACACAGAAGCTAGCAATCCCCCTAAATTTACCACTCAATCGCACGTATTGCACAAGACACGGCTATTACATGCTGTTTCGACCCGTGAGATAGAGATACCGTTTTAGTGAGCTCTCTTAATTGCCTATCCTCAATCATGTATCGTTGAAGTTGAATAAATCTCTGAAATTGATTTGATATACCGCTGCTAGAGCATAGAGAGTACTGAGTTTAGGCGAACGTCTACCTTGTTCAATGTATCCGATGGAAACTCTGTCCATGTTAATCAAGTTGCCCACTTGTTCTTGGGAATAGCCACAGGATTTTCGGATCCTCCTCAAGTGAGATC
>JAVBUQ010000034.1:0-10798 GCA_031555185.1 Coriobacteriales bacterium
TGCTTCGGCCTTGCCTGGTATTGAGCTCAAAGAACCTGTACGTGCCATCGCGCTCATCATATTTGATATCAAAGTTTGAAAAACCAACGTAGTGTATCTCTTCAAGGAGTGCCCTTGCCTGATCCATGAGGTCTTGCTCAAACGCGGTGATGATGCAGGCATGGTTGCCGAGCCCTTTTGGCGTATGCTCCTCAAGCAGCACATGCCCCAGACACATCATCTCAACCTTGCCTTCCTGGTTTGAATACGAGGTCAGCACATACATGAATTCGTCGTTTCCCGGAACGGTGTCCTGGATAATGACGGGATTTTCATAACCTGAGTCGTAGATCTTTCCGAGGACCTCTTCAAGTTCCTGGCGTGAGCCTACTGAGAACACCTTTTTCTGTCCCTCAAAGGGGTGGTCCCAGTAGGTAATGCTCTCAGAGGATTTAACGATGACCGGGTAGGGAAAGTCCATCTCAAAACTGGTACCCATATCCTGTGTATACACAAATGTGTCGGGGTACTTGACATTGTGTTTTTTACAGAGCTCATAGAAACAATCCTTCTTCTGAAGCTGCTCCATAAGGCCATATTCCGGATAAGGAGCAACGCAGCGAGGAAGATCGGCTCTATGCTTACTTACCAGGGCGGTATAGCCGTCACCGCACCCGATCAGAATGACTGTCTTATCTGGATGAGCGTCGAGGAAGGCATGTATGGTCCGCAAAAAACCCTCATCAGATTCAATATCTAAGACGGCAGAATACTGGGCGATCTTACTTTTGTAGCTTGGCCCCGACGGATACTTTCCAAAAACATAGGACTTGATCCCATATGCCTCGTAAAAAGCCCGTGCAACACTATAGGTGTTGATATCTCCACCCAGGATAAACGGAACGAATTCTGTTTCTTTAAAGTCCATCTCTAAAAAGCCTCCAATTTTACCGGCACCAATTGTAGCCCATTGCGCCCATCTGCCTGGCATAAGGCAAGTGTCAAAAAGGATTGCTCTCGTACTTTGAAAAAGGCGATAGACTCATATTTTATAAACAGGATCAGATGAGGCTACTCTACTTCTGCAGAGAGCCCGGATGAGACCGGAGTACTCTCAGCCCACTGGAGCCCTGCTACCGTTGTAGCTGATGTAGTATCTGCCATCCATGCCTGAGACCCTGTCCAGCATACTCAGATCCCCAAAGTGCCACCACTCGGAGGCAAGGGGAGTAAGACCAGCGTTAGCACAGTAACTTTGTAGAGCCAGGGCAGCTTCGTTCATAGAAGCAGCAGTGCCCACAGAATACCAGGCCGATGCACTTTCCGAATTAACAGGCCCTGCCAAACTTACCGAGGCGGCGCTGAGCTCGTGTATCGGCGTAGGCATGGTGTACTCCTCATACAGAGTGACTTTGGTATAGGCATAGTTGCCGCAAACACGCTCCTCAATTGTATGGACCACTCCCAGGGTTGTGTCGATAGCATACCCTTGCTGATGGTTTGAGACTCCCGCGGCTATGAACCAGCCTATTGACCATGGCTGCCTGGTTATCCCTGCCATGACCTCTGAGTCTGCACTTGCGAGAGCGCTCAGATTCGTATACACCATCTGCTGCACATCGTAGGGCCTGAAGCCTTCATTGATGACCAGGGTATTACCCTGGGCGAGCGCCAGTTGCTGCGCCACATGTATTTTCTTGGACATGGCATAGAGCACCGGTACCTGATATGTCTCTTCCTGGAACCTCTCGTTAAAAGAAAGGGAATTGTATAGCTGTAATCCTGTGATATTGGGTATCGCTCTACCCGAGGATATAAATTTTGAGGAATAGGAATTGGCATTGTCGTACACAATGGAAGGAATAACGTCGGGCAGGTTGATCATACATTGGCGGTGAGGAACCCAGGCAACAACCCCCGAGATATCTATCTGCCACCAGTCGCCCTGCTCTTCCAGGATAGTGAACCCCTGCCCGGGCGAAAGGGTAGTGACGTAGTTTGCGTAATAATCCGCCGAGGTATACGTGTCGAGGCCCAGTGCGGCATATCCGGTCGCGCCAACTACCGGAAGCTCCAGGTCACCCTCATAACGCAAGACCACTACTTCGGGCTCAGGCTCGGGAGGCACAAACGAGGCTTCGGACACAGGAGTGTCAAATTGTCGGCCTTGCAGAAGAGAGTCTGAGAGCTGAGTCTCATCAAAAACGCTACAGGAAGCCAGGAAGGTCAGCACTATACAGACGACCACGAGGCCTGCCAGGTAACCCGTTAGTGTCTTAACCCTGTTCATTCATTCAACAGGTACATCATGATGCCGCCTGCTACGGCTACATTCAGGCTCTCTGCTTCTTCATTTTTCTCAGGGATTCTGAGACGGTAGTCACAATACGAGAGGGCCACTTCACTCAGTCCTGTTCCTTCATTGCCTAAAAGGAGGGCAAGTCTCTGTTGCTGCGCGGCTGCACCGCACTTTTGGATGTCTTCTCCCTGTAAGTCGCCTCCTGCTATGCAAAAGCCAGCATCTTTTACACTGCTCAGATGTGCCTCGATGGGGGCGGTAAAACAAGGCAGGTGAAAGATCGCACCCATGGATGAGCGTACCACCTTGGGAGAGAAGGGAGCGGCGCAGGTGTCGTCAAACAGTACCGCCTGATACCCCAGAAAAAACGCAGTGCGGATGAGAGTACCCACGTTTCCCGGATCCTGGATACCTTCCAGCACCACAACCTTATTCAGCAAAGAAAGATCAAGAGACTGGCAGGGCATATCAAATATACCGATGATACCTTGAGAATTCTTGGTGTCCGACAAAGCAGCAAAGAGGTGGTTTGAGAGTTTTGTGTGGTGCTCAAGCGGCGTATCGTCTGAAGGGTCAAGGCGATACTCCTCGTTGGTAAGGGTATGGCGCAGCTTCAGGACCTGAAGGGCTTCCCTGTAGCTCCTTTTGCCTTCAACCAGTATGACCTCATCACGCTTGCGATTCTTAGGCAAAGCATATGACTTTATCTTTTTGAAGAAGTCATTATCCTTGCTGGTAATGAATTGTGTTGTGTTCTGCGTAGCATCCATACACAGACTATAGCACTGTGCAGGGCATGGGAATATGCAGAGCGTCCGGGAACAGGTATCAATTTGAATGATCAGGAAAGAAGCTTGCGCGCGGATTTGCCACTGTGGGGCGAGGTTTGTTTCAGAGTAAAGCCTGCCATCAACGATTCTGGTCACAGGAGGCAAAACTGTAACCCACTAAACACTCTTTCTCCAAAAGACAGAAAAGCATGGCTGTAACATAAGGTTAACGATATAATTCTCTTGGGTTTGCAGGAAAAGATCTCCCTTAAGGTACTTACAAGAGCAGAGGCATGAGAAGCGTGAGAGCACAGGGTAAAAACAGTGGATCTGTTGCTGTAGCGAGAGTGGTCTAGTGCAAAGGCCTTACGAGAAGGATCCAAGGCATAACGCCAACTCAAAAGCCAGACGCCAGCCGGAGGGCAGCGTCCGGAGTTCTCATGCCCTCCACAAAGAAAGTGCCTGGGGGAGGGAATCATCTCGCCGTGAGCTCTTCCAAAGAGAGCCCTCCACAGGAGAATCCTCTCTACAGGAATCATCAATAAGAGGTCCTTCCGCAAGGTCCCCCAGGTCGGTCTCACAAGGCGAGGGCGTCCAAAGACGTGTTTTGCAGAAAGGATCTCCTCAGAAAGGGTCATCTCAGAAGGGATTGCCTCAGAAGGGGACATCCCAAAGGCAGGGCTCACAAGGGCGGACTTCGCAGATGACGACTTCCCGGCCGAACGTCTCACGCAAGGGTGATCCAAGGAAAGGCTCTGCAGGGAGTGACAGAAGCAGGGGTGCCTCCAGTGGTCAGTATGAACGGGACTCTCAACGAAGACAGGGTGCACGCAAGAAGACCTCCAGTCGTCAGGGAGCTTCTCTGCCGGGATTACTCATACGGAGTGCCACTAAAACTCCCAGGAGGATTCTCACAACCCTCCTGATAACCGTGCTTCTAGTTGCAATGCTGTGTTTTTATGGTTGTGACGGCATCACGAACTATGGTGTTATCCATCAAGGGGTGCAAGTTGGTTTGGTACAAGTGAGCCACTTGACAAAAGAAGACGCAACAGAACTCATCAACACTGAGCTGGGAGCTCTGGCAACTACAACACCACTCATTCTCTATGACAGCGAAGAATCCTCTGCAGCAGGTGCCAACGACAACACGGTAGAGCTTGGCAGTGGAGTCAATGATGTTATCCAAACAGGAGCAGGCGAGAAAGCTACCTCATGGAGCATTTCTCCGGCAACACTGGATGCGTCGGTTAGTGCCTCTGAACTTGCTCAGGAGGCTTACGAGGTTGGCCGCGAGGGAGATTTTTTCCTGGGACGTCTTGCCGCCAGCATCTTTGGAGTGACTGTTGAGCCTCGGCTCACTATGTCAGAAGAAAGACTTGCCTCTCTTCAGGAATACCTTACGCTCTCCCTTGGCACCCCCATGAACAATGCAAGCATGAACTTTGACGGAACCCGTTTTGTTGCCGAGGATGGGCACGATGGCAGAGTGGTTGACTCTGAGCAGTTTGAGGCCATGCTGCAGCGGGCCTTTTTCTCGGAGCGTTCCGAAGATCGTGGGATTGTGGTTCCCCTGGTAGACAGTGCCATGCAGGTAAGTCTGGAATCCGCCCAAGCCGCTGCCGAGCGCGCCCAACAGTCTATTGCCCAACCTGTAATACTCACCTATCTGGATACAAGTTGGACACTAAACTCTGAGCAATTGGGACAGCTCATAACAACAACAATTGAGCAGGATGAATCGGGTACCTGGCAGCTTGTTCCTTCTGTTGATGCCAACCTGCTCAGGGAGTTGATGCCCGGTATTGTGGGGCAGATAAGTATTGAAGGGCAAATTGCGCCGGTAAACGCTTCTTATGCTGAGGAGGAGGGTGTTCTGCAGATTGTTCCTGGCGTTGATGGTACCGGGATAGACTACCCACGTCTTTCGCAGGATATGAACGCAGCTTTGTTCGGTGAGGGGCAAAACAACGATGAGAGCACCAACACGGAAGGCAGGGTCATTCCTCTCCAGATAGGCACTCTGAGTCCGGATTTTAATACGAATGATGCTGAAGCCTTTGACTTCTCAACCAAGATCAGTGAATTCACTATTGACTATCATACGGTGCCGGACACCAGCGTAGTCAATATTCATGTGACCGCTGACCATCTTAATTCTTCGATCATCCCCCCGCAGGCAACCTGGTCACTGATAGAGACCGTAGGTGAGATCACTGAGGCGAATGGCTTTGTCAACTCAGACATAATCGTGGATGGTGAATATACCCAGGGAGTGGGCGGTGGGACGTGTACGGTAGCAACCACGGTCTTTAACGCGGTATATGAGGCGGGATATCCCATAGTAGAGAGGGTAAGCCATTTTCTCAGGGCGACACGTTATCCCCTGGGCCGCGACGCAGCTATTGCTGCTCCCGTTGCCGACCTCAAATTTCAAAATGATACCGATAACTACTTACTGCTTACCATGAGTTACACTGACACCACGGTCACCTGCACGCTCTGGGGAGTTCCTCCTGGATACACTGTTGAGAGTATTGAAGGAGAGCTCATCGAAGGAGCCGACTATGACAGGAAAGAAATTGTGGACGAAAGCCTGGCACCAGGCGAGAGAGTAATCAAACAAGAGGGCATGAGAGCTTCTCAGGTCAGTGTCACTCGCATTGTCTATGACGCAGCCGGCAATATAAAGTCTGAGGGCACGTTCTACTCGGCTTACAACCCCACTACAGAAATAACACTTGTGGGGTCCTGACCCATGGATAAGCCTGTTTTACCCGCGGGTAGTTTTGCTTTGACACGGATCTTCATGAACGCATAGCTTCCGATATCTTCCTTCTGCGCCATTGCATAAACGTTTTGTAGCCGCTACATAAACTGGGATATATAATAAGGTCATTCATCTGAGGGCAGGTGGATGAACAGAATCTGAACCGAATCCAGAGAGGTGCATCATGAATCTACGTACACCTAATGCTAACGATGCTACAAGAACAGCAAATCGTTCAAAGAGTGTTGTCCCATCCAGCGGCCTTTGTTCAAAATGTGTTGACGGTTGTCGTGGGACCTGCGAAGCGTTCAAGGCTACATACCGAGGAAGAGAGCTTATCTATCCAAGTCCTTTTGGAGAGATGACAGCGGGCACCGACAAGGATTATCCCATTGATTACAGTCATCTGAATATCCAAGGCTACGCCATGGGAGCCAAAGGTTTACCTGAGGGCGAGGTGGGCAATCCGGATACGGCGCAGTTTCCTCGAGTTACCACCGATACCAGCTACGGCTGGGATACTAAAGTGAGCATGAAAGTACCTATCTTTACCGGAGCGCTGGGATCCACGGAGATTGCACGGCGCAACTGGGAGCATTTTGCAGTTGGCTCCGCAATTACGGGCATTACGCTGGTCTGCGGTGAGAATGTCTGTGGCATTGACCCGCAGTTAGCCCTGGACAACAGCGGAAAGGTAAAAGAAGCACCCGATATGGACAGGCGTATCAGGGAGTATCAAAAGTACCACACCGGCAGTGGAGAGATCCTGATACAGGCAAATGTAGAAGACACGTATTTAGGAGTGCCTGAATACATCATCAACAAACACGGCATAGAGACCATCGAACTCAAGTGGGGCCAGGGCGCAAAGTGCATTGGCGGAGAGATCAAGGTGCAGTCTCTTGACAGGGCGCTGGAGTTGCAGGCCCGTGGATATATCGTCACGCCTGATCCCTCCGACCCAGTCAATCAGTCCGCATTTTACAAAGGTGCCATTAAGGAGTTTGAGCGCCATAGTCGTTTGGGATTTATTGATGAAGAAGGTTTTTATGCTGAGGTTGAAAGGCTTCGCTCCCTGGGTTTCAAGCGTATCACGCTTAAGACCGGCGCCTATGGTCTCCGCGAGCTGGCGATGGCCATCAAGTGGTCTTCAAAGGCAAAGATCGATCTGCTTACCATAGACGGGGCTTCAGGCGGCACAGGCATGAGCCCCTGGGGCATGATGGGCGAATGGGGTGTACCGTCACTGTATCTGCATTCAGCTGCCGCGGAGTTTGCTGCTGTGCTCGCTGAGAAAGGCGAGCGGGTATCCGACATGGCCTTTGCCGGCGGTTTCAGTACGGAAGACGGTGTATTCAAAGCCCTTGCATTAGGCGCTCCTTTTACCAAGGCGGTTTGCATGGGTCGTGCACTGATGATCCCGGGTATGGTGGGCAAGAATATCGATCAATGGATCAAGGAAAACAGCCTGCCCAAGGCAATTGGTGAATATGGCTCTACGGCTGAAGAGATTTTTATCTGCTACGAGCAGGTCAAGGATCTGGTGGGTGCCGATGAGATCGAGAATATACCTTTAGGAGCTATCGGTATCTTCAGCTATGCTGACAAGATCAGAGTGGGGCTGCAACAGATCATGGCAGGTGCTCGCTGCTTTAGCCTGAACGTTATTACCCGTGATGAATTGATGAGCCTTACCGAGGAGTGCGCAAAGGTTACCGGGATACCGTACCTGATGGAGCATAACAGAGCACTGGCGCTTGATATCCTCAACGCCTAGCAGCGGAGCTTCCTATTACGTCATTGCAAGCGTCTCATTAAGCCATTGCGAGCACAGCGAAGCAATCTAGTCAGCCTGGGACAGCGCTGCCCTGGATTGCTTCGTCGCATTGCTCCACACAATGACAGGGAAAAAGCATTTTCTCACGATTACAAAGAGAAACCATCTTCTCACGCTGATAGAGGAATAGTATTCTCGCATTGACCGGTCAGCCGAAACACAGTACCTTTTGTGTCGATATATCTGAATATAAGGTCAGGCCAGTGGTTGAGGCAACATGCACAATGTCCTCCCACTCCCTTTCTTCCGGCAGAAACTCATCAAGTAGATTGTCGCAGTCAAGCACACGCTCAGGATAAAAGGTCACTCCTTCGCTTCCATCAAAGATCGCTGCATAGAAGATACCCGATTCCACCATATCGTGAAAAAAGTGGCTTCCAAAGGAGAGCTCCGGCATAAGCCCTGCGCTTTGATAGGCAACCTCACAGATCGCCGCCATGTTGCTCATCTCGCTAAAGTGCACCGGTACACCAAGCGAGGGAGTTGTGGTGCCCCATCTGCCGGGCCCAATCAGCAGCACATTATTGTTTTTGAGTTGCTGGTTTAGCGAGCCTATCACACGCGCTATCAGGTACTTGTCTCTCTCGGAAAGTTCGAGGTATTCCTCCGGTTTGACAAAGACAACGTATTCAATGGGGAGCCTCGTGTTGCCGCCCATGAAGTTTCCCTGAGACGAGAAGAAGAGGTATTCCTTGTTGGGCTCAGGAACTGTTACCGCAGGCCCAAAGCCTTTTGTTTGCAGAGGACGGCATTGTAAGAGGTTAAACCAGAACACATCATCGGATCCGCAATTTACCGTGAACTCTATCTCTACGGGATATCCATAGTTTGCCTCCAAGGTGCTGAGTGCTGTGCGTGCCAAGGCCGGAAAATCGGTCCGTGTGAGCAGCATTTTGAAGTCAGTGACCTGGGGTACTTCTCTTGTGCTTTTTCCCTCGTCCTTAAACCGTGTAAGTGTTGCCATGTCTCTACTGAAGAAAAGACTCTTATCGGTCTTGATATCCATACTCTGAATCTCTTGAATAGGTCTCTCCTCTAAAGCGTTGGTGGCAAGATTTAAGACGTCTGCCTTATGCTGTGAGAATTGCAGCTCATCACCATGAAGGACCGGCGGACTTACGGTGAGAAAGTCGAGAGGTACAAGTTTGGCATAATCACCCGCAGTTCGATTGACAACACGGGTACCCATCCCTACGACCAGTCTGAGCATTCCGGCACTCGGGTCCATGCCCTTCTCCCACGCATAGAGGTTAGAAGAGTTTCCTGTACCTGCAACATGAGGAAAGAAGAGATCTCCATAATGATCGCCTGAGACCCGCTGAACCAAGATAGCCATCTGCTCGTCAGTGCCTATAAGCCCGCGATCTTTACGATAGGCGAGCGCTTCTTTGCTCACGGTAGAGGCAAACACCGTACGTACAGCCTGTTCAAAGGCTTCATAGCGCTCATCGGGCGAGCCCTGATTTGCGCAGAAGACACTTTCATATTTGCCGGCGAAAGAATTGCCAAAACTATCTTCGAGCAAGGAGCTGGAACGTACGACAAGAGGAGATTGCCCAAAGTACTCAAGCATCTGAACAAACTGTTCTTTAATGATTTTGGGAAATTCTCCTCCCAGCATCTTCTCATGGAGTTCAGGGCCGAGCCCAAAAAAGTGTTCCGGTTTCTTCTGTTTGGTTCGAAGGTCCCACCAATTGTTTTGGATAAGGTAGGTGTAGTAGATATCGGAGCCAAGATAGTAGGAATCATGAGACTCCCAATGATCTTTGATCTCCTCAGTCGCCGTAGTCTCAAGGATCTTCCTGCCGAGGAGCATGCCAACACTTTTGCCACCGACAAAGCCGGTGCCAATTTCGCGTGAGGTTATGTTCAAGAGGTCCTGGAGACTCAGGTAGCGTTCTGCAAGCTTTGTTATGTGCTCGTCTTTGCCAATTATCAAGCTGATGAGCAGCTGCTTCATCTGTGTCTCGGTTGCTTCGTCTTTGGCGAGCGCTTCGCGCGCACTATCCAACGTAAGCTCCCAATAATCAAGCGGTCTCATGTTCTGGTCGATCCCGGAAAAAAGTGCGGTGGTGTCTCCACTGGAGGTGATCGATACAGCTTCTTCCCCCACGATCAAATGGGGGAAGAACATGGTAGACGAAGAGCGCCCCAGCACCTTAAGTGGATGAATGTAGGTTTTTTCGTTGAGATAGTAGATATTCAGCAAGACCTCAGTGGTTTCACGGATACGTGCAAGGGCATTGGAGGAGTGGGACCCTCTGATCAAGGCAAAATATGCTACCGCCTCGTGTTTGTAGAGCAAAGGACAGGTAGCCTTGAAGAAGTTACCCACCATCAGGTCGGAGTACCAGTACTCCAGTAGATCGGTAAGATTGTCAAAAATGTACAAGGCGCCGAGTCCTACCTTTTCGATGAGGGCATGGATCTTGGTGGTAAAACTCTCAAATCCCTCCGAGGGGTCCATCTCATACACGACCGTTGCCTCTCCCTCAGACAGAAGAGGCTCATGGCTGCCGTAGCGAAAATACACGACTTTTCGTTCCTCAAGGCGTGCTTTTTTAATGGCGGGACTTACTACCTTGCGATAATCCTCTATGGTTTGCACCTGCCACACCACGTTATCGCCCACCCTGAGCATATCGATGACCTCGTCGAGTCCGGAAATACCCGTACTGACTTTGTTCTCACTAGACATAAGGATCATCTTCCTTTCGTATAGTATGGTGCCCTGAAAATGTTATGGTGCCCTCTATGTGCTGCGGTTCCAAAGGTGTGTGCCCGGTTTTTTGTGCAGTTCTGAAAGCAGATGCAAGGCTGTAGTACCCAAGCTGTGATACCCAAACGGTAGTACCCAGATCAGACACTATATGTCTTGTCAAAGCGAAGAACCTACAACAACAAAACCATACAAGGTGTTATTAGCAGATACCGCATCTTCATAGGTTACACCAAAAAATACACTCTGTGGATCACTGGTAGGGCAACTGGTTCCTAAAAGACTGTTCTCTCTGTTGAGAGGTTTGCAGGCTTTTCAATAAAAGAGTAGAAACCAAATATTAAATCTCTATATCCTGCTTGACGTTCTGCCTGACGTTTTGCAGTTTTAACTGGTGTAAGCCGTATTGTGTGTAAAAGGTGGA
>JAVBUQ010000035.1:0-3190 GCA_031555185.1 Coriobacteriales bacterium
AGGGCCTGCAAAAGTCCGGGGTTGTCCTTGGAAATAGCAAATCCATACTGCTCACCGGTAGGAATAGACTCGATGATCTGGGTGTCGGTATAGAGAGTGGTGACCCACTCTGCAGCGGCTGGCTCATCATAGAACGCGCCCTGGATATCTCCTGTTTCAAGGGCTGCCATGGCTTCGGAAGCCGTATTGTAGAGCTTGAGTGTTGTGCCCTCATCCGTAAGATTCTCTCTGACCCAATCTGCGCCTGTGGTGCCGGATTGTGCGCCTACTACCTGGCCATTAAGATCCATAGCGCTGGTGTAAGGTGAGCTGATCAGTGTGACAACCGCCTGATTAGAGTTGAAATAGGGTGAGGAAAAGTCCACCAACTCCTTGCGCTCATCATTGATAGTAAAAGACGAGCAGCCAACATCCATCTTGGTGCCGGATGCTACAGCAGCAAGGATAGTGTCAAAATTCTGCGGAGGCAGGTATACCAGCTCATAACCCATCTCTGTAGCGAGAGCCTCCAGAAGGTCATATTCATATCCTGCTGGCTGTTCACCGTCCATCTCGATGAAAGGCGGATAGTCGCAATCAGAACCAACGGTAATTACACCAGGTGTAACCGTTATAACCTCTGTTGCGGCGGCACCTGTGCTCTCAGTGCCGGAATCTGCGGCTCCGCTGCTTTCGGATCCTCCGCCACCGCAGCCTACCAGGACCAAACTCAACGTTAGCAAAAGACTGGTTACCAGACTAATGAATTTCTTATTTTTGGACATAGTATCTCCTCACTGTTGCTCCACCACACGCTTTTGAGCTTCTCTCGTTTCGCTCACCTTCTCCATGCGATTTACATGAATGGGTAGCCGCTCCTGCACCCGGTCACAGAGATCGGGCGACTTCTCACTTTTTATAACAAACAAGTACTATAAGGCAAAAGAGCCTTTCTATGTTGCATAAAAAGGCCCTATTAGGGTAAAAGACTGTATATTAGGTAGTCTCGTGCCTGCCGATATCGTCCCGACACCGTCAGATCAGCTCACTACCTCTGCATCTGTCAGGCTGCACCTGCGTTAGAAGGATCGGGCAGATCATCACCAGTATCCACCTCTCCTGTAGCACCGCTGGACGCGCTTGAACCCGAGGTGGGCTCAGAGGTAACGGCCGCAGACCCCAACACCACCGACGCCGATATCGGCCCAAGCCACTTGGAGAGGATCGTCTTCAGTTCGCCGTTGTCTCGAATGGTACGGAGTGCCTCGGTAAGGGCGGTGGCAAGCTGGGTATTATCTTTAGTGACACCCATGTACACGCCGATGGGCGTACCGAGCATCTTGACGCAGGCAAGATCGGTGTAGTCTACTGCCAGGTAGGAACCAACAACCGCATCCGCTGCCGCATAGGAGTCTTCCCCATTCTCTACCGAGGCAAAGGCGTCGGCGAGAGTCTCTTTTGGATCGGCGGTTCCCGACCCAATCAACTCTTCTACGCTCCAAGCCGAAAGCGAGTCTTTCTGTGTCGCGATTTTAGTGCCGGCAAGAGACTGGAGATCTACGGTAGGTACCTCGTCTGACTTAACGATGGTGAAAAGAGCCGGGCCGCTCTCTATATACGGACCGACTTGCGTACCCTGTATTATCGTACCCCCGGTCTGTTCAACATCCATGACCAGGTCAACGGTGCCGTCGTTTAGCATGGTGTCGGCACTCTGACCTGCGGTGTCGACTAATTCAAGCGTAAGGCCAAGTTCTTCTGCAATCGCTGCCGCAATGTCCACATCAATACCCACCAGGTTACCACCGGACAAACCAGCATAGGGCGCATTGGTAGAATCGACTCCGACCTTGAGTACGCCATCAGTGCCAATGGCAGGACTGCTCACAACTGGAGTGAGCTCTATATCCTTACTCCCGCTCTCCCCTGCACAGCCGCTGAGGGCCATGGTGGAACATGCTAGTAAGAGTGCCATCACCATGGCAAAGAACTTATTAGCCTTTATTGCACCACTCATACTTGCTCCTTCTGCTCTGTTTCTCTACTCGCTCGCTTTTAAAAGCCCCTCGGCTGACCTGGTCTTTGGCCCCACACTCGCATACAGGAACGTTTGCTTGATATCATCGCACTACTAGCTCTCTCGTCCGGGAGGCGTATGCCTCAATAACCAGACGGTACGTCTTACACCTAAGCCGCGCCATGCTCACAGCACCTGAGTGCCTGCTTACGTGGATCCTTTTGGCCGCGACTGCCATGGACTAAGGACGGCTTATCAAAAGATAAACGCCCCGCAACCACAGACCCGAGGGGTTCTTATTTTACCAGAACTCACCAGACCCTCGCGATGCAGGCAACACGCACTTCAGAAGCCCCGCCCTCTTTAAGCCTGCCTGCGGCTGCGTCCAGAGTGCATCCCGTGGTAAAGACATCGTCAATGAGGAGGACATGAGAAGGAACAGGAGAAAGGTTTTTGTGCATCTTAAAACTCTTTTGGAGATTCTCTTTTCTCTGCTGGCGATTTAGTCCACGCTGATCACGTGAAGGTAGCTTCTCCAGCAGGTTGTACGCCGGGAGTTGTATCTCGTGTGCCAACTCACTGGCAATCCTCTCCATATGGTCAAAACCGCGACGGCGTACTGCTTTTCTGTCTGCCGGAACCCAGGTGATCACCTCAGCCCAGGTAATCCAGGAGGCCGGTATCGAAGAGCGCAGGTAGTGGGCAAGAATAGGTGAAAGGCGGCGTTCATTGTTATCCTTGTAAAGAACGATGATCCGCCCCGACAGTTGATCCAACTCCAACGAACAGACAGCAGAACTGAACGAATGGAGCTCCTTGCCTTCGGTTCCATAACACTCCGTGCAGATAAGATGACCGAAGGGAGCGCCACAATGCATACAAGCATGCTCTTTCTCAATGTGCAGAAGAGCGGCTTTACAGGTATCACATAAGAGATCGCCAGGTCTCTCGCAGCCGCTGCAACGCGTTGGCCATACGAGTTCCAGCGCTGCGTCTTTGAGCAGATGAGAGTGTGTCCTCGTTTGATGAATTGGCATATATACATAATAGCATATAGTCTGAGATGATATAACGTTATTATTCATGAACCGTTCTCACGTGAGAACGCCACGTGAACCTCCGGGATATCCCTGCCGCTGTTTGTGGCATCCCCTCAGAGCAAACAGAGAAGGCTACTTCATTACCGCACACCAC
>JAVBUQ010000036.1:0-2902 GCA_031555185.1 Coriobacteriales bacterium
GAATACCGGCACATCGGTAGGCCTGACAATATAAAACTGGCAGTCTGCTGTCTCAATCATCAGCTGGCGGCCTGGATCTTTGAGTCCGCTGGTATCAAGTCCGGCTCGTGCGAGCAACGCCACAGACTCACCGTACAGCGATCCTTTGGGAACAGCGATTTTTAAAGGGTCCATTCTTACCACTGGTGTCTCCATTCTGCCACCTCTCAGCAGCACAGATTCGTCGCAAAAAAGAGCGATAGAACTCTGATGCAGTTACGGGCTCAGGCTCCATTCATCTCGTACGGTTACTCTTTCCTTTTCTTTTGAAGGGCAACCGTATATCCTTCTGCCCTCAAGCGCATAGCGTCGATAAAAGCGGCGGCGGGGTCATCATCTGCAATCTCCACTGTGATGATCTCAGGAGAATTCTGTGTTGCTCCCACTGGGTCTTCGTTAAGCAACGCTTCCATGATGCCTTCCAACCCCAGGGCAAACCCTGCTGCCGGAGCGCTGATCCCAAACCCCTCCAACATGCGATCATACCTGCCACCGCTGCCCAGAGCCTTTCCCAGGCCGGGAGCGTAGGCTTCAAACACAAGGCCGGTATAGTAGTCATACGCGCTTACTACCGAAAAATCAATGGTAACCTGTGGAGCAAGTCCGCAAGCCTCGATAATCGTATACGTAGCCTCAAGTTGCTCAAGGCCATCTAAGATTCCGAGAGGTTCTACCAGCTGTTTTACCTTGCTTACGACTTCGGCTTTGCCGCTTATCCGGGGAAGCTCACGGAGTATGTTTGCGTAACGTGCTTCAAGTCCTGGAGTTGATGCCAATTGGTCGATGGCAACAAGGTTTCCGGCATGGAATGCCGAAAGCATTGCCTTGCTCCATTCCTTGTCAACAGCATCGCAGATCTGGCAAAGCTCAAGGAGCTCGCGAAGCACTCCTACCGTACCCAGCGAGATGGTAAAGTTCGTAAGACCGGCTGACTTGAGCACATCGGCCATCACAAGAATGATCTCAGCGTCGGATTCAGCCCCAGAAAGACCAATGGCTTCCACACCTATTTGGGTAGACTGACGGGAAAGTGCCCTGAGACCTTCCTCTTCGCGATAGATGCGTTCTACATAGCGCAGTCGCAAAGGCATGTCCTCGCGCTTAAGACGAGACGCCGCCATACGTGCAACCTGGAGCGTGACATCCGGACGCAGCACCAGAAGTTCATTATCCGCATCAAACAGTCTGAAGGGCGTGGAAGTAAGTTCACCTCCCTGCTCAAGAACCTCAAGGACTTCTAGCGTGGGAGTCTCGATAGGCGCATATCCCCAAAGCGAAAGTGTCGTACGTGTTGCGGAGACAAGAGTTTCACGCCAACGCGCCTCGCTCGGTAAGACGTCCTTAAAACCTCGTGGTGTTGTTGGAATCACAATGCATCCTCATATCCTGATGATCGCCACCCTCAGGTGGAATTCGTTGTTTGGCTGGATTGATACTCTATCACAATACTGTAATAGAGTGCAAGCACAGAAAGGAAGCAGTGTATCAGTCCCTAGATCTCTAATTGGCATAAAGCCTGCCGAATGATTGGCATGGTATCTTGGGCGATGCCACTGCTTCCTGTTATCTCTTTTATACGCCCCTCAATACCCGAAGTCAAGCAACATTCCTACCTGCCAACAAGCGGTTTAAGCACGGTTAAAAAGATGTTGAACAGACTCTTCAGGTACTTGAATTGCACTACTCATACCATGCCTGTTGCTCCAGAAAGGCCTGTTCATACTCATACCTGTTCTGTCGAGGCTTACTCAACAAAGAGCTCAGAAGCCAGGTACCGTTCACCCGAATCCAAGAATACGACTACGATGGTCTTGCCTTTGTTCTCCGGCCGCAGGGCAAGTTGTGTTGCGGACCAGAGCACCGCCCCAGAAGAGATGCCTGCCAGGATCCCATCTGTCTTTGCCAGTTGTAGTGCTGTTGCAAAGGCCTCATCATCCTCTACGACAATGACCTCATCAACAATGGCAGCATCATAGACCTCGGGAATAAAACCTGGTCCAATGCCTTCGATCTTGTGCGCTCCACGCTCTCCGCCCGACAGCACGGGTGAAGCGGCCGGCTCTACTGCCACAACCGTTATGCCCGGGTCTTTACTCTTAAGATACTCACCCACTCCTGTGACTGTGCCACCGGTACCTACTCCCGCGACAAAAATGTCTACGTTTCCTTCCGTTGCCTCCCATATCTCTGGACCAGACGTGAGACGTTGAAAGGCCGTATTGGCAGGATTTGAGAACTGGCCGGGGATGAAGCTGTTGGGTATTTCTTCTGCCAGCTCATGTGCTTTTCTGATGGCACCCGGCATACCCTCACTTCCCGGGGTCAGTACGAGTTCGGCACCGTAGATAGCCTGCAGTTTACGCCGTGCGAGAGAGGCGGTCTCCGGCATGGTAAGCATGAGGCGATACCCTCTCGAAGCAGCGAGCGCTGCCAGCCCTATGCCGGTATTACCGCTGGTGGGCTCGATGATCACGGTATCCTGCTTAAGAACACCGCTTTCCTCGGCCGCTTTGATCATAGCGAGGGAAGCGCGGTCTTTATTGCTGCCCGAAGGATTGAACCACTCAAGCTTAGCCAGGATGGTAGCGCGCAAACCGTTGGCGCGTTCATAATTAGTCAACTCGATAAGTGGCGTATTACCCACCAGATCCGCAATACTTTTATAGACGACCATCGGATGCTCCTTTCAGAGAACCAACATTCATCATAGCAGAGGGTGCAGATTGCACGGCTCATGGAGACACTCTGAGCGTATGAGTCGAGAGTAACACTGCCCACATCGCCTTTTTGGAGATGAGACACGCTGTTGTCTGCATGCAGACCATGCTTACCCGGGCCTGTCCGATAGCAGAGCGACGGACAC
>JAVBUQ010000051.1:0-8646 GCA_031555185.1 Coriobacteriales bacterium
ACCACAGTAGGGCGTATCACCTTTAACGCGGTTTTACCGGACGACCATCCTTATATCAATCACGAGATGAACAAAAAGGGTATCTCAAGTTTGGTGGAGGAATGCACCAATACCTATCCGGTTGTTCTCATGAGTCAGATCCTGGACGGTCTTAAGGCTGCTGGCTTTCATTATGCCACGCGTGCAGGTGTCACCGTCAGCGTCTACGATGCTGTGGTACCCCCGCAAAAGCAGGAGATCCTTGCGGCAGCCGATAAAAAGGTCGACGCCATCGACGACGATTATGAGAACGGCCTCATGACCTCTGATGAGCGTCATGAACAGGTCGTGGATGTCTGGAATGAGGCAAACGACGAGGTAGGCGAGGCTATGGCCGCCAACTTCGATCGCTTCAATCCCATCTATATGATGGCTTACTCCGGTGCTCGTGGTGATATCAAGCAGATCCGTCAGCTGGCTGGCATGCGTGGTTTGATGAGTGATCCTAAGGGTGAGATCATCGACCGTCCCATCAAGGCAAACTTCAGAGAAGGCCTCAGCGTACTTGAGTACTTTATCTCAACGCACGGCGCCCGTAAGGGTTTGGCAGACACCGCCCTCCGTACAGCAGACTCGGGTTATCTGACCCGCCGTTTGGTGGACGTGGCTCAGGATGTCATTATTTCCGAAGACGACTGTGGCACCGATGTTGGTGTGGATTATGAACTTGCCGATAAAGGTGGAGAGGCCGACAACAACCTCATAGGACGTATGCTCTTGGAGCCTGCGGCCCATCCAGAGACCGGCGAGATACTCATGGACGCTGATGAGTACTTTACCAACCTGACGCAAGTGCAGGAGCTTATGGATGCTGGTCTTATCTCAGTCAAGGTACGTACTATCATGACCTGTCACTCGCATCGTGGCGTGTGCCAGAAATGCTATGGCTGGGACCTTGCCTCAAGTCGTCCGGTTAATATCGGCACTGCCGTGGGTATTATTGCCGCGCAATCCATTGGCGAGCCGGGCACACAGCTTACGATGCGTACCTTCCACACAGGAGGCGTGGCCGGTGAGGACATCACCCACGGTCTGCCTCGTGTCACCGAACTCTTTGAAGCCCGTAAGCCTAAAGGTGAGGCAGTGCTTGCCGAGATCTCCGGTGTATTGCAGGTAATGAAGGATAAGATCCAGCAGACCCTGACTATCACCAACCAGGAGGGTGACATCAAGGAGTATCAGATCAGTGCTCGTGCGCAGCTTTTGCCGGGTGTTGAGGATGGATCACATGTAACGATGGGTCAACAGCTCACCAAGGGTTCCATCAACCCACACGACCTGCTGCGCCTCACCGATGCCCGTGAGACCTTGCGCTACATCGTCTCACAGGTGCAGGACGTCTACGTCAACCAGGGTGTTAATATCAATGACAAGCATATCGAGGTCATTGCCAGACAGATGCTACGCAAAGTGGCCGTGTTAAGCCCGGGAGATTCTGATTATCTGCCTGGAAAACAGGTGGATGCGTATGAGTTTGAGCGTGAGAGCGAGCGTATCGCTCTTGAGGGCGGCGAGGTGCCCACAGGCCAGCAGCTATTGCTGGGTATTACCAAGGCTTCGCTTGCCACGGACTCCTTCCTCTCCGCCGCCTCCTTCCAGGAGACTACCAAGGTGCTCACCGACGCCGCTATCGAAGGCCGCTCGGACGACCTGGTAGGCCTTAAGGAGAATGTCATTATCGGTAAGCCGATTCCTGCCGGCACCGGGCTTAAGTCTTATCGCGAGATCGATCTTACCTATAAGGGCGAGCCGGTACATACCGGCCGCGGCAAGGCCGATATCTTGCCTGAGTGGGCGCCAGAGGAACTACGGGAGCTGGAGAAGCTGTTGCCTCAGCCAGAGGACTGGCATTTTGCAACCGAAGATTATCATAATATGCCAATAGAATTGGCAAATTATCTCGGCAGCATCGGATTGGGCAAGAAACTGCCCCCCATTCCGCTGGAGACGGCCAAGCTCTATCTCTTTGACGATCTGGGTGTCTCGCAGCGTTGGGCTAATAAGTTCAGCGAGGCCGGCATTGAGATGGTGGGAGATCTCATCGGTAAGACTGAAGAGGAACTGCTCCGTATAGAGGGTATTGGTTCTAAGGCCATTGAAGAACTCAGGGCCGGTCTCGAGGAGCGCGACCTGCTTCATCTTATTGAGCCTCCGGCAGATGATGATGATTCCGACGTCAGCCATCTTTTGGATGTGGTGTTCTCGCCTGATAATCCGGACCTCTTGATGAGCGGCGAGGTGCCTCTGACTTACAGCGCCGATCCCTTTGAGGATGAGCCGGATAAGCTGATTATCCGTGGAAATGTCAATGACCCGGCTGAGCTGGATGAGCTGCTGGGCAGGATAGAGGATTTCTCTGTCATAGAGGTTGATGAAGATGAGCCGATGCTCGGTGGTCCTGAGGAAAAGGAAGAGTGACCCAGCAAAGGGGATAACTGCTGCAGAGAGCCTTGCAGTTAAGAGCCCTTGCAGTAAAGTAAAGAGCCTCTCCGAGTGCGCACAAGCATGAAGAACCACAAGACTATGTTAAGGAAAGCATCCGCATTTGCGGGTGCTTTCCTTTATCAGCGCCCCTTAACACGCACAATCTTCGTTCGTTTGAGTGCTGTGAAGATCCCGGGATTCCACACCGGATTTTTATATTATGAGCGCCTCAGAGGGATAGAGACTAAGGTTCTGCCACCCGTTTGAACAGGATGAATACTGCGATTTTATATTGCAATTTACCGACAAACTGGTAATATACGTAGGGCTATGTGATACATTACCAGTACATGCCTGAGGGCAGACTCGCCTTTTTTTGCAAGGAGTACCATTTTATGAAGATAACCCGTCGGACAGATTATGCGATCCATTTGCTCGCTGATCTTTCCGAAAATCCGGACAAGCCTTTAGGCCTTCGTACGCTCGCTGAGCGTCACGGCGTGACCTATGCGTTTGCGCGTACGGTGCAACAGGGTTTGCTCAAGGCAGGTATCGTTACCACAGCTCGTGGTATCAACGGTGGCATCAAGCTCGCTCGGCCTCTTCAAGATATTACCCTTCTGGAAGTATTTGAAGCTGCGCAGGATCCGTTGGACAAGGCCTTCTCTACCAAGGACTCTCCCTGGTGCAATTGTGAGAGCAGCTGTGTATCGGAAGACATGTGGGTCTCTACCCGTGACGTATTGGGCAGGCATCTCTCCGGTATCCATCTTCACCGCATCATCAAGCCTCAATAACTCAGTAGCACTAGTGTGAAAGACCATTCGGCGGAGAGACTTCGCCGTGTTTGCGTCGAGAGGCATCGACTCAGCAAGAGGGTACCGGGCGTTTTGTCACCTTTGACCAGATTGTTGGAGCGAGGGGTATGTGTTGTTACCCGGTGACTTTGCGGAACGCAGTTGGGCGTGAGCGTTGCGTAAGCTGAAGGCGAGCGCAGCCTCTCGAGGAGAGCCCTCAGAGAACAGTGTGTACTGAATCAAAAAGGCGAGCCTCTGAAGCTGCAATGCTCACGCCCAACTGCGCTTATGGAGCGTAGGAGCCAGGTGATAACACATACCTCTCGCTCTTCGAGTGGTAGCTCGTGTGACAAAACGTCCTGTCCCCTTGATGCACTGCATCGTTTGATCACGCAATGACACAATTGCGTGCAGGTAAACCGTGTACAATATTGGCACCTGCCAAAGAGCAAAAAGGAGTCTCCCATGTCCGACAGTTATACAGCCAGCGCCGCAGAACTTGATGAGTCCAACGCCCTGGATAAGATTGTGCTTTATGCGCTGGATGAAGCAATGGAAAAGCTCGAGCAGAGTGGCGAGCTGGAGCCTTTTACGGTGATTTTGCATAATGAGAACCTGCACGTTGAGAGCCATCCGGGCGAGGACGCGGTAGAGTGCTTTAATGCTGCCGCTACCGCGGTGCAGACGCTGGCACATGTTATGGACGCGTATGTCTTTGCTTATGACGGTTACCTCACCACTGACTCAGGCACACAGGACGCTATTATCGTTGAGCGGGGCAAGCCAGAGAATGAAACTGCGGAAGCATTTGCGATTCTTTACACTCTGGATGAGAGCGATGACGGTTCGCTTACCTTTGAGGAGGGCATCTACGACTTAGGCCCTGCCTCTTCGCTTCTCGAAGGAACACCAGCCACAGATGATGATCTGGATGAGTTATAGTGCTCTGTAAAAAGACATTTTCGGACCTCTCGGAACACCAACTTGGATAGTCTCAATACAACAAATCCGGCCTCCGGTCAGACTGGAGCGTCCTGCTCCGATCAATCCAACGCGTCTGGTTTTGAGCAGCCCGGCACGCAGAGTTCTACCCAGCCCAGTGCACACGACTCAACCCAGCCTAGTGCACACGACTCAACCCAGCCTAGTGCGCTTGAACTGCTGATGATCCCTGGCGCAAAGCCCACTATTAAAGCGCAGTATTCCAGTTTGGTGGCAAGGGTACAGGACTTCAGCCTCTCGCTCTGTGAGCCGGAATTTGTGGTCTTGGACACGGAGACAACAGGCTTTGAGCCTAAAGCCGAGGCTTTGATAGAAGTTGCCGCAGCTATCGTCTGTGGTAATGAGACAGTGGACACCTTCTCTACCTTTGTGAATCCGGGCCGCCCCATACCAAAGCACATCACTGAGATCACGAATATCTCGGACGCTGATGTTGCTGACGCTCCCTCTTCTGAAGAAGTGATGAAAGACCTTATTGCCTTCTCAGGTGAGCGCCCAATAGTTGCGCACAACGCGTCCTTTGATCAGGCGTTCATCCAGGCAAACTGCAAGAATCTCCTTGGCGCATCCCCCAACTCAGAGGACCTGTTCGAGGGCGATGAAAATGTTTTTGCTTTTAACGGGGAGAACCTTCCTCCTTTACTCTCCTCAAAACCGTGGATAGACACGGTTGAATTGGCCCGGATCGCATTACCGCTTTTACGTGAGTACAATCTGGAGACCTTGAGCGCGGTCTTTGCGCCCGACAGCCGCTCGACGCACCGCGCGATTGATGATGTGCTCGCGTTGGTCAAGGTCTGGCGGGTCATCCTCGTTGCTCTGGCAGATCTGCCTCCCGGCCTCTGTGCCTACCTTGCAAACAGGTTTTCTGAGGAGCCCTGGAGCAGTCGCTCCACGCTTGAGCTAGTTGCGGGATACCAGGCAGCTCAAACAAAAGGCAATAACTTTGATCTTGTTGCCGTGCGCGAATCACTCACTAAGCACCTGAGAGAGCAACAGAAAATCGATGCCACAGAACTTGAAGGAGGCATCCTCACGTTTAAAACAGTGGAAGAGGAGGAGCTTGCACAGGAGTATACCACCTCTGGTCTGTTGGGGATGATGTATCCGGAATACGAGACACGGCAAGAGCAGGTAGCGATGGCCGAGGCCGTAGCTTCAGCATTCAATACCTCAAGCCTTGCCGCTATCGAGGCCGGCACAGGGGTAGGCAAGTCCATGGCGTACCTGCTGCCGGCGGTGCTTTTTGCAAAACGCAACAGCGTGACCTGTGGCGTAGCCACTAAATCAAACGCCTTGCTTGATCAACTGATCTATCATGAGCTGCCCCGCCTTAACACTGCCCTGGAGGCACAGGGCGAGGGTGGACTGGAGTATCTCTCTCTCAAGGGCTATGACCACTATCCCTGTTTGCGCAAGCTTCTTAAGGAATCCGCGGCAAACAAGGCTTACCGAGGGATGCCTGCGCTTGTAGCCCACCTGCTCAGTTATGTCTGCCAGTCGGTCTCCGGAGATATCGATGCCATTTTGATTCGTCGTACGGATGTTCCGCGTTTTGAGTATATGGCTTCGGCTGAAGACTGTCTGGGATATCGCTGCCCTTATTATCGTTGTTGCCTTTTGCATAGCATGCGCAGGCAGGCAAAGAGCGCTGATATCATCGTTACTAACCACAGCCTGCTCTTTTGTGACGTAATGGCGGAGGGGTCGCTCCTGCCACCGGTACGCCACTGGGTCATTGACGAGGCACATGGTGCGGAGGGCGAGGCACGCAGGCAACTCAGCAGAGAAGTTGACGCCAGGTCTCTTACCGAGGCTGTGAGGGCTACCCTTAAAGGCGATGGCCTTCTTGACACTATTCGCACCAGATCTGCTTCTCAAGATGACGGGGGAGTAGTGCTCGGACTGGCTTCTAAGGCAAGTGCCACTGCTGAGCCGGTGGACGCACTCACCTCATCCTTCTTCTCGGCCGTTGCCGACCTTATACACCTTGGCGAGAGCAGCAATTACAACCAGGTGGAACTCTGGCTTAATGACCATATACGCGAAAGTGCAGAATGGGGCCTGGTCTCTCAGACAGGAAGTGCGCTTTGCTCCCGGATGGAAAAACTGGTAAAGGAGCTCAGGGACCTTATCTCAGCCATGGGAGAGGTGTCGGAGTTTGTTGAGATGCAAAGTACTCTGGCCGGCCATACGATGGTCATCTCCTCCGCCTTGGACACACTGCGCCTCATACTGGACGGGACCGAGTCCTCTTATGTGTATTCAGCCTTGCTCGATAGACGTGTTCACCTTAATGCAAACAAGCTCATAGCCTCATACTTTGATGTGGGAGATGTTTTGGTAGACGAGTTTTATCCCAACGCGCTTTCGGTTGTGTATACCTCGGCAACCATTGCTCTGGGCGGTTCAGGTAGACAGGATGAATTTGGCCAGAAACCCCCTACGGCGGACTTTAGCTATTTCAAACGAGCGGTTGGTCTGGATTTGTTGGAGTCAGAGCGTTGTATCACACTTAAACTCGATTCCAGTTATGACTTTGACACTAATATGACGGTCTTTGTGCCTACGAACATGGTGGCTCCCAATGAGTACAGCAGGCGTGCAGAGTACGTCAATCAGCTGGACGAGTTGCTCTTCTCAGCGCATAAAGCCATGGAGGGAAGTGTACTCACCCTTTTTACCAACAGACGTGAGATGGAAGAAACCTACGAGCGTCTCCGCCCTGCCTTTGAAGCGAACGGACTTGAGGTCATCTGTCAGTATGCGGGTACTTCACGCACACGTTTGCGTGAAAAATTCATTCAGGGTCACGCACTTTCACTTTTTGCGCTCCGGTCATTTTGGGAGGGCTTTGATGCCCCGGGAGACACACTCAGATGCGTAATTATTCCCAAGCTGCCCTTTGGCAGGCCTAACGATCCTTTGCAGCAAGAACGAGACAGGCGAGAAAAGGGTGCATGGAGCAGGTATGTATTGCCCGAGGCGGTCATCAGCCTCAAGCAGGCTGCCGGACGCCTTATACGATCGAGCAATGATTCCGGCAATCTGATTTTGGCTGACGCACGATTAACCACTAAGTTTTATGGCAAGGAATTCCTGGCTGCCTTGCCCTCGCAGAATATCCATTATCTCTCAATAGGAGCTATAGCTGAGAGGATGCGCGTGAACTAGCCTTCATACAGTCTTCTAGAGAGTCTCGCCTACTGTGGCACAATGTGCTACAATATACAGACTGAGTGAAAGGACACACCATGGCAAAGGCAGCCACCCTTAATATTCGCTTTGAACCTGAAGAACGAGAACTCATTGATGCCTATGCAGGATTCATCGGCACTACTCCTTCTAATGTCGTCAGAGAAGCAGTTCTGGAAAAACTTGAAGAGTATTACGATATAAAGGCTTACAATGAGGCGCTTGCCGAGGACGATGGCGAATATACGAGCTGGGCTGAGATTAAGACGAGGCTTGGCCTGTAATGTCGTACATGCTGGTACTGACCAAGCAGGCGGAGAAGCAGCTTCAAAAACTCGACAGGAAGCAACAGTATCTACTGTCTAAATGGCTTGATGAAAACCTCAACGATTGCGACGATCCTCGAGACATTCCCGGAGGAAAGCCTCTCACTGAAATCAAGGAGGGCTGGCGCTATCGTGTGGGTTCCTACAGGATTATTGTCAGAATTGATGACGATAGGGTTGTTGTGACAGTTCTGAGAGTAGCTATGCGTAAAGAGGTCTATCGTAATTTGATTGAGCTGTTCAAAGGAGTATAAGGAGAGCAATGAATATCTTAGTCTTAGGCAGTGGTGGAAGGGAGCACGCAATCGTATGCTCACTGGCAAACTCACCACAATCGGAGCATATCTTTGTGGCGCCCGGCAATGGGGGGAGCGCTCCGGGCGCGACCAATGTTGTCCTTGACATGATGGACAGCACGGCTGTCGTGCAGTTTGCTCAGGTCAATAAGGTGGGTCTAGTAGTCATAGGCCCTGAAGCACCCTTGGTGGCAGGCATTGCCGATGCGGTGCGGGCAGCAGGCATTGATTGTTTTGGCCCGGTCGCAGCAGGAGCGATCCTTGAGGGCTCTAAGCAGTTCTCCAAGGATCTGATGTTCAAACATGAGATCCCTACAGCGGAGTATAAGGTGTTTGAAGATGAGGCTGCTGCCTTGTCGTATCTGAAGCAACACCCGGCCCCCATTGTCGTCAAGGCCGACGGCTTGGCAGCGGGCAAGGGTGTCACGGTGGCCGAGACCGATGAGCAGGCTCAAGAAGCGGTGCGCGAATGCTTTGCCGGTCGTTTTGGCACTGCTGGAGCAAAGGTGGTCATTGAGGAGTATATGACCGGGCCGGAGTGTTCTCTCCTGGCTTTTGTAGATGGCA
>JAVBUQ010000012.1:0-3257 GCA_031555185.1 Coriobacteriales bacterium
CGATAGAGTCGTAATAAATGGAATCTCCCGGCTCCAGCACATAAAGATCCTTGCCATAGGCTATCTCCAGTGGGCCTTCCAGTGCATATAACCACTCTTCACCCTCATGAGCGCTCAACGTATGCTCCAGCACCTCAGAGGGTTCCAGGGTGATAAAGAAGGGCTCCATATGGCGTGAAGCCTTTCCTTCAGCAAGTGCGGCAAATGTGAGTTCTCCCGCATCCGAATGCGTTTCCAAGCCTTTGAGGCGAGTAGTGTTTTGATAGTCGTCTGCCTTCGTGAGCACAGGTCCAAGATTCTCGTCATCATCAAGCAGCGTTCCGAGGCGTACTCCCAATGCTCGCGTTATCTTGATAAGGGGGGCAAGTGAGGGGGCAAGCGCGCCGGCTTCCAGGTCGTAGATGACGGTAACGTCGCATCCACAACGCTCAGCAAGGTCTTCTGGCGACAGCAGCAGAGCCTCCCTGAGTTCCGTTATTTTAGCGCCTATGGCGCTTTTCGCTCCTGCGTCCATGGCCTGCTCGGCCTGCTTGGACTCTTCAGTCTTGCTCATAACTATCACCTGCCTTGAGGTCTCGACCCATCCCTGGGTGCTTAAAGGACTTACTGAGAGTATAACACCCTCAGAAAGACGTAGCTCGCTATTCTACAACACCTTATGTGCAGAGGTAGTGAGAAGATCGCAAACGTGTGGAGGTTTTCTCCACTCGTTTCTCTACAGTATCTCCACAAAGCTTAAAGATCTTCTCGAAATGTTACCTGCTGGTATCAGTAAGTGAATATGCTTTCCAATAATGACTCATTGTGCCAAAATAAACGTTCATTTGTTTATCTATACCTGCGCTGAGGGGTCTTGGCGCACGTGAAAGGGAGAGAAAAAACCATGAAAAAAACCAGGTTACTACTCACTGCTGCGCTGAGCCTGTCACTTGTGACAACGCTTTTTGCATTTACCGCTTGTGATGGTGGTGGTGGCAGTGTGGCGGCGACAGTCAATGGTACCCAGATAATGGAACAGGATGTCACCGATACCATTGAGGCTATGCGCGCGCAGAACGAAGAGTACAGCGACCCCGCGATGTGGGCCCAGGCCCTCGCCTCAAGCGGTCTCACGCCGGAGTCATTGCGCGAGACGGTCATTGATTCTAAAGCCAGTGATATTGTCATAACCCAGGAAGCTGAGGCTCAGGGTTTTACCGTAGATGAAGCCGCGATTGATGAGCAGGTCGCTCAAACAAAAGAGACCGTAGGATCTGCTGACGATGAAGCCTGGCTTGCGACCCTTCAGCAGTATGGCTACAAGGACGAAGCAGCGTATCGCGCCATGCTTGTGGTAAATGATCTTACCAACCAGCTTTATGAAAGCTATACCGTTGAGCCAACCGACGAAGAACTGACCCAGTTCATAGCAGATAATCCCACCGCGGTGGAAGGCTACACGCTTCCTGCCTTAGAGTCTGAGGCAAACGCTACAGAAGAGGTAACGCCTGAAGTCGACGCTACTGAAGGCACTGCTGATGAGACTGCTGCTACCGATGAGACGGCGGCTGCCGACGAGGCGGCTGCTGCCGAGGGTGCCGAGGCAGCTACGACCGAAACAGTTACCGTACCGGTTGAGGATGTTGACTTGAGCGCAATCCCCGAAGATATCCTTGACCAGTATACACAGCTTTGGTCGGACAACAATAAGGGTTTGGCATTCCAGGATTACCTTACCGAGCTCGTGGACAATGCTGATATTGTCATCAATGACATGCCTGAAGATGTTCCTTATAACGTTGACATGAGCCTGGCGGAGAGCGCCGATGCCACCGATGATACTGCTACAGAAGAAGAAACCGTGGCGGATCTCAGCTCTCCCGAAGCGGTAGAGGCTGCTCTTGCCGAGGGGCTTGTCATCACTGACGATGTGGTAGGCGACGGAGCTGAGGCAGTTTCTGGCTCTACGGTCCGTGTTCACTTCACCGGCACACTTGAAGACGGTACGGTTTTTGACAGCAACGTTGAAGGCAGCGATCCTTTTGAGTTTACTCTGGGTATCGGCAAGGTCATCAAAGGCTGGGATGCTGGTGTCGTTGGAATGAAGGTTGGCGGTACCCGTACGCTTGTCATACCTCCTTCTCTTGGGTACGGCAGTGCAGATCACGGCTCCATTCCCGCTGATTCCACTCTGTATTTTGAGATCACACTTGTTGAAGTCGTTCAGAACTAAGCTCTGACATCTCCTGGTGTGTATGAAAGGGGCCTCACGGCCCTTTTCTGCATCATGGGCACTCTGCGCCAATCATCGCTCCTGCTACTATCAAGGACAGGCAATGCTCTACACCTCCCTGCAGTCTGCAACTGTTAGAATATCTGTCATGGATAAGAAACTGCTTATGGGCAATGCCGCTGCCGCATATGGTGCACTCGCCGCCGGTGTCAATGTTATTTGCGGCTATCCCGGCACTCCTTCGAGCGAACTGATAGAAACGGCTTCGCGCTCTGTCAGAGATGCTGTTGCGCGCGGCCAGATATCGCTAGAACAGGCGCCGCATATTGAGTGGTCAGTCAATGAGAAGGCTGCTTTGGAAGTTGCCTTTGGCGCCTCTTTGAGCGGGGCACGGGCTCTGGTGACCATGAAGCAAGTAGGGCTCAATGTGGCCACCGATCCACTTTTAACCATCGCCTATCTGGGGGTCAAAGGTGGCCTCGTACTCTATGTGGCCGACGACCCAGGGCCTATCTCCTCTCAGACCGAGCAGGATACACGACAGTTTGCCCAATTTGCCAAAGTGCCGGTACTGGATGCCGCCTCACCTGAAGAGCTCTATTCCATGATGCCACAGGCCTTTGAGCTTTCTGAGTCATACGACACACCCGTGATCGTGCGCTCCACTACCCGCGTATGCCATGGCAGCGCGCCAGTGCAGGTCCTTGAAACGTACACGCCTCACGAGATAACGGGCTTTGCACGAGACCCCCGATGGATTATCTTTCCCTCGTTGGCGCATAAAGCTCATCACGACTTACCAGAACGGCTCGCAGCTATTGCTGCCGATCCTGGTTTTTCGGCGCTGAACTACATCGTTGCCGCCGCGCAGACGCCTTCACAAACAGGCTTTGTTGCCGGCGGTATGTCCTGGGCATATTTGCTCGATGCCTTAGAACAGCTTGACCTTCTCGGAATGTATGATGTGATGAAGATCGGGGCACCCTATCCCTTTGGAGGTGACCTTGCCGCCGAATTCCTCGCCTCGCACGAGAGGATACTCGTT
>JAVBUQ010000070.1:0-16789 GCA_031555185.1 Coriobacteriales bacterium
CTCTCCGGATCTATCAAGCATATTCGCCAAAAAACCGCGTCACTCAAAGTTGGCTTGATCATGGGGGGCACGGGTGCTGCTGCCTGTGTAGTGAGCTCTCTTTTCTCGGCCAGTATACCGGCCTCTATTGTCGTGGCACTCACCGTGGTGGTTATCTTATTCTCAGTGGGCATGATGGTGCGCACCATGATTTTGGATCGAAGAAAGAGCAAGGAGATTTCTGCTCGGACAAACGCCACTTCTGCAAACGCCACTTCTGCAAACGCCGCACAGACAGGCTCGGCAGGAGGGGTACCTACGACTTCATATGAGGCATCGGGAAAAAAGCCTACCATAATCTCCAAAGAAGAGGCGATGGTTGCTGAAGAAAAAGAGCAAGAGGAGACGGCTGCTCAGAAAAAGACACTGTACACTGTTGTCCTCCCCGTGATCATCGGCCTTGTTGCCGGGGGAGTAGCCGGTATTGTAGGGGTAGGAGGCGGGTTTATCATCGTACCCTTCTGCGTAGCCTACCTGGGTTTCTCGCTTAAGAAGGCTGCCGGCACATCGCTGGTTGCTATTGCGCTTATTTCTATTCCCGGTATCCTCTCACATGCTTTTCTGGGGCATATTGAGTGGATCTATGGTGTTGCGATCATGATTGGCACCATCCCAGGAGCACAGCTGGGCGCCTGGCTCATTGACAGGTTGCCAGAGCGACCCATGCGAGCGGTTTTTGCCATACTTCTTGCGACCGTTGGTATCATGATGCTTGTTCAGGAGTTCTGGCTCCAGTTCTGAAGGCAGAGAACCACAGGTTGCGTCGTCACTGTTTGTTGTGCGCGCACTACATCCACAACTTCCGCTACATCCACTGCACCCACTGCAATGAGGATTGATACCAGCCTTTCGCGCCTTAATCCAGCGATAGATAATTGCTCCTACTATAAGGGCAAGCACAACAACAACCGCTATTGTCCCTGATGTCATGTTGATCACTCCTGTCGTTTTGGTAGTGGTGAGCAGAGGCAGCCCACCACCAGGGTACGGGCGGTGAGCTTGAACCAGCCGCCACTACGGTACTGGTGGTGAGCTTGAACAGCCCACCACCAGGGTATGTATTATGCTGCGTCGAGAGCCTTGCTGCTTGTGCTGGTTTTACGCTCTCGCCTTTTTTGCGGGCGAAAGAGCAGGTAGAGAAACACCAGAAAGGCTGCCGCGGCAACAAAGGTAAAGACGTTAACGCCAACTTCTCCGGTGGCAAGACCGGCAAACTGAAAGATCCACAGCCCCACAATCCAGGCTACGCCGCATTGATAGGCTATTGCCGCGGCTGTCCACCTGGCGTTGTTCATTTCGCGCCGGATGGCACCCATGGCGGCAAAACACGGAGCACAGAGCAGATTAAAGGCAAGAAGCGAATAAGCCGCGGCAAAGCCAAGACTTGCCTGGAGGGTGGCATACCAATGCCCCTCGCTTCCATAGAGAATGGCAAAGGTGCTCACCAGATTCTCCTTGGCAACAAGTCCACTGATTGATGCCGCAGTTGCCTCCCAGTTGCCAAACCCAAGTGGCATAAAGATCCAGGCAAAGAGGCCTCCGATAGCTGCCAGAATGGAATCGTCGCTCTCTACCGGGCCAAAACCTTCTGCTGTGAATCCATAGCTTGAGATAAACCAGACAATGATAGTGGCCACAAGGATAATGGTTCCGGCGCGTTTGATAAACGACCAGGCGCGTTCCCACATACTGCGTAAGACAGATGAGGCCCTGGGTAAATGATACGCCGGTAGCTCCATAAGGAACGGTGCGGTATTACCAGCAAAGAAACGGGTCTTCTTTAAGATAATGCCGGAGCACAAAATGGTAGCGATACCCAGGAAATAGGCCGATGGTGCTACCCACCAGGCACCGCCAAAAATAGCACCTGCAAAGAGGGCGATAACCGGTAGCTTGGCACTGCAGGGTATGAACGTGGTGGTCATGATTGTCATACGCCTGTCGTTTTGGTTCTCAATGGTTCGAGAGGCCATGATGCCCGGCACACCGCAACCGGTGCCGATAAGAATAGGGATAAATGACTTTCCTGAAAGGCCAAAGCGGCGGAAGACACGGTCGAGAATAAACGCAATACGCGCCATATAACCACACTGCTCAAGGAGTGCCAACAGCAAGAAGAGTACGAACATCTGAGGTACAAACCCGAGTACGGCACCTACACCAGCGACAATGCCGTCAAGTACCAGTGCCTGTACCCAGTCTGCGGCATCAATAGAAAGCAGAAAACCTTCAACGAGCACAGGAATACCTGGTATCCATATGCCATAGGTGGCAGGATCAGGCTCTTCAACCGCACGCGCGGCTTCATAGGTTGCGGTGTCAACTTCTACTACTTCGTTAAGGCCTGTTTCATCATCGTAGGCATCAAAGGACCCTACGATTCCCGCAGCTTCTGCTTCACTGACAAAGGTGGCGCTTTCCGGATCAAGCCCAGCATCTATTGCCGCGTTATCAAAGGCCTCAACGGCGAGCTGAGCGTCTTCATATTCGGTATAGACCTCGGTATATGCCTCCGGCTCTCCGGTGAGAAACCAGCCGTCGCCAAATACTCCGTCGTTTGCCCAACCGGTCACAAGCCCACCTACGGTAGTAACCGAGAGAAAATACACAAGAAACATCACAACTACAAAGATAGGTAAAGCCAGGACACGGTTGGTAACGACCTTATCAATCTTGTCTGAGATGGTGGTTTTGCTGGCATGCTTTTGGAGAAGCACATCATCCATCATCTGTGAGATATGTTCATAGCGCTCATTGATGATGAGGCTTTCTGAGTCGTCATCGTGAGTTTGTTCATACGCCTTGATTCTCGGCTCTGCTTTTAGCTTGAGGGCTGCTGCCTCGGCAGTCTCTTCGGAGTTTTTATCGGCATGCGTTTGTTTACTGGCCGCAACAAGCTCGCTTAGTTTTTCGTCTCTTTCAAATACCTTGACGGCAAGAAAGCGTTGCTCCTCCGTTTTGACTTCTGTTGGAAGCATCGTTTGGATATGCGTTATAACCTCTTCAAGGCCCGAAGAAAAGTAGCGACTTGCCCTGTCTTGTCTGGCAATATTGTGTGCGCTCTCATGGTGCGCTGCAAGAGCAGCCTTTGTGAGCGTCTCGATACCCCGGCTCTTAAGGGCCGAGATCTCCACTACAGCGCAGCCAAGTTGCTGCTCAAGTTTCTGCACACTGATGATGTCGCCGTTTTTTTGTACAACGTCCATCATGTTGATAGCTACAACTACCGGCACACCAAGCTCCAGGAGCTGCATTGTAAGGTAGAGGTTGCGCTCCAGGTTGGAGCCATCGACTATATCTATGATTACATCCGGACGCTCGTTAAGCAGGTAGTTACGTGCAATGACCTCTTCCAGTGTGTAAGGGGAGAGGGAGTAAATACCAGGAAGGTCTACTATCTGTACTTCTTTGTTTCCCTTGAGGCGTCCGCTTTTCTTCTCAACGGTAACTCCCGGCCAGTTGCCCACAAACTGATTGTTGCCGGTAAGGGCATTGAAAAGCGTCGTCTTGCCGGTGTTTGGATTGCCTGCCAATGCAATTGTTATTGCCATTATTACGTGTTCCTCTCCGTCTTCTCTGTCTCAGGATCTGTCTGGTTCTCAATAAGTTAGTCTAGGCTAACTCAAGATGCTAAATAAAGCCCTCGCTAAAAACAAGGGCTTCTCTGCCGCTTATGCAACTTCTACGAGTTGGGCTTCTGACCTGCGAAGGCTCAGCTCATATCCACGCACGGTAACTTCAACCGGATCTCCCAGAGGGGCCAGTTTGCGTACAAACACATCTGTTCCTTTGGTAATGCCCATATCCATTAAGCGTCGCTTGATAGCTCCCTCGCCACTCAGCTTGCTTACGGCAACGGTCTCACCAGTCTTTACCATGTCCAAGGTTCTCATTATGTATCCTGCCTTTGTCTTTTGCCCTTTATACGAGGATCATCGCGGCAGCATCGTTGTTGACTGCAACACGACAACCCTTTATGTTGACGATTAACCCACTGTGCGCGCGGTTTACAACCTCTACCCGTTCGCCGGGGATAAAACCAAGGTCTTCAAGGTGACGGCGCACCTTGCTGTCGCCTTGAATGCGTTTAATGCGATACGTATCGCATGTTGTAATCTCTGTCAGTGCCATAGGAACTGCCTCCTGCAAGAAGTTAGCCACGCCAAACAATATGTTAGACAAGGGTAACTCCTTTAGACCGCAAAGTCAAGGCAGGATCTGAAAAATCGGAGAGTGCGACTTGTAACCGTTTCTGGTCACTCCCCTCTGAAGCGGCCCGGGAATTGAGAGCCGAATGAGCGAGCAGCGAGGAGATCCGCTCGCTTTCTACTGGTTTTCAGTGCTAGCGATAGCTATTCGAGCTAGCTCCGAGCGATAGCGAGCTGTGAGGGTCGAAATGCCCTGGCCGCCTCAGAGGGGAGTGACCAGATAACTTGTAACAGGATCCCTGATGACGTTTTTAGTGAGAAGGATGCCGCGAATCTGGTGCTCAGATCTGGGTCATGATCCAATCGATCATCTCAAACACCGAACTGAATCCAGCGATCCAGGCAGAGATCACCAAACCAAGAATTACCACCACAAGAATCACTACAATCCACAGCAGAACCTTAAGTGCGGTGTGATTCTTCTTCTCTTTTTTCTCAGGTGCAGTCTCCTGTGCGGTTGGCGAAGTAGTTTCATCAGGTGCCTGTGTGTTTTGTTCGTTCATAATTTTGCATTTCTCCTTAAAAAGGCTAAAATAGCTACGTCGCATCCACATACTGGGTGCATGCGGACGGATCATTACCCGCTTTAGGTAGTCCCCCTGGACACCTAATACAGGTGGAAGTATAACATACACCTGTGTCCGCGTTTTTTATTGGCCAAGAGAAAGGGCTCTGGTGAGCGGTTTAGACCATCCTCACAGTTGTTAGTCCCCTGGGGAAGCACTGAGCTATTCACTGCGCGCCATCTTGTGGCCAGTTTGCCCCAGTTCTGCCCGAGCAAACGCTGACATTACTATAAGTAGTGCCAACGCTTGCCCAAACAGATCTGGGGCAAACTGATTCACAGTCAGGTGTACAGCAAGACATCAGGGCTTTCCTGCCTCGTCTCCTTCTGACGGTGGCCGTGGGACAACGCCGCCATACGGGAAAGGAGACTTCCATTGCCTTATCTATCCCAAATGCTCTCGCGCCCGGTTATTGATGCCGACGGCGTAGAGATCGGTAAGATCAACGACCTCGCCATCCAAACCGGCGAGGTGTTTCCGCGCATTACGTCTGTGGCCTTTAAAGGTCCGTCTAAAACACCTTTTATGGTGAGCTGGCGTAAGTATGTGAGCGAGTATGATGGCAATAAAGTGGTGCTTAACACTGCGAGCCACAATATACGATTCTCTTACTTGCAACCTGATGAGCTCCTGCTTGCCCGCGATCTCCTCAACAAACAGATCGTGGACACGCAGGGGCTTAAAGTAGTACGGGTCAACGATCTCAAAATAAGCCAGAGCGCCCAGCAGCTGCGTTTGCTCGGTGCGGAGGTAGGGGTGCTTGGTATTTTGCGCTCGCTTGCTCCCTGGCTGGAAAAGCTTGTTTCGGGGGTTTGCAAGCTCATACGCCATCCCCTTGAAGAAAACATCATTGCCTGGAACTACATGGAGCTCGTGGACAGAGACCTCTCCTCCCTCAAGCTTTCTATGTCGCATAAGCGCCTGCACGAACTCCACCCCGCTGACGTAGCTGACATCCTCGAACAATTAGAACCCCAGCAACGCGCCAAAGTCTTTGATCATCTGGATTCTCAGCAGGCAGCCGAGACGATGAGCGAACTCGATGATGAATATCAGACCGATCTCATCGATGACATGAGCGAGTCCGAGGCATCTGAGCTTCTGGCCTCCATGGACCCGGATGACGCAGCCGACATTATCGGTGACCTGCCATATGAAAAAGCAGAGAAACTACTGTGGTTGATGGGCGTACAGGATAGTCGCCGCATCCGCTCGCTGCTTGGTTACAAAGAAAAGACTGCCGGCGGCATCATGACCACAGATTTTGTGAGTGTTTCTGAAGACTGTACGGTTGCCGAGACCATTGAAAAGCTTCGCTCAGTAAGCGAGGAATTTGGATCTATCAGTTATATCTATACGGTCAATGCCCAGGGAGTTTTAACAGGCGCACTGAGCTTGCGTTCACTGGTGCTTGCTGCTCCCGACACCAAAGTGCACGAGTTGGCCGAACGTGATCTGATAACCGCCGGCCCGGATGAGGATCAGGAAGAAGCTGCCGACATCATCTCAAAGTATGGGTTTTTTGCCCTTCCTATTGTGGATGAGAATAAAAAACTCCTGGGTATCGTTACGGTGGATGATGCCCTGGAGGTTATGGAAGAAGAACATTCCGAAGACTTGCAAATCGCGGGTGCGGCAACAGGCGGCAATCGCGATGAGGAGCACATGAGCACAGGCTCTCTTCTCAGGTGGTTCCTCAGGCGTATGATGTGGTTTGTTGTGTGGGTTGCGCTCACGCTTATGGTGGTTATGGCCGGCGGGTTTGAGTATTTTGTAGGAGCTCTCATCTTTGCACCCTTTGTGCTGCTTCTGGCTGACAACGCGGTGTCTTTTGCTGCCAGCGACCTCATGGATTACGGCGGACCTTCATCCAGCGGGAGCCTGGGTAAACTCTTTGGGCGTAACGTGATAGTAACGCTGGTCATTGCCGTTTTGGGGACCCTGCTCAGTCTGGCTTTTGCCGGAGCCTTAAAAGTAAATACGGAGGCATTAACCACTGTAACGAGTGGCCAGGATTCATCATCTTATGCGCAGGCGATAACGCAGCCTCTTATTACTGAGATTACAGATGCCTGCTTGCCCGCTGTTGCTGCTGCCTGTTTGGTAACGATCTGCTCAACGTTGGTGACTGTGTATGGTCGCCGCCGTCTGGATAAAGGAAAGCAGCTCTCCAATACCGCCATTACCTTTGTGGTCATGCTGTTTGCTCTGGCAGTTCAATTTGGTCTGACCTATCTCGTCCAAATTTTGAATGTGGCATGATGAGAGAACTGCCATGCCCGAAGAGACAACAAAGACAAAAAAGAAACCACTGATCCTTCTGATCCTGGCCTCAGCCGGGCCTGGGATCGTTGCTGAGCTGGCCGGTAACGACGCCGGTGGCATCTCCACGTTCTCGGTAGCGGGGTCAAGCTACGGGCTCAACGTGCTCTGGGCAGTGCCGGTGGCGATGGTGTTTTTGATGGTTGTACAAGAGTGTGCCGCCCGTCTGGGTGCAAAAACCGGCAAAGGTTTTGCCTCATTGATCCGCGAGAGTTTTGGTATCAGGCTCACGACTCTTGCCATGCTGGCATTGGCGATAGCAAACAGTGCCACTACGCTTTCGGAGTTTGCCGGCATTGCGGCTGGCATGGAGCTCTTTGGTGTCAATAAATATATTGCGGTGCCTATTGCCGGCCTGGCAGTCTGGGCACTGTTGATGGGGGGATCCTATAAACGCACGCAGCGTATCTTCTTGATTATCAGCCTGGTGTTTTTGGTTTATGTGGTAGCCGCCTTTGTAAGCAAACCGGACTGGGGACAGGTGGCAGTGCATACGGTTGTTCCCAGCTTTGTGCCTGATGCCGGATTTACTTCTCTCATTATTGCCATTATCGGCACCACCGTTGCACCATGGATGATATTTTTTGGGCAATCAAACGTGGTGGAGAAAGGCTCCACCATCAAGGACCTGTTTTTTTTGCGTGTGGATGTTATCAGTGGCGCAGTAGTAGCCTGTTTAGTGGTGTGGTTTATCATGATCACTACCGGAACGGTGCTTTATGAGCAGGGCATTGTTGTTACCGATGCAGCCGATGCGGCTAAAGCCCTTGAGCCTACGGTAGGTCCCGCGGCGGAGTATCTGTTTGGAGCCGGGCTGGTGGGCGCCTCTTTTCTCGCCGCCTGCGTGCTGCCGCTTACGACTTCCTATGCTATTTGCGAGGCTTTTGGTTGGGAGCGAGGCTCAAACGCATCCTGGAGCGAGGCTCCGGTATATAAGGGCATCATCACCGGCATCATTGCTCTCTCGTGTGTTTTTGTGCTTATACCCCAGATTGACCTCATGTCCATCATGCTTACCTCTCAGGTCATCAACGGTGTTCTCCTGCCGGTATTGCTTATCTTTTTGATACTCATAGCAAACAACCGTAACGTTATGGGTTCAGAGCGTAATGGTCGACTCAGTAATGTGCTAAGTTTATTAACAATAATAGTGGTCATAGGGCTCACCGTTGCCTTATTTGTTTTTCAGATCTTGGGGTATGCTTAGTTATGACAGATTCAGCAGGGATGTGCCTGTTTAAGTGGCTAACATTTCATACGTGTGAATGGTAGGAGTACCTTGTATCGCCTCGGTATTGATATAGGATCCAAGACCGCCAAAATGGTCTTACTGGACGAGAAGAATAAGATTGTCTTCTCGCAATACAGTCTGCACCGCTCCAATGTGCTGCAGACCTTCAGCGAGCTCCTTGGCAATACCATATGGCGTTTTGGAGACTGCCCGGTGCAGGTGTGTGTAACGGGCTCGGCGGGTATGCGGTTTGCCCAGGACCTTGGGCTGTCGTATTCGCAGGAGGTCATTGCCTCGCGGCGTGCCTTGCAGGTTTATCTGCCTGAGGTGGATGTTGCTATTGAACTAGGCGGCGAGGATGCCAAAATACTTTTTTTGCGTGGCAGCGTAGAAGAGAGGATGAATGGCAGCTGTGCAGGCGGCACAGGTGGTTTTCTCGATCTCATGTGCGGCATGCTCAGTGTTAAAGCGCGGGACTTTAATGCTCTGGCGGCGGCTCATACGCATATCTATCCCATAGCCTCGCGTTGCGCGGTTTTTGCCCAGGCGGATGTACGTCCGCTCATCAACGCGGGCGCGCGCAAGAGCGATATAGCCGCCTCGGTGATGCAGGCAATTGTTACTCAGACTATCTCGGGGCTGGCCTGTGGCCGAACCATCGAAGGCAAGGTGGCTTTCTTAGGCGGGCCGTGTGAGGTTTACTCAGAATTGATCCAGCGTTTTCGTAAGACGCTGGGATTGACTCATGCCCAAACATGCAAACCAGAGAACGCCCATCTCTTTGTGGCTTCCGGCGCCGCACTTATTGCGGGGGACACAACCGGGTACAGCCTCTGGGATACAACCGGGGATGGTTTCTATTCTGCTGAGACAAGCTTCCGCGGCATCCCTGGGGCAAGCGAGCAAGGCTCCTGCACAGAAAACCTCCAGCTCTCATCTCAAGAGACATCTCAAAAAGAATCTCAACAAGAGTCTCACGACACAACTCAAGAGGTGCTCACGCTCCAGTCTCTCAAAGATCGCATAGACGCGCTTCCGGGGGAGCAGGAGGGAACACTTGGACGATTGCCCGCCCTCTTTGCAGACGCGGAGGAACTTGCCACTTTTACAGAGCGTCACGAAACAAACAAGATAACCCGTTCTCGTCTTATGGATTATGAGGGAGACATCTTCCTTGGAGTTGATGCCGGCTCTACAACACTCAAACTGGTCGCGATAAACACACAAGGCGAGCTGCTCTACAGCGCCTATGAGAACAATCAGGGCGATGTGGTTGAGACCATGAGAGAAGTCCTCGACGAGTTCTATCGGGCAGCGCCGCACGAATACGATGGTACGCCCCTCACTACCGTACGGCGCAGTCTGGTGTGTGGGTATGGTGAGGAGTTGCTTAAGGCGGCCTTTCATCTGGAGTCCGGTATGGTTGAGACCGTGGCTCATTTGCGGGCGGCTCAGGAGTTCTGCCCGGATGCCAGCTTTGTTCTGGACATTGGAGGACAGGACATTAAATGCTTACGTCTCAAAGCAGGGCAGATAGATGACATCATGCTAAATGAGGCGTGTTCCAGTGGTTGCGGCGCGCTTATTCAGGGTTTTGCCCGCTCCCTTGGTCACACGAAATGGTCATTTGCCAGTGAGGCGCTGAAGGCTGAGAACCCGGTTGACCTGGGTACACGCTGCACGGTGTTTATGACCTCTCGTGTGCGCCACGCCCAAAAAGAAGGTGTGAGCACAGCTGATATCAGTGCCGGGCTTGCCTATTCTGTTGTGCGCAACGCGCTTTATAAGGTCATGGGTATCAATGATCTCTCCCAGCTGGGCGAGAGGGTAGTGGTGCAGGGTGGTACCTTCATGAACGATGCGGTGCTTCGCGCTTTTGAGCTGGAAAGTGGTCTTGAGGTCGTACGCCCGGATATAGCCAACCTCATGGGAGCCTATGGTGCAGCGCTTTTAGCCCGCGATGAATACTTTGAACATTCCTTAGCCCCCAGCTCCACCATCCTCAACTCCTATGAACTGGCAACACTCAAACAGAAACAGAGTACGTTGCGTTGCGAGGCCTGCACTAATGCCTGCAATCTGGCTGTAAACAGCTTCTCTTTTGACGATGAAAACAGGAGGCCTGTTACTCTTTCGGAAAGGCTTTTGGACAGGACGAGCCGCTTGCATACAAGCGAACGACAGATCAGGTCGGAAGACAGCGTGTTTGTGAGCGGCAACCGCTGTGAGCGGGGTGCACTCTGGGCTGCCGCTCAATTGAATCAGGCTGCCACACTAAAGAAGCAACCCGCAGAGCGCACGGTTAATCTGATGGCGTATGAACAAAGACTATTCAGGCAGACAGTGCCTTCAAAGAGATTGTCAGAGGAGAACCCGTCACAGAAGGGTGTCTCCAAAGATGCTGTGCAGGGAGACAGTTCTCTAAGTGCAGAGACTCTAAGTGCAGGGGCTCAAAGTGCGGAGGCTGTTTCCAAAGCGGCACATCTTCTTGGTATTCCCCCTGTACTTAATCTCTATGAACACTACGTATATTGGCAGGCGCTTTTTTCTGAATTGGGCTTTACCGTGTTGCAGCCAAAACAGTCATCGGCCGAGATCTATCGAAAAGGCGCTGCAGCGGTGCTTTCCGAGACGGTATGTTATCCGGCAAAACTTATGCATGGACATATTAACCAGCTTATTGCCGATGGTGCGAAGTACCTCTTCATGCCCACCTTTGAAAAGGCAGAAGGTATGGAATGCCCCGTTTCCTGCAGCTATGGTCATCTTGCCACTCACGACGTTTTAGCTTTTTCGGAGGGAAGAGCCACGCTACTCTCCACGGCTATCACCGGGCCTCTGCCCCAGTTCTCAGATGTGCGCGAGCTGTTGAGGCAGGCAGGAATACCTGCGTCTGAAGAAACTATTAAAGCGGCGCTTGTAGCAGCACAGACCGCTGAGCAGCACTATCACGAAGAGCTCTGGTCAAAGGCAGAAGCCGAACTGTTGCGCCTTGAGCAAGAAGGTGGTATTGGTATCGTCTTACTGGGCCATCCCTACCATAACGATCCGGGTATTAATCACACTATAGATCGTCTGCTGGGTGAGCTGGGATACTCGGTATTCAGCTCTGCCAGCTTGGAACAGGTGGCACAGACCTGGTCTGAGCTTAATTTGCCTGAAAAGAGTGCCCTGTTCAGCCTTTGTGATAAGGCAACACTGTCCAGCCGCTCCGACAAGGGAGAACTACCCAGCCAGCCTGCGGCGAGTTGGACACAGGCAGCGCGTCTGTATCGCGTTGCCGAATTTGTTGCCGATCATCCCCGGTTGCATGCGATACAACTTCATTCCTTTGGCTGCGGAGTGGATGCGCTCACTATTACGACGATCAAACAGATCATCCAGGCAGCAGGCAAGCCCTATACCGCCATAAAACTTGATGAGATGGTAGAACCGGCTACCCTGCGTATACGCCTCCGCTCATTGGATTATGCTCTGAGCAACATGCAAACCGAAGAGGATGGGTATGCTGGTGCAAAACATGACGCTCAAGCGCCTCAGAGACCCATGGCCAGGCGCAGCTTACAACCAAAGGTAAGGCAAGCCAAGGAAACCGTGGCACACCCCGCTGTGAGAATTGCTCCCGTTTCTCGTGGCATCGTTTCGGAGAGCACCGTTTCCTGCAACACCGTCCCGGAGAGCACCGTTTCTTGCGAGACCCTTCCTGAGATCCTTATTCCTGGCTCTCTGCCTTCACGTGTTCTTTCTGAGCGAGGAGAGGACATCCTCTTGCCTGCGGTGTCCTCTGCAGACGTCGAGTACGGACTTGCAACCCTGGACAACGACCTGTGTTATCACATGCTTGCACTGGGTGGACAGGTGTTGCGTTTTATGGAAGCGCTAGAGGGGGAGTATCGATGTATCCTTCCTGCCTTGTGCAAGAACTGCCGCGGCGCGGAGCTGGAGGGGGTGCTCAACCAGGCTTTGCCCAGAGGAAAGCGCATTGCTATTACAGCAGACAATACCAATGCGCCTGTGCTTCTTCCTGGTTGTGAGTCAGTCCACTTTGATACACCCAACCACGTGCCCCATGCTCCCAGTATTGGTGTGCTTGGAAACGCAGCCATGTTGTTCACACCAGAAATCAATGACTCTCTTTTTGAGAGGATCATAAAAGAAGGAGCTGTACCTGTATGTCCCAGCTTTGATGAGGTATTTACCTGTGAGCATCCCCTGCCTGAGCTTTTGCCCAAATTGTATGCCCAGGGTATACGTGATTTTATCTTTGTACAGAGTTTTGGCTGTTTGCGTAGCCATGTGGGTGCACGTGGAGCATTACCTGGGATAAAAGCAGAATACCCAGATACCAACATCACCTTCTTGGAATATGACCCGGGTGTTTCGCAGGTCAATCAACTCAGCCGTCTCAAGCTTGCTGTTGCTATTGCCTGTGAACGTAGGGCAACACACAAAATAGCAGTACCTGGTTCTGCTTTGTAAAGAGAGTCGTGCGTTCCAAGAAGGAATAAAAAAATCATAAGAAATCATATAAGTATAAAATAGTATTTCTGCTACAACGAAAACGGGTATCGTTAGCCTGGCGGGTACGCTGTACTTTACGTTAATGATCTTAGGGTGTAGCCTGTAACCACCGGTGTCCATGTTTTTCAAGCATTTTGACCTACCTGCTTCTGCAAACGATTTGTATATGGTACAATATTGGTATATAAATACCAATATTGTACCAACAGAGGCAGAAATGATTCCACGAGCCATTGAGCTATCGCTTATTAAGGCCACTACGACGCTCCCCGTTGTATCTTTAACGGGACCGCGACAAAGCGGCAAGTCCACTCTCCTTAAGTCTACCCTTCCCCAATATCGTTACGTCAGCCTTGAAAATCCCTTGATACTTGCACAGGCACAAGATGATCCAGAAGGATTTTTAGATGATATTGGTTATCCTGCCATTATTGATGAGGCGCAACACTTTCCTGACCTCTTCTCCTACATCCAAATTCGTGTAGATGAGACCAATAAAGCGGGTATGTATATTCTGTCTGGGAGCCAGAACTTTCTTATGATGGAGGCTATTGCTCAAAGCCTTGCCGGCAGAGTCACCATCTTAAGGCTTTATCCTTTTTCTGCTCAAGAACTCATATCAGCAGGCAAGCTTCCGGAGAAAACCGAAGATTGGGTTTTCTCTGGTGGTTATCCTCGACTGTATGATCAGGACATCGCTCCGATAGACTACTATCCTTCTTATATCCAAACGTACCTACAGCGTGATGTGATGACGCTCAAGCGTATTGGTGACCTCAGCACTTTCACACGTTTCTTGCAGATACTTGCAGGAAGAATAGGTCAACTAATGGTGTATCAAGATCTGGCCAACGCTGCGGACATTAACGTTAAAACACTTAAATCTTGGCTTTCCGTGCTGGAAACGAGCTACGTCATCAATATTCTTAAGCCGATGCACAAAAACGTTACCAGTCGCAATGTAAAGGCCTCTAAGCTGTACTTCTGGGACACAGGGCTTGTGTGCTCGCTTTTAGGGCTTACCAATGCCAATCAGCTGCGAGATCATTACCTTTATGGAGCACTTTTCGAGAACATGGTTGTGTCTGAAGCTCAAAAGCACCTTAATAACTCAGGCAGCCTCAAAACACCACTTTTCTGGAGAAATAACAGGAAACAAGAAATTGATCTGCTTATTGAAACCAGCCCTGCTTCTGTTGAGTCCGCTTTGGAAATAAAAAGTTCTCGATCTCCCAAGATATCTCACTTCTCAACACTTGATAGGGTATCAGAGTCGCTTGAGCTCTCTTTGAGCCAGCGTTATGTAGTCTACGATGGAAAGGAACGAATGACCTATACGCAGCATGGCATGCTGCTGCCTTGGCGGGATCTTTCCAAAGTCTTATAGACTATCGATAGATACGACTACGCCTCGCCAGTGGTAACGGAGAGCAAGCAACCAGGTGTGAAGGACCAACAACCACAAGTGAAAGACACCTGCTCAGGATGCCGCTCACAAAATCTCCCTGCAATGACACTTGTATAATAGCTTTATGTTCGTGCATAATCAGAGGTCAGTCAGAAACCATTCCTTGTGTCCTGGAGAGCCTGGGGCCTATTAGCACAAAAGGCGTAGCGGCTCAGTAGACAGTTACCGGAGCAAGGAACATTCGACTGCGACAATGCATTGACGGTGCATATCCATGCATTGTAAGTATTCGTAAGGGCTATGAGACTCAAAGAATCAACAGAAAGGAGGGAGAGACATGCATAAACAGGAACCGGATATCAAAGAGGTGGTCAACCGCATTAGATCCTTACGAGAGGACAGCGGTATCAGCCTCGAAGAGATGGCGCAATCAACGGGCCGTAGCGTACAGGAGTACGAAGCGCAGGAGAGCGGAGAGCATGACCTCTCCTTTACCTTCCTTTATAAGTGCGCAACGGCACTGGGCGTGGATGTCATAGAGCTGCTTACCGGTGAGGCGCCGCATCTTTCTGGATATGAGGTAACTCGTTCAGGTGAGGGCCTGGTCATCAAACGTCGCGCGGGATTTGAGTATCTTCATCAGGCTCCTTTCTTCAAAAACAAACTGGCGGAGCCTTTTATCGTTACCGCCCCCTATATCGAGGCCGAACAGGATGCTCCCATTCACCTCTCGTATCATGAAGGCCAGGAGCTTGACTATGTTATCTCCGGCAAGCTGTTGTTTGCCTTTGAGGAGCATGTTGAGGAGCTTGAGGCAGGAGATCTGGTCTTTTATGACTCAAGCCGTGGTCATGGCATGATAGCCACCGGAGGTGAACCCTGCGTCTTTCTGGCTGTTGTTCTCAAGCCGGGTTCAGAGATTACCCAGGGAGGCCCAATCAGCGCCTGAGCCCCACGAGTCAAACGCGCGCACCCTTGTGCGCCACCTTTGATTCCAGGGACTTATGTACGTGATTGGCACCTCCCTCGGCACAGTTTGTTGCCATGTGCTCCCTGCAGCACTCTTTACAACCGCATGTGCCACACTCTGTTTAACCATCCATATGCTGTCGTTTGCCCAACAGAGAACAGCCCAGAATAATCCCCGGCCTCCTGAGTGGAGGTGGGTCAGGAGCAAGAAAGGTACTACCATGCGAAACATAAACCTTACATACGTCGAGGAAACCTACGATGAGGACGGCATACTCGAGACGTTCTCGGTACACTGCCCCGAAGAATACAATTTTGCCTATGACGTGGTGGATGACATTGCTGTTGCGGAGCCGGAGCGCCCTGCCATGATCTGGTGCAATCCGGAGGGCGAGGAGCACATCTTTACCTTTGCCGACCTTAAGTATTGGAGCGACAAGACCGCTCACTTCCTTGTAGAGCAAGGTGTTAAAAAAGGCGACATGGTGCTTGTGATCCTGCGTCGTCATTACCAGTTCTGGTTTACGGCATTGGCACTGCATAAGATCGGTGCCGTGCTGGTGCCAGCCACCTTTATGCTTAAGGAGCACGACCTCGAATACCGCATCAACCTGGCGGATGTTAAGACGGTTATTGCTACCGATGTTGGCGAGATCGCACAGAACATAGACAACGCGCTGCCAGTGATCCCTACGCTTACAACGCGAATCCTTGTAAACGGCGGCGGTGGTGGGCTTACTCCTGGTCTTCCTGAGCTCAGCCAGGTAAAGAAGCTCGGACTTGGCAGTGTCCTGTCCGGACCGGAGAAGGTGTGCGTTTTATCCGACCCGCGTGAAGGATGGGTAGATTTTAACAAAGGCGTGCGAGCAGCCAGCTCAGAGTGGGAGCGTGTACCCACCAAAGCCTCCGAACCCATGATCACGTATTTTTCTTCGGGTACTTCCGGCAACCCCAAAATGGTGCTCCACGATGCTCGCTATTCTCTGGGGCATCTTGGCACAGCCAAGCATTGGCAAAATATCAAGAGTGACGGCGGCGTACACTTTACCATCGCCGACACCGGCTGGGGTAAAGCCGTCTGGGGCAAGCTGTATGGGCAATTTCTCATGGAAGCCTGCGTGCTTACCTACGACTATGACCGGTTTGATGCCGAAGAGCTCATGGGATTGGTGGACCAGTATCAGGTCTCAACGCTCTGTTGTCCTCCTACCATGTACCGTATGTATCTAAACGGCCCCAAAGAGAGGTATCAGCTTTCTTCTCTTGAGTATTGTGTTTGCGCGGGAGAGGCGCTCAATCCCGACTTGCTTGAGGGATGGAAGGCACTTACGGGCATAACCCTCATGGACGGTTTTGGCCAAACTGAGACGCCTGCGACCATCGCCAATAGAGTTGGCATGACCCCAAAACCAGGGAGCATGGGCAAACCAATGCCGCTTTACAATACGCGCATTCTCGACGAGGATGACAACGAATGTGAGGTAGGTCAGACCGGTGAGATCTGCATAGAATCTTACCTGTACAA